>URMK01000050.1 GCA_900548905.1 uncultured Lachnospiraceae bacterium | reverse complement strand
CCGGGAGCGGGTGTTCATTGTCGCAAATCTTAGAAGCAGAGGCGGACGGGAAATACTATTTGAGCAGGACCGCCTGTTTGGGGATACTGCGCAGAGCCGAGGCGAGGGGCAAGGAGCTGCCGCCCCAACTGAAGGAGGCGCTGATGATACAGGCGGGGCTTGTCTGACGCCGTGGGATGTGCAGAGCCGCCGGATATTTGAACAAACCGGCACATGGCCCTCCCTGTATGGCGGGGAAGGCGGCGGACACGGGTATATTAAGACAGAAGAAAAAGCAACAAAACTTTCTGCTAAAACAAAGCTGGTAAGCAGCTTTCATGTGAATCAGCGTGATGAGGTGATTGACCTCCACGGGCTTTCGGGCGCATTGCTGGCAAGCCGCAATATGCAGATGCAGACCTTTGTCAAGCAGGAGCCGGTTCTGTGCATCAACGATCAGGGCGGCGAACGGATGGATATTACAGAAGAAATCACATGCACACTCCGGGCGGGCATGGGCGGGCATCCGCCGCTGGTGGCCCGGCCGGAACAGCCGCAGGCCGCAGGCGTCGCCAGCAAAGGGGACGGCGGCTGTTTTCTGACACCGGAAATCCACACGGCGCTTACCAAAGGCGGCAGTCAGGCAGGACAGGGATATCCCTGTGTGCTGACGGCTGCTTTTTGCGGAAATGCCGGTGCGGAAGCCAGAGGAATCGGATATCAGGATGAATGTGCCCCGACCATAAAAACAGGAACCGCTCCCGCTGTTTTGTGTCTGAATGACCAGGGCGGAAGCCGGATGCACTGTACGGAGGATATGGCTGGAACACTCCGGGCGCAGGAGCATGGACACCAGCCGCTGATATTTGACAATCATGGGCAGGATTCAAGATTTACAGGTCCCGTTACAATTTCGCAGACAGTATCCGCAGGATTTGGAATGGGAGGAAATAACCAGCCGTTGGTGATGGCAGCCCAGCAGGGCGGTGCGGAAATCGGCGAGGGCGTCTGCCCGACCATTACCGCAAGCGCCGGTATGAGCGGAAATAACCAGTCGGTGCTGTTTGAGAACCATCCGAAGGATGGAAGATATAACGGTCCTCTTGGCGTGGCTCCAACCCTTGCCGCCCGAATGGGTACCAGAGGAAATAATGTTCCACTGGTAGGGCATCCTTTGCAGGAAACCATCTGTATCGCAGGCAATACCATTGACCGGGAGCCGCAGAACGGCGGGAACGGACTTGGCTGCCAGCCTGACGTGGCATACACATTGACAGCCACGGATCACCATGCTGTGTTCTCCAGACAGCGGAGCGATGAATTTCTGGAAAATGAGGTGGCAGCCACCCAGAGCGCAAGACAGCACAAGGACGCCACGGATCTGGTGTGCCAGCCTTATCAGGAAACGGTGGGGACGATTGGCTACAGCGACCACAAAGGCGTTAACAACCAGTTTGTGTCGGAGGATAAGTGCATCGTGGAAAGACGCAGCCTCATCCGCAGGCTCACCCCGCTGGAATGTGAACGGCTGCAGGGGTTTCCGGATGGATGGACGCTGATACCGGCCGCTTCGGACTCGGCAAGATATAAGGCGCTGGGGAACAGCGTGGCGATACCGTGTGTGGACTTTGTCATGCGCGGCATCGCTTATTTTTTACGCAGAATCAAGGGCGGGGAAAATCCGCCAGTGTAACATTGGTACATTTGCTTTGGTTTGCCGTGAATCCTTGTTGGGTATCGTCATAGCTATTCCCGTACATTGTCGGTATACTTGGCTTGTAAAAAATCAGAAAGGATGGGCAGTAAGATGGAAAACCGAAAAAACCTCTGCGCCATGATCCCTGCCGGTCTCCATGCCAGAGTGCGTGAGGAACAGGAAAGAATGGAGCTGAAACTTAGTGAGTATGTCGAAATGATCATCAAGGAACACTTTGAGAAGGGGGATAAGATTATGGCAAATGGGACAAGGACACTGGCATTTCAGGTATCGGAGGAATTGTTTAATCAGATTAAAGCGCATCTGAAGCTGACCGGGCTGAGTCAGAAGGACTTTGTAATCGGGCTGATTGAACAGGCGCTGGCCGCTGCGGAAACGGCACAGCCGGAGAAAGAAACAAGCGGACCAGCCGGGGAAACCGGAGCGGATAACGAATAAGAAAAACTTACAAAAACCGCCGAAGCAGTCAAAAACCCGGCGGTTTTTTCATTGGAGGTGACCCATGTATATCTACCCTGACAACTTAAAATCCAAGGCAACCCTGTGGCTGTGGCAGCTCCGGGACATCGGCGTGATTGGCGTGTGTGCGCTGGTTTCTATTCTGGCGCTGACGCAGGCGGGCTTTTTCCCGCCCATCGTGGTGACGGCGGTATATGCCTTTCTGACGATCCGCTTTGAGGATACCAGCATCATGGATTTTATCAAATATGCCGACGGTTTTTTCTTTACCCGCCAGCAGATATTTGAATGGAGGTGCGGCGCATGAGCAGAAAAGCAGAAAAGAAAGAGGCAAAACGGAAAGCCTCGACCCGTCAGCTTATCGGGGCAAAGGCTGTCACCGATTACAGCCTTGTGACCTACCGGGAGGGGGAGCTGGTGTACTTCATCGTGAAGCCCTCCAATATCTCCGTGCTGTCCGAGGCCAGTGTGGGCGCAAGAATCTATGCGCTGATGACGGTTCTCAAGGGCGTGGCAGAAATCGAGATGCTGTGCTTAAACAGCCGTGAGAGCTTCGAGGACAACAAGCGGTTTTTGCGGTCCAGAATGGAGCAGGAGGATAATCCCGTGGTGCGGAAGCTCCTTGAAAAAGACCAGATCCATCTCGACCGGATACAGGTGCAGATGGCTACGGCCCGTGAGTTCCTGATTATCATCCGGCTGAAGGACGAAAAGGAATCAGAGGTGTTCCCCTACCTCTCCCGGATTGAAAAAAGCCTCAAGGAGCAGGGATTTTCCGTAAAAAGGGCTGACGGAGAGGACATCAAGCGCATCCTCGCCGTATATTATGAGCAGAACGTGACCACGGAGCGGTTTGAGGACTTCGATGGGGAGCGCTGGATTATTCCGGAGGATTAGGGAGGCTGTTCACAAATTCCGGATTACTAGCGGTATGAAGCTGCAATAACAACAGAAAAAGAACAACGGCATGGCGCCGGATACTTAAAATGTGTCCGGCGCTTTTCTTATGCCCAAAACTAAGGGAGGTATCCATTTGAAACGAGCCAAAGCCGCGCCTGCGGCAGAAAAAGAGGATGTGCGTATCCAGACCTTTCTGGATATGATCGCCCCCTCCATCATCAAGTTTGAAACCGACCACTTCATCTGCGGCAACACGTTCCGCTGTGTCTGGTCAATCAGGGAATACCCAACGGCCACGGATGAGCAGGCCATCCTGTCCCATCTTGGGGAAAAGGACGGCGTCACCCTGCGGATCTACACCCGGCATGTTACGCCGGTTGAAGAAAAGAAGATCATTTCAAACGCCGCCAACAAGAACCGCATGGACAGGAGCAGCACCAACGACCTCCAGCAGACGGTGCTTGCCGAGAGCAACCTGCAGGATGTGGCCACCATTGTGGCGCAGATGCACCGCAACCGGGAGCCGCTGCTGCATACGGCTGTTTATCTGGAGCTGTGCGCCCATGACCTTGACCGGCTGAAGCTCCTGCAGACGGAGGTGCTGACGGAGCTGATCCGTTCCAAGTTAAACGTTGACCGCCTCATGCTCCGTCAGCAGCAGGGCTTCCAGTGCGTGATGCCCACCGGCTGGAACCTGTTCCGTGACCAGTTTGAACGGGTGCTGCCTGCCAGCAGCGTGGCAAACCTGTATCCCTTCAACTACTCCGGCAAGACCGATCCCCAGGGGTTCTACATCGGGCGGGATAAGTTCGGGAGCAACGTGCTGGTGGACTTTAACCGCCGCGCCGATGACAAGACCAACGCCAACATCCTGATCCTTGGCAACTCCGGCCAGGGCAAGAGCTATCTGTTAAAGCTGCTGCTGATCAATCTGCGGGAATCGGGCATGAAGGTGTGTGCGCTTGATCCCGAAATGGAGTACGAGGATCTCACCAATAACCTGGGCGGCTGTTTCATTGACCTGATGAGCGGCGAATACATCATCAACCCTCTGGAGCCGAAAACATGGGATGACAGCGGCAGCCCGGAGGATCTGGACGCGCCCCAGACCTTCCGAATCCGCTCCCGGCTGTCCCAGCACATCAGCTTTTTAAAGGATTTCTTCCGCACCTACAAGGACTTTACCGACCGGGAGATTGATGTGATCGAAATCATGCTCCAGAAGCTGTATGCCAAATGGGGGATCACTGACCAGAGCGGCTTTGCCCGGCTGGAGCCGCAGGATTACCCAATCCTCTCCGACCTGTATGCATTTATGGAGGCCGAGTACAAAGCCTTTGATGAGAGCAGGCGCCAGCTTTACACCGCAGAGATGCTCCAGAGCATCCTGCTGGGTTTAAACTCCATGTGTGTGGGAGCGGAAAGCAAATTCTTCAACGGACACACCAACATCACGGACTCCAGCTTTGTCACCTTTGGGGTAAAGGGGCTGCTGCAGGCCAGCCGGAGCTTAAAGAACGCCCTGCTGTTCAACGTGCTGTCTTTCATGAGCGACGAGCTTCTCACAGAGGGCAACACCGCCGCCAGCCTGGATGAATTTTACCTGTTCCTCTCCAACCTGACTGCCGTGGAATATGTCCGAAACTTCATGAAGCGTGTAAGGAAGAAAGACTCGGCGGTGATCATCGCCAGCCAGAACCTGGAGGACTTCAATCTGGACGGCATCCGGGAATACACCAAGCCCCTGTTCTCCATCCCCACCCACCAGTTCCTGTTCAATGCAGGAAGCATTGACGCAAAGTTTTATACGGACACCCTGCAGCTTGAGGACAGCGAATACAACCTGATCCGCTACCCGCAGCGCGGCGTGTGCCTCTATAAATGCGGAAATGAACGCTACAATCTGATGGTCAATGCCCCGGAGCATAAGGCGAGGCTGTTCGGAAAGGCGGGCGGACGGTAAGGATGGGAGGTGAGCATACATGGACTTAAAAGACCAGCGGTTCGGCATCGAAATTGAGATGACTGGCATTACCCGCCAGAAAGCAGCCCAGGTATGTGCGGCATACTTTGGCACAAGCTCCAGTTATACAGGGAGTGGTTATGACACGTATGCGGCGCTGGACAGCCAGGGGCGCCAGTGGAAATTTATGAGCGATGCAAGTATCACCGCACAACGCAAGGAGGGACGGAACAAAGTATCTGCCAGCCGGGACTATCAGACCGAAATGGTCAGTCCAATCTGCCGGTATGAGGATATTATTCCTGTGCAGGAAATTATCCGCAAGCTCAAGGAGAATGGAGCCATCACCAATGGGAGCTGCGGCATTCATGTGCATATCGATGCATCCCCATTCGATGCCCGTACACTCCGCAACATCACCAACATCATGGCGTCCAAGGAGGATTTGATTTATAAAGCGCTGGGGGTATCGGTTTCCCGCCAGCACCGCTGGTGCCAGCCAGTGGAACACCGGTTCCTGGAGGAACTGAACAGCCGCAGACCCCGCTCCATGCAGGACGTGGAGCGTATCTGGTACAATGGCGACAGCCGGAGTGATGACCACTATGACAACAGCCGCTATCACTGCCTGAACCTGCACTCCGTATTCCAGAAAGGTACGGTGGAATTTCGTTTGTTTAATGGAACGCTCCATGCCGGGAAAATCAAGGCGTATGTTCAATTCTGTCTGGCGATTGGGGCGCAGGCGCTGAACCAGTCCTGTGCCAGCAGGCGAAAAACCCAGACCACCAATGAAAAGTACACGTTCCGCACCTGGCTTTTGCGCCTGGGGCTGAACGGCGATGAGTTTTCCACCGCCCGCCAGCATCTGCTGGCCAATCTGGACGGCTGCATTGCATGGCGTGACCCGGCGCAGGCGGAAGCGCAGAAGGAACGGTTAAGGCAGAAAAGAGAAAAGGAGCGGGAGCAGGCAAGGCTGGCGCAGGAGGAACAATCTGTGGCTCCACAGGAGCAGACAGACAGGGAAATGGAACAGGCCGGGGATTCTGAAGAAGCCCCGGCTTTTACCATGCGGATGTGAATCCGTATGGTATCTAAAAAAGGAGGCGGACGATTTGAAGGAACCTGCAATTTACACCATACGCCAGCACGGGTTGGAATCCCATTTTTATTCCTATTGTGCGGGCGGATACAGCTATCCCTTCCATGTGGCCGACTGGCTCAACCGTGCGGATTTTGATCTGAACCAGAACCGGACAGAGGGAGAATGGCTGTCTGTGGCGGCGCGGCTCCCGCAGCTTACCGGCGACTGCTATTTTCCGGAGGCGGCCAAGGGGCTGCGCCTGTTTCGTGCCATCGGCAACTCCGAGGCCGCCGCCCATCTGGAACGTACAGCGTCCGGTGAGAGAATTCCATTCCATATCACACTTGATTTTGACAAAGAAACGGTGGGTTTTGTGTTTAACCGAAACTGCCCGGAGCTTGATCTGCCCGATTTTGAACTGCCAATGATAGGCAGGCATAATGAGTTTGGGGGAGCGATGCTTTTAGACTGTGCCGTCTGTGAGGAATTAATGCGGTGTGGAAACGAGAGCGTTCCCTATGTCGCAGAAATAAACGAGGATGTGTACGAAAGGCTCATCCGGGAGTATGTCACAGGACAGTCTCATCAGGAGCAGCCCCAGGGCAGTATGGATATACAAATGGGCTGAGAAAGGAAAAAAAGGCTATGAACAGAAAAAAAGACACGCTTTATATCGCCTATGGCAGTAACCTAAACCTGCCGCAGATGGCATTGCGCTGCCCAACCGCAGAGGTGGCGGGAGCCGGGGAACTAAAAGGTTATGAACTGCTGTTCCGTGGAGGCCGCCGGGGTGCGGTTGCCACGGTGGAACCAAAGGAGGGCGGCTCCGTCCCTGTGCTTCTCTGGAAAATCCGGCAGATGGATGAGGCAGCTCTTGACAGGTATGAGGGCTATCCCCGCTTTTACGACAAGCAGATGATGGATGTGGAGCTGGGGGGAAAGAGAGTGTCTGCGATGGTCTACATCATGACGCCCGGCCATGAATTCGGCGTCCCCTCGAATTACTATGCGGGGGTCATCCGGGAAGGATATGAGTCAGCAGGTTTTGACACGCAGATACTGGAGGCTGCCATCGACCACGCATGGGAACTGACACAGGAGCAGGAACGCAGCCAGCGGTCCCTGTTTGATATGGGAGGCTGGGGGTGGCCAAAATAAAAAGCTGCTCCATAGAACGGCACAGCTCACTGTTCGGACAGCCGGATGGATTTCACATACGCAGCCAGCAGCTCCTCGACATGGGGCAGATACTTTTTATCCAGACCGGACAGCAGCTCTGCGGCGCTGGAAAAGTCGATGGGCTGTTCGTTTCCAAACAGGATAAAATCAGCGGAAAGCCCAAGCACCCTGCAGAGTTTGATCAGCGTGGAGGCAGAAAATCCCTTTACGCCCAGCTCCACATCTGCGAGAAATGAGGGAGACATTTCTGCCTGTTCTGCCACATATTCCCTGCTGTAACCGAGCATTTCCCGTTTGTCCCGGATGCGCTGCCCGATGGCGCTGTCAAAATCTTTTTTCATATTCTCACCGCCTTTATCCTCAATAAAGATAGTTTAGACCACTCTATTGAAGTTAAACATCAGCAAATGAGTTGAATGATTTACCTCTAAAGAGTATAATCAAAAACAGCAACAGAGGATAAGGAGGAATGAGAGGATGAATCTGCAACAAAGCTGCTGTTTTACCGGCCATCGTCCGGAGGGGCTTCCCTTTCAGGCAGATGAAACGCAGCCCGGCTGTGTGAAGCTGAAAGAACGGCTTACCCAGGAGATAGAGCGGCTGATTACAGAAGAAGGCGTGTGCCATTTCATCACCGGGATGGCCCTGGGAGCCGACCAGATAGCCGCAGAGCTGGTGCTGAAACTGAAAGAAAAACATCCGCAGATTACACTGGAAAGCGCCATTCCCTATGAGGAACAGGCAATCAAATGGACGGTTCCCCAGAGGGAACGGTATTATGAAATCGCCGAGAAATGTGATGAAACCACTACATTACAGACGACCTATACCAGCGATTGTATGAAAAAGCGCAATTACTACATGGTAGACCATAGCGGGTTTGTGCTGGCGGTGTGGTCAGGAATCCCCCGCTCCGGTACCGGACAGACAGTGCGGTATGCCAGAAGCCGGGGGCGGCAGATTATTGTTATTAATCCAAAGACACTGGAAATCACCAAAGAAAATCAACTGAATATGGCACAGGAATAGGCCCTCCCATCAGGGCCTGTTTACAGCGCCCTGAAAGGAGGAAATGCCTATGGCAGCACCAGCCGCTGTGCTGGCAGTGAAAGCTGCCCTCGCCACGGCATCGGACAAACGGGCAAGAACGGTCATTGCATCGGTGGCGGCCGCTGTTCTGACTCCGTTTATTTTAATCATCGTGGTCATTATGAGCGCCTTGTCCGGCACATCCAGTCACAACAACGCCGCCGTGGATCTGGCATTCCACGGCGGTTATTTATCGTCACAGCTCCCGGCTGACTACCGGATGTACATTGAGAAAATGCGTGACAGCTTCACCGACCTGGACACAGCCCTGAGTGAAATCAACGGCATGGTCGTGGACGGAGAAGTGGACGCATACCGGGTAAAAGCCATTTTTTATTCTCTGTTCTTCGGCGCGGATCAGCCCCGGATGAACGACGGGGACTACCGGGCGTTTGCCGACTGCTTCGTAGTTTACGAGGAACGGGAGGACGAGGACGGCGGCACTTATACCGTGGCTGTCCCCATCACCGACCTTGAAACCGTGTATGCCAACCTCGCCGCCGCCCTTGGACAAACCATATCAGCAGAAGAAAAAAGCAACGCCCAGCGCATCTATGCCATCGCCAAATATGGGCAGGGCGGAACGGGCAGTGGTCTGATACCCGGTGCGGCAATGGGTGACGGCAGCTATGCCGCCCTGATTGCGGAGGGAGAAAAATACCTGGGCTTTCCCTATGTGTGGGGCGGCTCCACCCCCGCCACCTCGTTTGACTGCTCCGGTTTCGTGTGCTGGGTTTACACCCAGTCCGGTGTTTATAATCTGCCGCGCACCACTGCGCAGGGTATCTTCGACCAGTGCGCCGTCGTGCCGCGGGATGAGGCCAAGCCCGGCGATCTGGTGTTTTTTACCGGAACCTATGCCAGCGGCTCCCCGGTCAGCCACATCGGAATTTATGTGGGCGGGGGAAGAATGCTGCACTGCGGCTCGCCGATCCAATACACCAGCATCGAAACAAATTACTGGAGGCAGCATTTTTATTCGTTCGCCAGACTCCCCGGATAGCGGTTTTTTAGTACATTTTGGTATCGACTTTGCCGGAGTTGTGTAGTATGTTCGGTGGCAGAAAGGAGGTGAAACCGATGGATGAATTCACAGAGCAGGCAAGGGAAATCCTGAACCAGCGTGTGTGGGAGGTCAGGGAGCGGCATGAAATCCTGACCACAGCCGAAAAGAAGGCGCAGATGGAAACGCTGGACCGTATCATGTCTTCCCTTACAGATGAAGATCGGGCATGGCTGGACACGCACATGACCAATGATGTACTCCTGACAAACGATGTGTGTGAAGCGCTGTATCTGGCAGGGTTTCGGGACGGGCTTCGCCTGCTGAAGATGGCTGCGATTTAACCGGTATGATATCAGAGGCAGTTCGCCGTGCGGAAATCGGCGGCTGTTTCTGTTCTAAAAAATAATAAAGGAGGAAGCGCTACAGATGCAGGCAACCTTTGAACACAAGCCGGACTTCCGATTCCGGGAATTTGTGATAGAGAAAACGGTGAAGCTGTCCGCAGAACGCTTTGAGGATATGCTGCGCCATCCCATGAAAAAACAGGATTTTCTGAAAGAGAACGCAGGACTGATGCGGCAGGACGGCATGGATGTGTACCACTGCCTGCTGGTCACCGGCGAGGGCAGAACGGACGGACTCTTAGTGGAGAGCGATGGAAGCAGCTATGCCCGGTACGCATCCTATGTGCCGGAAGCAACAGCACTGCGTTCCCCGGCGTTACGGGAGCTGAACGAACGCATGATTTCTGCTATGGAGTATATTGTAAATACCGGCACACAAAGCACTACGCAGGGAAACTGGATCATCACCTTTGATGAACTGGCACAGCACACTGGCTTTGAGCATGAATTCAGCGGCATGGACACACTGCTGGATATGCTTCAAGAGCAGGAGTGTGTTGCTGAGGCGGAGCTTCTGGATGCTGGCATTTGCGTCACTTATTATCTGGACTTCTGCCCCAATTATGAGCCGCAGCCGGAAGAATTCCCGGCTGGGTCACTCGAAATGAAGCTGTGAAAAGGAGGACTCACACCATGAAAAACACGACCACGACCATTATGTTCAACAGGGAGAAGCTGAATGCCCTGACCTTCCACATGGGCAAACGGGACGCGAACCTGCCGCCGGTATGACATCAGAGGCAGTTCGCTGTGCAGAAAGCGGCGGCTGTTTCGTTCCCATAGCACAATGCGTCTTTGGGCGCAAACCGGGAGTTTGAAAGGAGACAACAGCGTGACAGGAAAGAGAATGGAAGCCCTGTTCTATGGGGCGTTGGAATATATCAGCGCCCGTGTGCAGGGGCAGGAGTTATACGATTGTCTGCACGGCGATATGGGCATGACCAATGCGGAAATCGAGGAAAGCGGATATGGCTGGCTGGGATGGCGGCAGGAAGATACCCTGGAACAGACAGCGGATGCCAGCGGTAACCGTTATAAATTTCTGGAGCAGTTGGAGAGCCAGGCCCGTCTGGCGGTGGAATATATTGTTGCGGCTGCAGGAAAAAGTACCGGGGAAGAATCCTGCATGATACCCTATGACGAGGTGGAGAACCAGCTCATCCTGCATGGGAAAGGAAATCTGTTTTTCCGAAATCTTGTCGGGGAAATGCTCCGGGAACGAAAGGAAATCGTCAGCCTGCAGATGGGGAAAGACTGCTTCGAAGTGGAATATTCCCTGGAATATTGTGAAAAACAGGCGGCAAAGCCGGAAGAATCCCCGACCGGGTTACTTGAAATGAAACTGTGAAAAGGAGGATTCACACCATGAAAAACACGACCATGACTGTCTCGTTTAACAGCGAAAAGCTGGACGCCCTGACCTTCCACATGGGCAAGCGGAACACGGACCTGCAGGATGAGTTAAACGACACCATTCAGAAGCTCTATGAAAAATATGTGCCGCAGACCACCCGTGAGTACATCGATGACAAGGTAAGCCGTGAGGATATACCGAGGGAGCGCTCACGTCGTCCGGCGCGGCCGGCGACTCGCTCCGCTGAAACGCCAGCACCGGAGGGCGGTGTCTGATACAGTGACGTGGGGAGAAAAAACAAATCCCGCCCGTGTTGCCCCCTGTGACGGCCCGTGTGGGCTTTTCCGGGGCTGGGTGGCATCCGTGTACCCCTGGGGAGGTATTCGCCACCGTTGCCCCGATTTGACCGCCGCTTCGGGAAAGACAGCCTGAAAGACCTAAAAGGCCCTGGTATGACTGGCTTTGAGGGGCAGAATTGCTAGGTCGAAATGTGTGCAGGTTAAAGGGGTTATGCTGCTTTGGCAGCCTAACCCCGAAAAACACCGCACGGCAAAGCCGAGCGGGGAATGCAGTTTGAATACTGGTTCAGTGTATTCCCAAAGTTTTGATGCCGGACCATCCGAAAATGCCCGCAGATTGGGCGGATTTGTGAATACTGGCAGGATAACAGGAGGAAGGAGGCTCCGATGGCAGAAGAAAAACCAGAGATGAGGCGCATAGGACTTTATCTGGAGCAGGAGGTGCTGGATCTATGCGACAGTCTGTTGGAACAGGCCAATGTCCGTTCCCGCAACGAGTTTGCAAACGAGGCGCTGCGGTTTTACTGCGGCTACCTTACCGCCAGAAAAGCGGAAAACTATCTGCTCCAGTCACTGTCTTCGGTGATCACCGGCACCGTGCAGGACAGCGAGAACCGGCTGGCCCGGATGGACTTCAAGCTGGCGGTGGAGCTGTCCAAGCTGGCCCATGTGATTGCGTATACCCATGAGGTTGACGAGGAAGCGCTTCACAAGCTACACTTAAAATGCCTGGAGGAAGTGAAACGCATCAACGGCGCGGTTGATTTTGAAGGCGCATATAAATACCAGAAACGTGAAACCTAAATGGTGAGAAACTATTTGTTGGGTTTGGATATGGACTGCCGCACTGTATTCGTTTATGGTGTGTTGAAAAAGGAGTTGACTCAGTATGGACAAAGAAGAAATTTATGAAATGGTCATTCGGGAAATGACAGAGTGCGCACTGTCAGAGAGAAGAAAAAGCTGTGATGAAAAAGAACAGCAGCTCTATGCGGAAGCAAACGCACTGGCAAAGCAGCGTCAGGAATTACTGCAAATACTATCACCAGAGCAGCGTCAGGTGCTGGAGGATTATTTTATCAAGACGCAGCTCATTGCCGACCATGAGTGCCGGCACCTCTATGCGCAGGGCGCAAAAGACTGTGTGGAGCTGCTGAAGAAGCTGGGCGCACTGTAAAAATCATTTCAGCAGAGAGAGCGGCTGCGGCTGCTCTCTTTCTATTCGCAGAAAGGAGTCCCGCCATGCCTAAAATCATCTTTACCTCCCGCTATCTGCGGGCTGCTCCGCCTGCACAGCTTGAAAATTATGTGCGTTACGTTGGCACCCGTGAGGGCGTGGAAAAAATAGATGAAAGCAAGCTGCAGCTCCCGGCTACCATGAACCAGAAAAATTTAATCCGCCAGCTCCTCCGTGACATTCCGGCAAGCAAAACCATGCTGGAGTACACGGATTTTTTATTGCACCCCACCATCGGCAACGCCTCGGAATTTATCTCCTGTGCGCTGGAGCAGAATCTCGACCTTGTGGCAAAGCGGGAAAATTATGTGGACTACATCGCAAACCGTCCCCGTGTGGAACGGGTTGGGGAGCATGGCCTGTTCACCGATGCAGGAAAGCCGGTGGTGCTGTCCAAAGTCCAGGATGAAATCGTAAATCATAAAGGTCCGGTCTGGACACACGTTGTCTCCCTGCGCCGGGAGGATGCCGCCAGACTTGGCTATGACAGCGCCGGACAGTGGATGGCACTGCTGCGCTCCAAGCGGGCCATGTTGTGTAAGCACATGAAAATTGATGGCGAAAACCTGCGCTGGTATGCGGCGTTCCACAATGAGAGCCATCATCCCCATGCGCATCTCATGGTTTACTCCACGAAAGACAATGAGGGATTTCTTACGGAACCGGCCATTGAAGCCATGCGCTCTGAACTGGCTCACGATATCTTCCGGCAGGACTTCGCCAATCTTTATGAAGAACAGAATCTGGCCCGTGCCAGCTTAAAGGCAGGCGCAGCCGAAACCATGCGGGAGCTGATGGACGCACTCTGTTCCGGGACAATGGCCAGCCCACAGATCGCGGAACAGATGGAACTGCTGACCGGACGTTTGCAGAACACCAGCGGTAAAAAGGTGTATGGCTATCTGAAGCGTGATGTGAAGAACTTGATTGACCAGATCGTAGATGAGCTGGCGAAAGACAGCCGGGTGGCTGCACTCTATCAGGCATGGGGAAAATGGCAGAATGAAATCCTGCTGACCTACCAGAACAGTGTGCCGCCACTGCCGCCGCTGTCACAGCAGCCACAATTTAAGAGTATCAAAAACATGGTGATCGCCGAGGCGTTAAAGCTGGGCGGTCACCATTTCACATTTGAGGATGAACAGACAGCGGAACCGGGGGATGCATCCGATCCGTCTGAACCGATGGAAATGCCTGTGCCGGAAGATACAGAGGCGATTGAACCCGACTGGCCAATGGCTGAAAGGAAGCATCGCACCTCCGGCCGTTCCGGGCGCAGCACCATGTGGAATGACCGCTACAAAGAAGCCCGGCAGTTTCTGTTCGGAGATAAGGACACAGAGCCGGACTTTGAAAAAGCATTTGAATTATTTTTACAGGAAGCAGAATCCGGAAACCCTCTGGCCATGCATGACCTTGGAAGGATGTCTGCAGACGGTCTTGGCCGGGAGAATGACAATACCGCCGCGCAGGAATGGTATGCAAGGGCGCTGGCGGCATTTCAGGCGGCGGAGCGCACAGCGGAGGAACGGCAGCGCCCCTATCTGCAATACCGGATCGGCAAAATGTTTGCCGCGGGTCTTGGCACAGAGCAGGACTATGGAAAAGCGGCGGGATGGTTTACCAAAGCCGTTGCCTCCAGCCATAAGTACGCACAATATTCCCTGGCCGGATTGTACTATTGCGGTCAGGGCGTGGAGCAAAGCTACGGGCAGGCATTTCACCTGTATGGCCGTTCCGCAGGACAGGACAATGCCTACGCCAGCTATGAACTGGCCAAGATGTATCGGGACGGGATTGGAACAGAAAAGAATACGGAGCAGGCCGGTGAGCATTTTCAGGATGCGTTCACCGGCTTTTTTCGTTTGGAGCAGAAAAGCCATGATGACAAGCTGCAGTACCGTCTCGGCCAGATGCTCCATACCGGAACCGGCACGCCGAAAGATGATGTGGCTGCCGCCGGTTATTGGGAGCAGTCTGCAAAGCTGGGTAATGTGAATGCGCAGTATGCCCTGGGCAGGCTGTGGCTGGAAAACGGAACCGGTGATCCGGAGCAGGCGGTTGGCTGGATCACGAAAGCTGCTGGCGCCGGTAACGCCGCCGCACAGTATGCGCTTGCCAGGATCTACCGGGATGGCAGCTATGTACAGAAAGATATGGCCAGGGCCGTGGTGCTGTTCACTTTATCAGCAGAACAAAAAAATGAGTATGCGGCCTATCAGCTCGGCAGACTTTATCTTTCCGGGGAGGATATCCCCAGGGACGTGGAGGCCGCCATCAAATGGCTGTCCCTTTCTGCCGATGCCGGAAACCAGTTTGCACAGTATGCGCTGGCAAAGCTGTACCTCGCCGGAGAAGATGTGCGCCGGGATACCGAAAAGGCTGTGGAGCTGTTCACCAAAGCCGCCGATCAGGAAAACCAGTTTGCGCAGTACCAGCTTGGAAAACTCTATCTGTCCGGGGAGCAACTGGCAAAGGATGTGGAAACCGCAATCCGCTGGTTGGAAAAAGCGGCGGCGCAGGATAATCAATACGCACAATACGCACTCGGCAAGCTCTATCTCTGCGGTCATGATGTTCCACGCGACAGGGAAAAAGCAATTCCACTGCTGGAGGCATCCGCCGCACAGGGAAATATCTATGCACAGTTTTTATTGGATCACATGGACTCCTTTCGTGACCCCTCCCCGTTCCTCGCAGCCACACGGCTGCTGCACCGGCTGGAGAATCTGTTCCGGGAGGATGTCCGCAAGGCAACAGGCGGAACGGCGTTCCACATCGACCGTAAGCGCAGAAGAAAGCTGGCAGAGAAAAAACAGGCGCAGGGCCACAGGAGGAATGACCATGAGCCGGTACAGCAGCAGACTTATTGACAGGAGGTGTCTATACATGGGATATGTTTATTTTACCGATGACCAGAAGCAGCGGGCCAACGCTGTGGATCTGGAGGACTTTCTCACCAGACAGGGTGAAAAGCTGCTCCGCTCCGGCAGGGAAAAACGGCTGGCCAGCGACCACAGCATCACTGTGCGCGGTCATGAATGGTACGATCATGCCGAAGAGAAAGGCGGCTGTGCCATTGACTTCGTGCAGATGTTCTACGGCAGGAGCTTTCCGGATGCCGTGACCATGCTGTTAAACGGCGAACAGGGACAGCCATACCGCCCCAGCGAACAGCGGCAGCCGGAGCCGCCCAACCCCTTTGTGCTGCCGGAAGCCAATAAGGATATGCGGCGGGTGTTTGCCTATCTGACCAGGACCCGCGGCCTTGACCGGAGCGTGGTGTCAGCATTCGCCCACGCCAGGCTGATCTATGAGGACGCAAAGTATCACAACGCCGTATTCGTGGGCTGCGATGCGGATGGCGTCGCCCGCCATGCCCACAAGCGTGGAACCTACACACAGGGCGAACCGTTCAAAGGCAATGTGGATGGCTGCGATCCCCGGCACAGCTTTCACTATACCGGACAAAGTGATACCGTGTATGTGTTTGAGGCTCCCGTTGATATGCTGTCCTTTATTTCCCTGTATCAGAAAGACTGGAAGCAGCACAGCTATGTTTCCCTCTGCGGTGTGGCAGAACACGCACTGCTGCAACTCTTAGCCTCAAATCCGCAGGTGCAGAAGATTTGTCTGTGCCTTGACAATGACAAAGCCGGACTGAAAGCTCGGAAACGGCTTACCGGTATCCTTACAGAAAAAGGATACAATGAGGTGTTCTCGCTTCTGCCGAAAGAAAAGGACTGGAATGAAGATCTGCAGGAGATAAAACAGCAGCATCAGATGGCACAGTCCCAGACAACCGAAACAACGCTTGCATCCATGCAGCAAATCCCTGTATAATGGTTTTGAAAGAAGGTCACGTATATGGGAAACAGTAATAAAATATGCCCGGACTGTGGACGTAAAATGAAACAGCAGTTTATTGGTCTGCAGCATTGCAAATGCGGCATGAGTTGGAAAAAGGATATCGGTTATTTTGAACGTACCGATGACATGGTCTTTGCATTGGAGCATATGACCATAGGAAAAAAAGTGAAACAGATGCCGGTCATCCGGCGCAAACAATAATACAGTACAATGCATGGCAGCCAGGATAATGGCTGCTGTTTTTATGTCCGGAAAGGAGGGCTGTAATTGCAGACTCAGCAGGTTGTATTACTCATCTGTGTCGGTCTTGGGATGTTCGCCGTCATCGGCGGTCTTTCCCTGCTGGCGCATTACTACACGCTGAACGGCATCAAATCCAAAACGGTCGGTGACGGCCAGCATGGCACAGCGCGGTTTGCCACAGAGAAAGAAATCAAAGAAACTTATGAGCAGGTACCATATGAGCCGGAGCGGTGGCGGCGTGGGGAGGCATTGCCGAAAGTGCAGGGGCTGGTGGTCGGATATAAAAAGCACGGAACTGCCATCACTGCACTGATAGATAGCGGTGATATCCACTGCCTGATGATTGGTGCGGCGGGAGTCGGAAAGACCGCCAACTTCCTCTATCCAAACATTGAGTACGCCTGTGCCTCCGGCATGAGCTGGCTCTGCACCGATACCAAGGGCGACCTGTTCCGTAACTACGCCGGAATCGCCAAGGACTGCTATGGCTACCAGATTTCTGTGCTTGACCTGCGAAATCCCACCCGCTCGGACGGCGATAACATCCTGACGCTGGTGAACAAGTACATGGATGAGTATCTGGCAGCCCCGGAAAATCTGGCAGCCAAAGCGAAAGCGGAAAAGTATGCGAAGATTACTGCCAAGACCATCATCTGTTCAGACGGAGCGGAGGCCAGCAGTTACGGTCAGAATGCATTCTTCTACGATGCCGCCGAGGGGCTGCTGGCGTCGGTGATTTTACTGATTGCCGAATTCTGTGAGCCGGAGAAGCGGCACATCATCTCCGTGTTTAAATTGATCCAGGACCTGCTGGCACCCTCGCCGGTGAAGAACCGCAGCCTGTTCCAGCTCCTCATGGATAAACTGCCGCCTACCCACAAGGCAAAGTGGTTTGCAGGTGCAGCGCTGAACAGTGCGGATCAGGCGATGGCATCGGTACTGTCCACTGCTATGTCACGGCTTAATGCGTTTCTGGACTCCGAGATGGAGCAGATCCTGTGTTTTGACAGCGCACTGGATACGGAAACCTTCTGCACCAGTAAATCAGCTATCTTCATTGTGCTTCCGGAGGAAGATAACACGAAATATTTTATGGTCAGTCTGTTCCTCCAGCAGCTCTACCGGGAGATGCTCACCATCGCTGATGAGCATGGCGGCAAACTGCCAAACCGTGTGATGGTGTTCGCTGATGAGATTGGGACAATCCCCAAAATAGAGTCAATGGAGATGATGTTCTCAGCCGGACGTTCCCGGCGAATCAGTATGGTACCCATCATCCAGAGCTTTGCGCAGCTCCAGAAGAACTACGGTAAGGAGGGTTCCAGCATCATCATTGACAACTGTCAGGACATTCTGTTCGGCGGCTTTGCGCCCAATTCTGAAAGCGCAGATATTCTTTCCAAGGCGCTGGGCAATCGGACGGTGCTGTCCGGTTCCATCAGCCGTGGTAAAAATGATCCCAGCCAGAGCCTGCAGATGATGAGCCGTCCCCTGATGTCTCCGGATGAACTAAAAACGCTGCCCAAAGGGCATTTTATTCTGGCTAAAACCGGACGCTGTCCGATGCAGACCAGACTGCCATTATTTCTCAAATGGGGGATTCGGTTCGGGGAAGCCTATGAGGTAATGGAGCAGGCAACAAGACCGGTAGTCTACGCTGACCGCTTTGAGCTGGAGCAGGAAATCCTGCGGCGCAGGGATAACTGGGATGCGGATGAGGACATGGAAGAACCGCCGCTGCCTCCTGTGTCCGCTTCAAAATCCACTGGCCAGCTCCATACTCCGGCAGCGGAGCAAAAGGAGCCTCGCAGAAGTCCGTTCCGGCATCCAATCCGAACAGATTAGGGGGGATGCCTATGGGATATTTTTCTGCAATCTATGCCGAGGATCTGCCGCACCGTGCAAAGACGGTCTATATGTATCTGAAAGACCGCTGCAACCAGAAGGGTCAGTGTTACCCTGCCATTGGAACCATCGCCAGGGAGCTGCACCTCTCTCGCAGGACAGTAGAGCGGGCTGTTGCGGATTTGGTACAGGCCGGGCTGCTGACGAAGGAAC
The DNA here is from genome assembly GCA_900548905.1 of uncultured Lachnospiraceae bacterium. Classification (GTDB taxonomy): domain Bacteria; phylum Bacillota; class Clostridia; order Lachnospirales; family Lachnospiraceae; genus Eisenbergiella. The sequence goes on along the minus strand of URMK01000050.1, from coordinate 32,638 downwards.
AGCGTTGGCGCGAGAATGGCGGTAAGAGCAGCCTGCTCTATACGCTGAAGGAGATACCTCCATAAAAGAAAAACACCGCCAAGGGGCAGCTCTGCCCTTTTGGTGGCGTATGGGATATGCCATGATGACGCATGAATGGGAAGGGAACACTTGAAGAAATATTTAACAGCAGAGAAAAAACAAAGAACCACCCTCCGAAGAGGGTGGAACCCTGTCAGTTTTTCTCCAGCATCTGTTTTGCGGCAGCCAGCAGGATATTTTTATCTCTGCTGTCCAGCAACCGGATGATTCGAATCAACTGCTCTGTTACACTATTGTCTGATTCCTGTTCAGGATAAACAATGGTATCCGCTGAGATGTTGAGGGCACGAACGAGTTTCACAAGGGTATCCAGACTAACGCCCTTTTCCTCGTTCTCAATTGCCATAATGTACCGAGCAGTGTGTCCAATCTGCTCCGCAAGTTCCTCCTGTGTCATCTTAGCGGATAAACGAGCCTGTTTTAGTATAGGCCCCATATATGAAAAATCAATTTTTTCCACCAGTAGTTCACCTCCAACACCATTGTACAGTTCGTGTGTTGGAGTGTGAACGTACGATAAGTTCTCGTTTTATAAGAACTAATAGAGCATACTCTCTGATTAGTAACCACAATAGTCGATGTATTTGCAGTTTTTCCAAAGCAACAGCATTTATATAAGTCATGATTACTTCAACGGTTTGTTCAATCCCTATTTTTCCGCTGTTAATAGACAAATTATAATTAGCTGCGTTACCCCATTGTTGTTTTGTATGGAAATTGTAAAAGGCTACACGGCTTTTGTGTTTACGCTTCATAGTACGCTCTAGACGGCTTATTGTATCTGCTAAAATAAAATATTAGTTACATTTTTAAATCCTTTTAAAATATAATCCGAACCGCGCCCGACAATTCTCAATGCATTAAGAACTCTGTCATAATTTTTTGCTCCATAATTGAAGCCGATTGTGGGCTGTGTGCCAGTAGCTTTGTGAGTTTAATAAATTTCCACATGGGTAAGCAAAATGAGGAACGCAATAATTTGCCCCATAATGGTAGCAAGTGCCGCACCCTGTACCCCAATCAAAGACAAAGATAAAGATAGGGTCCATGATTGTGTTAAAAACGCTCCGAAAACAAGAGAAAGCATGGCAAGTTTTGGTGCACCGTCTGCACGTATCATGGAATTTAACGCAGTTAAAAATTAAAACAATTGGAAAGCCCACTGCTACAATACTTTCATATGCCAGCGCATAAGATTCTGCTGTTTTAGTGCAGCCCCAAATATAAACGATTGGTTTAGGAAAATCAGTAATGCTGAGCATAGCACAATGCTGGCTATGATGGAAAGCAAAATTCCATTTGCTATTCCTTTTTTGCGTCCTCTTGTTTTCACTCTCCAAGTTTAAGGCTTAAATAGGTGGCTGTTCCATCTCCAAACAGTCCACCTAATGCGACACAAAGAATAGTTAATGGAAAAATTAATGAAAGGAAATGTAATAGTATTTTGCGCGGGTATTTTCTCTAGATGCCAGTCCCGATTCATGCTGCTTTCTGTTTCATTTACACCATAAGCAGGCTTGCTGCAGTCTGTTGTTACGTTTCTTTGTTGAAAATCTGATTGATTTTTTAATCTTCCTCATATAGAATTAGTAAATAAGTATCGATGAAAATTCATATTTGGAAGGAAAGCATATGAGTAAAGAACGACCGACAATGGTTGATGTGGCTAATTTAGCAGGTGTTACACAGCCAACAGTGTCTTATGTAATAAATGGTACCGCAAATATTTCGGATGAAGTGAAAGAGCGAGTGAACCATGCAATTAAGGAATTGAATTATAAACCAAATTATTTGGCGATTGCCCTGAAGACCAATCGAAGCAGAACCATTGGCATTATCATTCCTGATATTACAAATACATATTATGCGGTGATGGTCAGTATGATAGAAAAATTGCTGATAAAGGAAGGCTATACGATCATCATTAATTCTACGGACTATAATAAGACCATGGAAGAAAATGCGCTCAAACATTTATTGTCACATAATGTTGAGGGAGTTATTATCACATATCAGTTCAGTAATCAAAGGTGCTGGGATTATCTTAGAGATTCCGGGAAATCAGCAGTGGTTCTGGAGGGTGGATCGAAATGCGGTGAATTTGCATGTATCAACACGGATAATTACTTTGGAGGATACACAGCAACAGAAGCACTGCTAAAACAGGGAAAGAAAAAAATAGCATATGTGAGCCAGACATCAGAAATAGAGGCGTTGGCAGACCGATGCCAGGGGTATAAGGATGCCATGCGTGACTATGGAAGAATGGGAGACCTGCTGGTTTACCACTCCAGCGGACCGGGAGATAAGTGGAAGGGAGGAGCAGCAGTCGGAAAAAAAATACGGGATGCAGATATTGACGGGGTCGTTGTTTCTTCCGATGTGATTGCTGTCGGAATACTAAAAACAATTCTGATGTCAGGAATCAAAGTCCCGCAAGATATTTCGATTATTGGATATGACGATATTCCCCTTGCGGAGCTGTTTGTTCCTGCTTTGTCAACCGTGGCACAGCCTCTGGAAGAGATGTGCAGGCTGACGGTGGAAAAATTGCTTCAGTTATTGGCTGGAGAACCTGTAGAGAATAGTTTAATAAAGCCCCGGCTAATTCTTCGAGAGACTACAACTTAATGCGAAATGTATGGAAAGGCATAGGAAATTCCTGTGCTTTTTCGATATTTATTGTTATATTGATATAACAGTAAAGTTACTCTTTTTTGCAAAAGGACGAAATAATAAACAAAGCAAATACGGTAAAATAAAAAATAATTGTAATTTATACGCATAAACTATTGACAAAATAAATCAAAAGGTGTATAAAGTAAATACAGAGTGATTTATACGTATAAATCACTAGGAACGAAAAATTATATTCACATTAGGAGGTTACAAAGATGAAGAAAGTATCTATCAGCTCATGGGCAATTCCACAGTCAATCGATGAACTTTGCGTAGGTGCAAAAAAACTCAATTTTGACGGCATCAGCTTAGGCGGATTTCCGCCTTACGGAGCAAATCCGGATCTGCTTGACACAGACGAAAAGGTGGAGGCATATAAAAAGTGCTTTACTGATAATGGTCTTGGCGTAGCAGATTTCGCTATCGATGTATGGAGCTTTGACTCGCTCCGTCAGACAAAGGAGTGGCGTGAGGCATTCACCAGACAGATTCAGTTCGTGAAGAAATTCGGTCTTACCAACATTGTCCGGTTCGACACCTGCTCAAAACCGGAGATTCCTGAGGGAATGACATATGATGATGTAAAATTATTTTTTGTTAAAAACTTTAAAGAAATGGCTCAGGAGGCTGCCGGTTTAGGACTGGAGCTGGTTTGGGAATTTGAGCCTGGATTTATCATCAATGAGCCGTCTAACATTGTTGAGGTGGTCAAAGCAGTCAATGAACCAAATTTCTCCCTTTTGTTTGATACCTGTCATGCATTTAACTGTGCGCTGGGATTAAACGGAATCGAGCCGGAAGTTTTAAAAGGCGGTATCATGGAGTTCATTGAGATGGCAAAAGACCATATCGGATTTGTCCATGTGATTGACGCTGACGGAACCTTAAACAGCACCAACACCTCTGAACATGTTCCTTTCGGAGATGGCAAGATTGATTTTAATCAGGTAATACCGGCTCTCATGGAAGTTGGCGGATATAAAGGCGACTGGTGGGCGATTGATTTGTGTGAGTGGCCCGATGCATGGGGTGTAACCGGCAAGTGTAAAGAATACGTTGACAAGTTTAACGAGAAGTTCTGCAAATAGGAAAATAAAACAGGAGGGGTTACAATGAAAGGTAAAATGAAGGTACAGAATTTTTACGAGCCGATGGTTATGAAGTACGAGGTGCACGATATCCCGCAGATATCGGATAATGAGGTGCTGATTAAGGTAATGGCTACTTCTATCTGCGGTTCTGATATTTCCTACTATTATGGACACAGTCCGCTGGGTACTCCGAATGGAAAAGGTCCCCAGTATCTTGGCCATGAGATCAGCGGCATTGTAGTGGAAGTCGGCACGATTCCTATGCTTGCCGGTCTGTTTGAAGAGGGCGACAGAGTGGCGGTCAATCCGGTTCAGCAGTGCAATGCCTGCGAGGCTTGTATGAGGGGCGAATTTAATGTCTGCTCTCACAGCGAAGTGATTGGCGTATCCTGCAACGGTGGGTTTGCCGAATATGTAAAGGTAAAATATACCCACGTATATAAGATTCCAGATGAGGTTTCTTTTGAGCACGGCGCACTGGCAGAGCCGCTGGCATGTGCTGCATATGGCATGAAACGCCTTGATGTACAGCTGGGACAGGATGTGGTGATTTTGGGACCGGGACCGATTGGTCTTATGATGGTGCAGCTGGCAAAAGCATCCGGAGCAGGACGTGTGGTTCTGGTTGGAAGAAGGGATTATCCTCTGGAGATTGGAAAACAGGTAGGGGCAGATGTTCTGATCAATACCTCAGACAAGGAATCTCCTTACTATGAGGAGGATCTGGTTGCAGCCGTAAAGAATAAACTTGGACATCTGGCACCACGCTGTATCGTAATGACCAGCAATATGGAAGCGCTGCAGAACGCACTGCTGGTTACCGGTCCGGCATCTACCATTGTATACTTCGGACTTCCGGGAGAAGGCGACAAGCTGCAGCTTCCTATGCTTGAAGCAATCCAGAATGACCGGACAATCAAATGCTCCTGGCTGGCACCGCTGGTTTGGGATAATGTATTCCATGCGATTGCATCCGGACAGGTGAATCTTGATCCCATTATCACCCACCGTTTTACGCTGGAGGATTGCGAAAAGGGTATCAAGTTCATGAAGGAAAGCAAAGAGGATAAGGTGAAAGGTGTTATCTTGATTGGTGCCGCAGAATAAAAGACAAAAAACTTGAAAAGGTTTTTTGCGGTCATGAATTTATACGAATAAACGATGCACATATTATATATGGGGAATGGAGGAAACAATGATAGTAACATTTGCGGTAGGTTTATGCGCAGGTATTTTTGCGGCGATTTTGGTATTAATTGACGGTTATCTGGGTCTGGCGTCCTGGCTGGGGTTTGTTGCCATGTTGTCTTATTATGCAACTGAGGGCGGTAAGGATGGATTCATGAGATCTACGTTTGGGAACATCAGCGGTCTTGCATGGGGCTGGGTGATTCTGGCATTAAATACGGTTTTAGCTGGTATTCCGGCACCTTGGGGGCTGGCAGTAATTGTAATCCCGGTAGTTGTTGTGATGTGTCTGCAGTCGAAGTGGAAACTGCTGTCCTATACTCCGGGAGTATTTGCTGGATGTTCCATGCTGTTTGCTATGCTGGGGGCAGGAGATGGAATAGACGGCCCATCACTTTATACGAAAATGTTTAAAGTGCTGATTGCGATTGTAGTAGGAAATATTGGTGCACTTGCATCCCAGCAGATTGGCGTCAAGTGGGGCACTTCCATGCAGAAGGGCGCAGGAGAAACAAATAAGGCTTAATAGAAATTACATAAATTGCCCCGCATGTTTGTATAGGATAAGGGAAATGTGTGGGGCAAATCTTTGGGTTTTGTATGGAAAAGGAGAAATGAAATGTCTAAGATTAGAGAAGTATTTGAAAAAAACGATGGCATTCTGCAGTTGCTCCCTACTTGGGTGCCCCGGCCGTTTAACCGTCCGGGCAGAAGGCTTCGTCTTCATCCGGATGATTATTTTGCTATGGGAATGGAGCGGGGAGCGATTGTGGAGCGCTGGTTCAGCTCCATCACCCATGTTGAGACTCCGGGATCAGGCCCATATGAGGGAATGAGTTTTGTAAATGTTGATGATACTGATGAAAACAAAATCCTCTTTAAAGATTTTATTGAAGAACTGGGTGGGGAACTGATTGGAACAGAACTGATGAACAAGTACGGTACATGGCCCATGTATTCTAAATTCTATGATTATGAGATGCCGCTGTTTCATCATATTCATCATGCAGAAGAAGCGTGTGCAAAGGTTGGCGTAAAACCCAAGCATGAGCATTACTATTTTCCGAGACAGTACAATCAGCATCTGGGGCAGATGCCGGTCAGCTATTTTGGGTTTGATCCTTCTGTTTCCAAAGAGGAAGTGATAGAACGTCTGAAGGATTATACCGTCCGGGATACCCGCATCACAGAATTATCCAGAGCATTCCGCATTGAACTTGATACCGGCTGGTATACACCGGCAGGAGTGGTACATGCCCCCGGTTCTCTCTGCACCTATGAACCGCAGTGGAACAGCGATGTAATGGCAATCTGGGAAAATGTAGTAAATGGAGAAGTGTTCCACTATGATGATTTGTCAGGTTATCTCCCGGAGGAAGACAAAAAAGACCTTGAAAAGATTTTTGAGGTGGCTGATTGGGAAAAGAATACCTGCAGTGACTACCGGAAACGCTATTTCAGACGTCCGGTAACAGAGCAGGCAGAAGATGGCTATGAGCAGAAATGGATTGTATATGGCAATGACTATGTGGGCGGAAAAGAACTGGTTGTAGAACCTGGGAAGACTGTTCTGGTGAAGGATGCCTGTGCATATGGCTGCGTAGTCATTCAGGGACATGGAAAAATCGGAACCTATGAGTGCGAAACACCAACACTGATCCGCTATGGGCAGGCAACGGCAGATGAATTTTTTGTCAGCAAGGCAAAGGCCCAGGGAGGCGTTACCATAACCAATACATCGAAGTATGAGCCGTTGGTAATGCTGAAACATTTCGGCCCGGATGGACAGATATTACAAGTTGACAATTAATAATCATGAAGATGGAAGATAAAGCGTTTACCCGGAAATTCTTTTCTATTTATGCTGCTCTGGTGTTTCAGAATGTGATAACCATCAGTGTGAATCTGGCAGATAATGTGATGCTGGGGCATACAGTGATATTTGAGACTGAGGGATTATCTACAGCTTAATAAAGTGCTTTGCATTGACTATATAAAACTTGCAAGCCTTATGGTATTTGTACAGAGTCTATGGGGATTGAATACGGCTTTGCAGACGGTTATTCTGGGCCATATGACTGCTGCGGCAATAGCAGCCAACAGTGTGGCACCCACCTTGTTCCTGCTGGTAAAGTCCATGGCAGTAGGTGCTGCGTCAACAGCTTCGGTTGTAATAGGAAAAACAATCGGTTTGGGAGATATCAGCCTGGTAAAACGAACAGCCGGCAGGATGCAGAAGATTTTTTTGTTCATTGGATATGTAAGCTCATGAGGTAGGACGGCAACATATAAAGTAACCCTAAAAACAGAAATCGATTATGGAGGAAAGAAATGTTAGTATCATTAAATGGAGTTTTACAGGACGCAGTGGAAAAAGGTTATGCAGTAGGTGCATTTAACGCTACAAATCTGGAGTCAGTGATTGCAATTATCCGCGCAGCAGAGGAAACCCAGAAGGCAGTTATTTTAAATTATGCGGAGGTACATGCTCCCCTGATTTCCATTGATGAAATTGGACCGATTATGCTGCAGTATGCAAAGGCAGCTTCTGTGCCGGTTTGTGTCCATCTGGATCATGGCTCCTGCCTGGAATCCTGCATGAAAGCAATCCGTCTGGGGTTCACCTCTGTTATGCTGGATGCATCCAGTGCAGATTATGAGGAAAATGTCAGGGAGACGGCTGAAATCTGCCGGCTTGCACACAGCATTGATGTTACAGTAGAGGCAGAGTTGGGACATATTTTTGCATCTGATATCGGAGTAGGAGAAGCACCTGTGGAATCTGAAACTGTGGAATCCTTTGAGAGCGTGGAGAATGTTTACACAGATCCGGATACGGCAAAAGATTTTGTGGAGCGTACAGGCGTTGATGTTCTGGCCATTGCATTTGGCACAACCCATGGTGTATATACCAAGAAACCGGTTCTCGATTTAGACAGGATTACGGAGATCCGCAATAAGATCGATATACCATTCGTTATGCATGGAGGCTCAGGACTCAGCAAAGAAGAATTCCAGACAGCAATCAAGAATGGTGTCCGTAAAATCAATTACTACACCTATATGTCCATGGTCGGGGGACGAGCGGTCAAGGAAGCAATGGATAAAAAAAACCCGGATGAAAATATCTTTTATCATGACATCCCGCTGATTGGGATTGAAGCCATGAAGCAGGATGTTATTAATGCAATTAAGATCTTCAGTATGGGAAATTAGCTGGAAGGATTCTGACATGGAAGGATGAGGGAAGGCTATGGAAAAAAGCAGAAAGGGAATTACAATAGCCGGTTCTCTGATTGCAGACGTATTTTATAAAATTGACACTTATCCCAAAGAAGGGCTGCTGACCAACATCCGTGAAACGGAACGATATGTTGGCGGCAGCGGGAATCTCATTACGGATCTGGCGAAACTGAATCCAGACATGCCGGTCAAAGTCAGTGCAGTTGTGGGAGAAGATGTCAATGGGGATATGTTATGCCGGAGACTGTCGGAATATCCCAATATTGATTTGGGAAACGTGACCAGAGAAGGTGAGAGTTCTGTCACCCTGGTCATGAATGCACAGGATACAAAACAGCGGACGTTCTTCTTTCTTCCGGCCTCAAGCGACCGGTATGAGAAAGCATATATCGACTGGAGTGCTGTAGACGCAGAAATATTTCATTTGGAATATTTACTGTTAATGGCTAAAGTGGATGCCAAAGATGAAATATATGGCACCCACGGAGCCAGAATTCTTCATGAGGCACAAAAAAGAGGAATGAAAACCTCAATTGACATTGTGTCGGAGCAAAGTACAAGGGCAAAGGAAATTGTGACCTGTGCGCTGAAATATACGGATTTCTGCTCCATTAACGAAGTGGAGGCTCAGGCGATTACAGGAGTAGTCCTGACGGGAGAGCATGAAGCCGGGTTGGATATCAGGGTTATGGAGGCATTGAAATGTCTGAAAGATCTGGGAGTATCAACATGGGCGGTGATTCATTCTCCTGGCTGTGGTTACGGTTATGACTGTACAAATAATAAGTTTGTAAAAGTATCCAGCCTAAAACTTCCGGAAGGATATATTAAAGGAACCAATGGGGCAGGAGATGCCTATTGCAGCGGGATTTTATATGGCGCTTATGAAGGAATGAGCCTGGAGGAAGCCATGCGTTTTGCTACAGCCTGTGCAGCCTGTTCGTTGTCGGAAGAAAATGGAACAGATGGCTTGCGGCTGAGTGAAGATGTCTGGGAGCTGGAGAAGATATACAACAGGTAAAATCCTGGGGGCGGCGGTCCCCGGGATTTTTTAGAATATAAACAAGAGGAGAACGTGAAACAATGTATAGAATTTTAAAGGCAGAACAGTTGGCAGATAAGATCTATCTAATGGAGGTGGAGGCGGCGAGGGTTGCAAACGGCTGTCAGCCGGGTGAATTTGTGATTGTGAAGATTGATGAGCAGGGGGAGCGTATTCCACTGACCATATGCGATTTTGAAAGGAAGAAAGGAACAGTTACCATTGTGTTTCAGGTGGTCGGGGCTTCCACGAAACGTATGTCCATGCTTAAAGAAGGAGATGCGTTTCAGGATTTTGTCGGTCCGCTGGGACAGCCGTCCGAATTTGTCAGGGAACCGGTGGAAGAAGTAATGAACCGCAGATATCTATTTGTGGCAGGTGGAGTAGGAACAGCTCCGGTGTATCCACAGGTAAAGTGGATGAAAGAAAATGGAATTTCAGCAGATGTCATAATAGGAGCTAAAAATAAAGAACTGCTGATTCTTGAGGACAAAATGCGTGATGTGGCGGGAAATCTTTACGTTACAACGGATGATGGATCTTATGAAAGAAAAGGCATGGTTACAGCAGTTATTCAGGATCTAATTGAGAATCAGGGCCTGCACTACGACGTATGCGTGGCGATTGGCCCTATGATAATGATGAAATTTGTCTGTAAGCTGACGAAGGCGCTGGGAATCCCTACTGTGGTCAGTATGAATCCGATTATGGTAGATGGAACCGGGATGTGCGGAGCCTGCCGCCTGACCATAGGCAAAGAAGTGAAATTTGCCTGTGTGGACGGCCCGGAATTTGATGGACATCTGGTGGATTTTGATGAGGCGATGAAACGCCAGCAGATGTATAAAACGGAAGAAGGGCGGGCCATGCTGAAAGCTGCGGAGGGGGAAACCCATCATGGCGGCTGTGGCCGGTGCCGGGAATGAAACAGAAAGAAAAAGCGGAGGAAAAAGGGAAAATGGACGCATTGAGGAAGGTGCCTGTAAGAGAGCAGGAGGCAAAGGTTCGTGCAGGAAATTTCGAGGAAGTATGCTATGGCTACAATCCTAAGGAAGCGATGGAGGAAGCCGCCAGATGTCTGAAATGTAAAAATGCAAAGTGTATGGGCGGCTGTCCGGTATCCATCAATATTCCCGGGTTTATCAAAGAAGTGGAAAATGGAGATTTTGAGGCTGCTGCAGATGTGATTGCAAAGGCATCAACATTACCGGCAGTCTGCGGACGGGTATGTCCCCAGGAAAGCCAGTGTGAGGGGGTATGTGTCCGTGGAATAAAAGGAGAGCCGGTTTCGATAGGCAAACTGGAGCGTTTTGTTGCTGACTGGTCCAGGGAACATGGCTTTGTTCCAAAGATGGCCGCAAAAAAAACAGATAAAAAAGTAGCAGTAGTTGGTTCCGGACCGGCCGGTCTGACCTGTGCCGGAGACCTGGCAAAGCTGGGATATAATGTCACGATTTTCGAGGCACTGCATGAACCGGGAGGCGTATTGACCTATGGTATTCCAGAGTTTCGTCTGCCAAAGGAGAAAGTGGTTCGTGCAGAAATTGAAAACGTGAAAAAACTGGGTGTCAAGATAGAAACAGATGTAATCATCGGTAAATCGGTTACCATTGATGAACTGATGGAGCAGGAAAAATATGAAGCCGTGTTTATTGGTTCCGGCGCAGGGCTTCCAAAGTTTATGGGAATACCGGGAGAAAATGCCAACGGGGTCTTTTCTGCCAACGAATATCTGACCCGGAGTAATTTGATGAAAGCATTTCGGAGCGATTATGATACACCCATTGTGGCAGGAAGGAAGGTAGCAGTTGTAGGCGGAGGGAACGTGGCTATGGATGCGGCAAGAACAGCACTGCGCCTTGGAGCTGAAGTACATATCGTATACCGGCGCAGCGAAGAAGAACTTCCTGCGCGTGCAGAGGAAGTGCATCATGCAAAACAGGAAGGGGTAATACTTGATTTTCTGACCAATCCGGTTGAAATCCTCACAGATGAGAGCGGCTGGGTGAATGGAATGGTGGTCCGTAAAATGGAACTGGGAGAACCGGACGCTTCCGGAAGAAGAATGCCAGTGGAAATTGCAGGGTCTGATTATACAATGGAAGCCGATACGATTATCATGTCATTAGGCACATCACCGAATCCTCTGATTTCATCCACTACAAAAGGGATGGAAGTCAACCGGCGTAAATGCATTGTAGCAGAGCCTGAGAATGGACGGACTACAAGAAAGGGTGTTTTTGCAGGAGGAGATGCAGTAACTGGTGCGGCAACAGTGATTCTGGCTATGGAGGCCGGACGGGCAGGCGCAAGAGGAATTCACGATTATCTGACAAAAGAAAAGGAGAGCGGATTTTGAAAAGGATGCGAAAGAGTACAGTGGTAGAACTGGAGAAGGAAGATGACGTAAGAAGGCTGGTCAGTATAGCAGAACGATGTGATTTCCCAATAGATGTTTATCCTTATCAGTCCCATTATGCAGTTGATGGAAAATCTCTTTTGGGTGTTATGGCTATTTGCGCAAAGGGTAAGATTGAAGTGGTTTTTAATGGTGAAAGTGAGGAACTTGAATGCCTCTTGTGTAAAATTTAATTGGTTTATAAATTTTTATCCTCTAAAGATGATGGAAGGAGGTACATGAGATAAAGAAAAGGGTGTTAATTATTGATGATGATTTAAATACCTGTAAAGAGATTAAATATGCCCTTCAAAGCGAAACGACAGATGTATACTATGCCCTTTCAGTAGCAGATGGATTTGAACAGTTTGCACAGCACCAGTTCTGTCTAGTTATTATGGATATTCAGTTGTCCGAAATAAATGGTTTGTCATTATTAGAAAAATTAAGAAAAATGAATCCTATGCCAATCTTGGTGTTATCATCTAAGAATGATACCACAGAACGAATTGAAGCTTTTAAGGCAGGTGCGACAGGTTATTTAGAAAAACCTTATGAGTTAGAAGTATGTCTTGCTCATGCACAATCTTTAATGCAGCTATATGCTGATATCGGTCCGATTTCAAAACGACACTATACCTTGGCTTTTGGTATGGACTTAATGATTGATCCCGAACTTCGTCAGGCTACGCTCAAAGGTGAGTCATTAAATTTGACACGTAAAGAGTTTGATCTTCTGTTCTGCCTTGCCGAACACGCAGGACAGGTACTCAGTCGGGAACAGCTCTATGGATATGTTTGGAGTCAGGACATACAGTATAACGTGGACGAACAGGTCAAAGCACACATCAAAGCGCTCCGCAAAAAAATGACACCAGCGGGAAAAGAATATATAAAAAATGTTTGGGGTATTGGATACCGATTTTCCCCAGATGAGGAAGAACAGCCGTAACTGCGACATAAAAATGCAGCTATGGCTGTTCTTTTGTCGAGTTTTGTCAACATTCTTCCCTCTTTTTTCCCTGTTTGCCCCCCTAAAAATTCCCGATTATGTTTTATGCTATTATTAACGGCGAAAAGCCCGTCAAAAAAAACGGTATCTTGGCGGACTCTTTTGCCATGCCAGCTAATAGCCCTTCAAGCCCGTTTTGAGTTTGGAGGGTTTATTTTATGCGCTGGACCGACTCTGCGCCGCTGCTGATTCGTAGCAGCGACACGTAACAGCAATCTATAATTACCGGCAGGATGGTGGCCTGTCAAAAAAAGCGGATTCCAGTGCGGCCCAGTGCGGCCGCAAGGACGTACTGAAAGAACATGTAAAACACGAAAGAAAAAAGGACGCCCATAACGGCCAAGCGCCGGATGTGGACGTTCTTTTCTGTCTAAAAGCACCGGAAAAGAGATGCCGTAGCCCACCGCTTCTTCTTCGTTTTAGCCCAAACGAAAATGAAGGAGGACAAGCCTATGGCAAAACCATATCGAATCCCGGATTTTAAGAAGATGTATCCGGAGGCCAGTGAGGAAGTGATCGCTGTGCTTAGAACCACAGAAAGAAAAATGCAGTATCAGGAATACGACCTGAAGGTGGAGCAGACTATTGTGGATCAGGAGGAACAGACAGTTACAGTCATCCCCAGCAGGGAGGACTCCTATGAACGGCTTATGGAGCAGGGGACACTGTTTGTAGAGGATGGCAGCAGCGTAGAGGAAGTAGCAATCCAAAACATTCAGTCACAGCAGCTACATAAAGCCCTGTCCATGCTTTCTGAAGATGAGCGCATTCTTATGAAACAAATCTTCTTTGAGGGCCGTACAGAGCGGGACCTTGCTGCGGAGTACCAGATTTCGCAGAAAGGAATCAACAAGCGCAGACAGCGGATATTAGAGCGTTTACGGGAACTGTTAGAAAATTTTTGAAAAGTTTTCGCTTTTTGGTTCTCAAACTGCTCTGCCAACGTGGAAGTAAGTGAGGGGGGTAAATAGTTCTCCCTCCGGTTCCTTGAAAATCACTGCTTCCAAGGCAGTCATATCCAGCAGTACAGATACATTAGCTGTTCCGTCCCAGAAGGAAAAGCGGCCGGGAGGACACGCCATGACCACCTGCAGGCAGTCAGAGTGCCTGTCAACAAGATGACATCAAAGGTGCAGAGCGGGAAATGTCCGTCCCAATGCGGCTGTGGTAAGCCGCCCCGCCATGACCGGAACAGCCTATCATGATACTTCCGCCCAGTCACAGCCCCGCAGAAGCGGGATCACGCAATGAGGGCGGCTCCGGGAGATCCCCGGAGGGGTGAGAATCCCATGACGGCTTGTGCGGCGTTACCGCTGCATGAACCAGAGCCGGTCTGTGCCTGCTGCCCATAGAGCGCACCCGTGCGTTCCGCTCCGGGAAGTAGTGTCGAATAGGAGCAAGCGAAAACGAAGAAAGAAAGTTTGACTTTCATGTCAGATACTACGGCGGCAGGCAATGCAGGAAACTGTTCCGGCCTGTCGCCGTCCATGTGCCATGAAGGCGCCAGAGAAGGGAGGAACTAACTGTGAATATAAAAAAAGGCGATGTGTTCTATGCGGATTTAACACCGGTGATCGGTTCGGAGCAGGGAGGCGTCCGGCCTGTTCTGATTGTGCAGAATAACACGGGAAACCATTACAGCCCCACGGTGATTGTAGCAGCCATTACCAGCCGGACCGGAAAGCACCGGCTTCCCACCCACATCAAGCTGGAGGGCAGCTTTCACGGCCTGAACAAGAACTCCACGGTCCTGCTGGAGCAGGTGCGGACCATTGACCGCATCCGGCTGAAGGAATACATAGGCAGACTGAATGCAGCCACCATGCAGTATGTGGATCATGCCATTGCGGTCAGCTTTGGGCTGGACGCCATACTGGAGCAGCGTGATGACGCAGTTGAATCTAAGGAATCGGAGGACTGAAATGGAAAATAGAAAACGGGCATGGGTGTACTGCTACATTGACGCACCGGAAGATAACCACGGCGCTTTAAAGGGACAGCGCCAGCAGCTCATGGATTATGGGCTGCAGATGGAGCTTGAGGTGACAGGCAGCTCCAGCGACATGGGAGAAAAACCGCTCTGGGACCGGAGCGGATTCCGGCATTTTATGGAAGCTGTGAATTTGGGAGGCGTGGATGTGCTGCTGGTCGCAAACCAGCAATGCCTTTCCCGCTCGACCATGCAGATGGCACAGTTCCAGGCACTGGCAAAAAGATACGGACTGGAGGTCTATTCCCCGGCAGAGGGCCGGATGAAATTCTGACAGTCCTTTTATGGAAAACAGAACAGGGAGGAAATCAGTATGAAGCAGGAAGATAGCGAAATGGTTGAGAAAATCATGGATACCGGAACGATGGCGTATGCGTATGTATATCCTTTTTCTGGTGGTCCAAGAGAGGAATACCTGATCGCCTCTACACCTGAGAACCTGGCCAATTTCATCGGCGGTCAGGGATACGATGCAAGGCAGATTACTGTAACGGATATCCTGGACCGGCTGATTGTGGATACAAGTCTGGGAATGCTGGAAACCTGTCCGGATCAGGAGCTGTGCCAAAAGATTATCAGCCATCTGGCTCCCATCCAGATGGGAGAAAAAGAAGCTGGAGAGGTTCTGGCGGTAGACCGCAATGCGGCGGACCAATACTTTGCGGAGGAAGATCAGGCAGTTATGATGGCAGAATGCCAGATGTTATAGCATACAGAAAGCACCCTGCAGAAAGGAAGGAAATCAAATGGTCTGGATTATAGGAATGACAGCGGTAACCCTTGCATTGTTCATGGCAGCCGCAGCCCTTGCTGTTTTTACAGCGGCAAGCTATCAGAATGACTGACACAGATTGTCAGTTGTGCTTAGAGTCTGCCCCAAAAGTTTATTGGTTTTTCAGTGGTCTTTGTGATAGCTATCATAGCACAAACACGGTATACTGTGTATGACGTTAGAAGAAAGGAGGGTCAGCAGATGAGACAATATTCCGTAGAGTCCGTAGACGAGGGCGCAGTCAAATATTATTATATCCGCAACTGCGAATCAATGGAAATCGTACTGCCGCCCTCCAAATACCTGAAGCACAAGATAAAATCCAACCGGTCACCCAATACCGTGAAGCGGGCGGCATTTGCAATCTGTTACTATCTGGAATACTTAAAAGAGCTTCCAATGGAGATAACAGAGGTCTGCGGTCTGGACTTTGAGCGGCAGAACGAACACTTCGTAAACTTCCTGCACTGGCTGAAAGCCGGGAACCACACACAGGACAACAGCATAAGAAATATAAACAATGGAACCTGTAACGCATACCTTGAGGATGTGTTCAGGTTCTATCTTTTTGCCGAGGCAGAATACGAGCAGTTCCACAGCCTGAAAGTGCTGTCCTACAATTACCACATGGCGGCCAACGCCGTAGGGGTCCAGAAAAAGCTGCGGTACCAGTCCTTTAAGGGATATTTAAAGGCAGAGGAACGAAAGGTCAGACCGGCAGAGCATGAGGAAATCACCACCATCCTGCAGTCCTGCACAAACTGCCGTGACCAGCTTCTCCTCCTGATGATTGCGGAAACAGGATTCCGCATCGGGGAAATCCTCGGCGTGAATTATATCCATGACATTGACTACCAGCATCACATGGTAGGCGTCTACTTCCGGGAAGATAACGAGAACGAAGCCAGAGCCAAGAATGCCGAGTACCGTAAAGCCAAAATCAGTGATGAAACGTATGAATTCCTGATGTACTATCTTGCGGAATACAGGGAGCTGTTACAGCACCAAAGGTTCCTGTTTATTACTATCACAGGCAAGACGGCCGGACAGCCCCTGAAGGTGGACAGCGTCTACGACATGCTGAACCGGATGGAGAAAAAAACAGGGATTGATCTGACGCCCCATATGCTCCGGAGGTATTTTGCCAATATGCGCCGAAAGGCAGGCTGGCGGCTGGAGCTGATCCAACAGGCCCTTGGGCATAAGCACATCGGGACAACCATCAAATACTTAAACATTGTGGACGATGAGCTGCTGGAGGCCAGCGAGGAATTTTATACAAAGCATTCTGCCATGTATGGGGTGGAGAAGCTGTTGTAAGGGAGGTGATGAGATATGCCCGCCTATGCAGTACAGCGGGTCGAACCGCAGGAGAACCGGTTTCTGGCAGTGCCAAGACGGGTTTTAGAAGAACTGGAAGCCTGCACGGAGATAGACGGTGTTGGCAAAAACAAACTAAAACAATTCCTGCTTGACCGGGGAATCCAAAGCATCACTGATATGGACTACCCGTTGCGGCAGGCATACGAAGAATATCTGGAATACAGCCAGCACATCAAAAAGCCAGACCGTTATCTGCTGGCCTTTGACCGGGTAAAGCAGCATGCAGTCCGGGAGCAGATGAAAACGCTGGCAGGACGGGTGCAGTGCCAGTGGCAACTGGAGAACAGGGTGTTGTTTATCCCCTATCATTCCGACCAGAGCATTGCAATGGAATTTGACTCTGTCAGAAACAGAAGCAACATGGTATGGGATTTTGAACGGCCCTGTTCGCAGACAGTAAAAGCACAGATTTTCCAGACACTCAATGCTTTAATCGAACGGTTCAAAGAACCGCGCAGACGGGAACAGAAACTGTCAGGACTCCAAGCCCTTTATGATTACTGCGCAGAAAAAGGAATTGAGGATATCGAAAAGCTGGAAGCGGCACAGGTACAGGAATATGATGCTTATCTCGACAGGCATACAACCAGCAGGGCAAGGAAACAGCAGCTCCTGCCAAGCCTCAACTTCTGCCGGAAAACCATATTTCTGCAGAGTGAGGAAATCCACTGGGATGCAAACATCTGGTATCTGGAGCGGCTGAACCTGCCAAAGAACCGGGTGAACCCAAGCGCCTCCTTCAGCAGCGTATCGTTTCTGGAGATTACTGATCCGGAAAACCGCAGGTACGCACAGGAATACATGAAGTATCAGATTGGAGTTACAGGCCAGTCAGTCAGCACTATAGTCATTAAGTATGGAGGAATCCAGAACTTCCTTGTGTGGCTCTGTGAGAGGAACTGGAAGGTATGTGACTGCACAGCAGAACAGACAGACCGCTATCTGAGAGAACTGCAGGACCGGAATATCATAGCAAAGACATTTAACGAGTACCTGACAGGGCTGGCGCAATTTTTCCGGTTATTAGTGGCGCGGGGATACATGGAAAAGGTTCCCTTCCGCATCGAATACTACCAGAAAAAAATACTGCCCAAACACCATGACCGCAGCGTTTCCCCAGAAGTCTGTGAGGAAATGCTCTCCAGGCTGCACCTGCTTCCGGAACACCTGCGGTGCATGTACCTGCACCTGTGGACACTGGGCCTGCGGATCAGCGAGGTGTGTACCCTGAAAGGAAATGCCTACTTCCAAAAGGAGCAGGACGCATGGATACAGGTGTATCAGATCAAGATGAAAAGCTACAAAAAGATCCCCATTTCAGAGGGGCTGTACAAAATCATGCAGGTGTATATCAAGCGAAACGGCATCGGCCCGGATGATTACCTGTTTAAGAATCAATACGGAGGGCCATACCGGAGCCAAACCTTCCGGCATCAGATGAAGAAATTCTGCCAGGATAATGAGGTGGAGGGAGGTGACTATGTATTCAAATCCCACGATTACCGCCATACAGTAGCAACCTTCTTTTATGACAGCGGCGTATCCCTCCAGGGCGTCAGGGATTACCTGGGACACAACTATGAAGAAATGACACAGCAGTATGTGGATTATGTGCCGAGGAAGATTGCAAAAGCAAACGATGAATACTTTAAAAATCCAGATGTAAGCCTGACGGCCGGTCTGAAGAAAGGAGGAAAAAATGGAAGATAGGATTTACTACCGGGAACTGGAATGCTGCCAAAACGCACCGGAAAGCATTGTAAGAATGATTGGCAGGCAAGATTTTTATGACCTTTCGGCGCTGCCTGAGGAAGCGATGAAAAAGGAATTTGCAGACTATATCAGAGAACGGGGCAGACAGGTGTCGCTTAACACAATCCAGCATGACAAGTCCTATTTTATGCAATGCTGCGCCTTCCTGATGACACTCAGAAGATGCCCCAAAAGCCTGCTGGAGTGGGATGAAAAGAAATGGGTGCAGATGCTGAAAGGATGGATGCTGCAGAACGGGATTGCCATAACGAGAGAGAAAATCAACATCTATGGAACAAGGCAAGTAGTGGACGCACGGCTGATCGGCTATATGAGACGGCTGATCCGGTTTTTACAGCCGGACGATCTGCGGCCGGAGCAGGAAAAAGATATCTGGAGACTGGATAAGCTGGATCTTGCCATCGAAGAAAACCCGATTTATAAGACAGATACCATAAACTTTACCGGAATACGACAGACGGGTATCCGGGAAGAAGCAAAACAGGCCATATACCTGCATCTGAAATATGAAAAGCTGGGAACGGTAAAGCGGGAAATGACTTCCCTGCGGCAGTTTTCAAAGTATCTGGAAGAACAGCACAAGGAACTGAATTCCTGTGCAGAAATCGACAGAGCCTTACTGGAGGAATACCTCATACATAAGGCGACAAACGGAAGCTCCGGGAGAGGAAACAGCGATGACATCCTAAAGCTGCGGTCGGTGCTGGAGAGCATCGGAAAGATTTATGAGTACCCGCATCTGGAAAAGCTGTTCCTCAGTACGGACATCCCGCCAGAGATTCAGCCGGAGTTTAAAACCTACTCCGATGCGGAGATGAAACGGCTGAATGCACATATTACAAAGCTGGATGAGCAGATCACCCGTTGCCTTGTCATCCACCAGATGCTGGGAACCAGAATCTCTGACACCCTCACATTACAGAGAAACTGCCTGTCGAGGCCAAACGGTGTGGACATGATCACAATCCAGCAGGTCAAGACAAAGACCTTTCAGAAACCAGTCAGCGCCGGTCTTGCCGCACTGATAAAAAAGGCAATCGCCTATACAGAAGCGAATTATGGAGAAACAACGTATATTTTTGTGAATGAGAGGGATAACAGCCGTCCGCTTCAGTACACCACAATCAAGCACAAAGTCCTGGGTCTGATCCAGAAAGAGGACTTGCGGGATGACGAGGGAAACCCTTTCAAGTTTGGAACGCATATGTTCCGGCGCACTTACGGCGTAAAACTGACGGATATGCATCTGGATGACTGGACAATCGCCAAGCTGCTGGGGCATAAAGGCGTCCATGCCGTGATGCACTACCGCAAAATGAGCAATCAGTTTCTGGCAGATGAAACACGGAAAGCCAGGGAAGAACAGACCAGAACACTGCTGGAACATTTAGATGGATGGGGTGGAGAATATGAGCAAATACGATAAGATGATTGAACTGAATAAGGTGCGGAGCGATGAAAAGATAACCTCCGCAAAAGTGGCAATCCGGAAACTGCTGGAGGACGGAGAGCGGATATCCGTTCCCCAACTAATGAAAATGACCGGTTTTTCAAGAGGATTTTTTTACAAGAATCCTGCGGTAAGGGCGGAGATTGACCGGGCGGCCGCACAGCAGGCCGGAACGGTTGATCCCCGGCGAAGCATCCTCGATAAAGCAATGGATGGAAGGATTGAACTCCTGCAGCAGCAGGTCGCAAAGCTGAAACAGGAAAATGAAGTCCTGAAGAAAGAGAACCAAAAGCTGCAAAAGGCATTGAACAAGAAAAGCCTCAATATTCTCAAAGATTTATAAGAATTATCTACATAGAGCCAGCGGGTAACAAATGCCTGCTGGCTCTTTCGCATGAACCAATGGTTGATGTGACATAAACTTTTTTAAACTTCTGTTTTTCAGGCCGCACTTTTATAATGGTCTGTGAAATCACACACGGGAGAAAAAAAGTATTGACTTTGAGTTAACTTCAAAGCGTATACTGAACGCAACCGGCAGGCATACATCACAGGCATGATTCCCAATGCAATATAAGTATTGGAAGTAAGCACAGGGATGGTAGTAAAATAGATATAGAGCAATTGTCGGCCCAGAGTCAGGGAACGTCAGAAAAAAAGGAACACAAAACACATTTTTGTATGGTGTTAGAGCCAGAGAATACAAGGGGTTGCGGAGGTGGGCTACATTTTAGTATCCCAATTATTGGGGAACCATGCCGATGGCGGTTTTTACATTCCTGGAACATTTTGATTTTACCGGCAAAACAATCAAACCCTTCTGCACCCATGAGGGAAGCGGTTTGGGCAGCAGCATTGCGGATATTAGGAGGCTGTGCCCGCAGGCCACGGTGGAAGCCGGGCTGGCGATCCGCGGAAGCAGTGTGTCCGGGGCTGAGAAAGATATAGCAAAATGGGTTTGACGAGCCGGGAATCCGGCAGCAATTGCCGGAACAGAGGGTATGAAACGTATGGAAAATCGGACAGGCAGAGAAGAAAGGAAAAAGCAAACATGGAATATATAAAACTGGGGAAATCGGATATAGAGGTATCACGGCTGTGTGTAGGCTGCATGAGTTTTGGAGATCCGGCAAGCAAAATGCATGCATGGACGCTGAACCCGCAGGAGAGCGAGGCCATTGTCAGGCATGCGCTGGAGCTTGGCATCACTTTTTTTGATACTGCCAACTGCTATTCGGCAGGGACGAGCGAAGAGTATCTGGGAAAAGCGATCAGGAACAACACAGCAAGGGATAAGGTGGTTCTCGCCACAAAAGTGTATTTTAATGAAGGAAAGCTTTCAAAGGATGCGATACCGGCAGAGGTGGAGGGATCCCTGAAAAGGCTGGGGACAGATTATATTGATCTGCTGATCATCCATCGTTTTGATTACGGCACACCGATAGAAGAAACCATGGAGGCGCTGCATAAAATGGTTCAGTCAGGCAAGGTCCGTGCCATCGGCGCCTCCGCCATGTACGGATACCAGTTTATGAACATGCAGCATGCAGCGGAAAAGAACGGCTGGACCAAATTTGTTTCCATGCAGAACCACTACAATCTGCTGTACCGTGAAGATGAACGGGAGCTGATCCCGATCTGCAGGGAACAGGATGTGGCGAGGACACCCTACAGCCCGCTTGCTGCCGGGAGACTGTCACGTCCCACCTGGTCTGCTGACACCCTGCGCAGCAAAACAGATGTGACTGCGAAAGGGAAGTATGACAAGACACAGGAAAGCGATATGGAAATCGTGAAACGTGTGTCACGGACCGCAGAGAAAAAGGGAGTCACCATGACACAGGTCGCACTGGCATGGCAGTATGCAAAAGGCGTTGCTGCTCCTGTTATCGGCGCCACAAAAGCGGAATATCTTGATGATGCCGCAGGCAGTCTGGAAGTGGCACTTACGCAGGAGGAGATCGCCTTTCTGGAAGAAGCCTATGTGCCGCATGCTGTTGTGGGGGCCGTCGCCGAAAGTCATACTTGACTCTCCTATTGTGTCAGGGTGTATGGTTTCCTTGCAGAAGCGAATTGCTGCAAATCGAATAATAAGGAAAATCAGGGAGGATACTATGGCGCAGAAAAGAATAGATACCGGAGAAAAACTTCCGCCCAGTTTCAGAATAAATATAAAATTGCCAGGGAGGAGCTCGCCGCGAAAGGTGAGCTTTTCCTGAATCCCCCGGCCGGTGTTCTCGGCATCCGCGGTTTTGAAAAGTTCGTGAAGGAACTGCCGGATTACGTGAATAATAAGGCGATTGTCCGCCCAACAGCGGCAGAAATGGACACAGATTTGTATGATGATAAGAAATAATTATCATTATATAAAAATATATAAATTTACTTTATCCATCTCTGATTGTATAATCTGGGAGAAAAAAACAAATGAGGTGGATCATGGAATTTATCAGAAAAAAAGGAAAAGGTATCGGATTATGCTTCCTGGTTGCATTATTATGCTGGCTGCTCGTCAGGCTGGCAGGTGTACTGGAGGTGGCAGGCGCACCGGTGATTGCGATCCTCACGGGAATGGTGCTGGCTGTAGCCATGAAAGACAAAACGGCTTACCGTGAGGGAATTGCGTTTACATCTAAAATGATTCTTCAATATGCAGTCATTCTTCTGGGCTTCGGCCTGAATCTGGCAACGATTGGAAAAGTGGGAATGACATCGCTGCCTATCATTCTTTCCACTATCAGCACATCTCTGGCAGTCGCCTTCCTCATGTATAAACTTCTAAAGATTCCGGGAAAGACTGCTGCCCTGATTGGGGTTGGTTCCAGCATCTGCGGCGGATCGGCAATTGCGGCCACCGCGCCGGTAATCGATGCGGACGATGAAGAAATCGCCCAAGCCATATCGGTCATTTTCCTGTTTAATATAATAGCGGCATTGCTTTTTCCCACAATGGGCGGCCTGCTGGGGCTGACGAATACCGGCTTCGGCCTCTTTGCCGGCACCGCGGTCAATGATACGTCTTCGGTAACCGCAACGGCATCTACCTGGGATACCCTGCATGGGACGAACGGCACGGTGCTGGAATATGCAACGATTGTGAAGCTCACAAGGACGCTGGCTATCATACCGATTACACTGGTGCTCGCTTTTGTGAGGATGCGCAGGGAAAAGAAGGAAAACCGGGGTGAGGGCACAGCAGTGAGCCTGAAATCCATATTTCCCATGTTCATCCTGTATTTTGTAGGGGCATCCGTTATAACGACGGTTATCACATCTGTCTTTTCCGGAGCGGCGCTGGAGGCCGCCAATGGGGTATTCGGCTTATTGAAGCAGCTGAGCAAATTCTTTATAGTTATGGCTATGGCGGCGATAGGGATGAATACGAATGTGGTGAAGTTGGTAAAAACAGGTGGCAGACCTATTGTCCTGGGCGTCACCTGCTGGGCGGCCATCACTCTTGTAAGCCTGACCCTGCAGCGTATGCTCGGGCTCTGGTAAAGGAAATCCCTGCTTCCAGGCTGTCTGCTACTTATCAAAGGCAAAGCCCCCGTTATGTGTTTCCTTGGCACGGTACAAAGCGGCATCTGCCGCTTTGGCAAGGGCGGTATAAGAATCCCCTTTTTTGGCAACCACCGCACCGGACGACAGGGTGATGACAGGCATGTTGCGCCTGTTCGCCTCCTTTTCCAGCGAGCGGTTGATATCCGACATAATACTTCCGGCGACCGAATAATCGGAGGTATCTGCCACGAAGACGGCGAATTCATCCCCGTGCAGGCGGGAAGCGAGGTCCACAGTACGGATACGCCCGATAATCATCTGGGCGGTCAGCTTGATAACCTCGTCCCCCGTGCTGTGGCCGTATCGATCATTGACCTGCTTGAAATGATCGCCGTCGATCATGATCAGGATACCCCGCTCCTCCGGATCCATGGAATCCAGTGTCTTTTCCAGCTCCGAATGAAAGGACTTGAAATTCATCAGGCCCGTGAGATCATCGATGGCCGCAGCTTTCTGGGCCGCGTTCAGTGCAAGCTCCAGACGCTTCTGTGTCTGTCCCAGCTCAACATATGCATTTTTCAATTCCCGGTTCTTCCGTTCATGGCTGATGCGGCCGAATACATAGATCAATAACAGCTCGGCAAGAAGCAGGGGGACAAGCCAGGATCCAAGAGTGGCCTTCAGCATGGAACCCGCCGGAACCAGCAGCAATAAATTGCACTCCTCCATTTCCAGCAGAAGACCGTAATGCCGGCGCCCATCCAGCCGGACGGAAACAGACCCGGATCCGGAGGCGGCCAGTTTCCCGTAATCCGTCTGAAAGGCTGTCCGGAAATCGCGGAAGGACAGAGCGGAACGCAGCTGCTCCTCCGCTTTGGATACCTGATCCTTTTCCCCGGGATCCGCAGCCGCAAGCTGTGCTTCGGCATCCCGGACAGAAGCCTCCAGTTCTTCCTGGGATACCATAAAATTGCCTCCCAGATAATCCTCGCAGGTACTGCCGATAACCGTGCCGTTTTTATCATAAAGGAAAAGCTGTTCCCTTTCATAACGTTCCAGCGAGGCGGCAAGGCGCTGGATATCGCCCATCTTTATATCATAGGCAAATACGGTCCTGCCGTCCGGCTGAAGCTGAGAAAGTGTGGTCAGTATGTAATGGTTGGCATAGCTCATATAAGGCGGTGTAAATACGATTTCACCGCCTCCTGCCATAGCGTCTTTGTACCAGGGACGCTCTGTCGCCACATAGCCGCTCTGTTCGTATTGGGAATAAGGAGTATCCCAGCTGTACAGATACTGGTTCTGATAATACATATACAGCCCGTCAAAAGTATCTCCTTCAATTTCCAGCAGTTTGGAATCCATATCCTTCAGAAATTCCCGGACATCATCGGGATCCGGATTGCTTGTTATCTCATTGCGCATCATCTGGACAAACAGCCGGAAGGAATGCCTGTAATTTTCCATGACCGCCTCAAACGCAGTTCCTGTTTCCTGTGCCCGCTGCAGCATGCAGCTGTCGATAACGGCCGCCTCCCGCACAGCGGTGAAGATAAGCAGACAGAGATTTAAGGTAAGGAATACGGCGGCAAAGCCGGGTGCCTTCTTGTGACGGTCATTCTTTTGCAGTTTCATGAAAAGCTCCCCCCGACATCCCGTCTACCGGCGGGATGTCTGTTGTTGTATGTTTTTCTATTCTAGCATGGTTTCGGGAAGAAAGCTATGTCCTTTGGGGGCTTTTGCTTCGTTATGAAAACGGCGGTTCAAGGTTATGGGGACAGCAGGGAAACGGAACGGCAGAAGCTGTCCGTCCGTATCTTTTTGGAGCAAAGGAAGTACACATATTGAAATCGTTCCGGATGATATCCTGAAATCGAATTTACCCATGCTTGCATCTATAATAGCTGCGATTTGTGCATCCATCCAAAATAAAAAATGAATAATAGGGATTTTAAGTGAAAATTGTTAAAAATGCTTGAATTTTTACGGGGGGGGGGTATAATTGCTTTATTAAAAACGCCGAAAAGAAAATCGTTTGTGCGTTTTGCAGTCCGTGCGTCCGGATACCGGTTGGGAGCCGGAGGCGGGATTCTTTTAACACTTTCACAAGGAGGGCACTAAAGTATGAAGAGAAACGTTTTATCAATGATTCTTGCAGTAACAATGGCGGGAACCCTGCTGGCAGGATGCGGATCCGCCGGCGGCCAGGAGACCCCGGCGGCTGCGGATACCGGTTCGGCGGCTTCCGAAGCGCCGGCAGACAGTGCAGCAGCGGGAACAGGAACAGCCGGAAGGCAGACGGACGGCAAAAATGTACCGGAACTGACTTCCGAACCGCTCACAATTACCTTATGGGATATTTCTACGGAAGATCCGGGAAAGACAACAATGGAAGGCGCAGTACAGCGGTTTATGGCGGACTATCCCAATATTACCGTGAATCAGGTGCATCAGCAGAATGATAATTATAAGCAGCAGCTGGTGGTTGCGATGAGTTCCAAACAGGCGCCTGATATGTATATCCATTGGGGCGGAGGCCCTATGGCTGAATACTATAAATCCGGCTTTGTGAATGATGTTACGGAGATGTTCAATACCTATGACCATCCGGATTTTATTGATGCGGCAATCGCGCAGTCCACTTACGACGACAAGGTGCTTGCGATTCCGTTCGGCGGTTTGTCCGGATGCGACATTTTCTATAACAAGAATATATTTGCAGAGGTCGGTGTGGAGGTACCGGAAACCATTGATGAACTGGAAGCCGTGTGTGATAAACTGACGGAAGCAGGCTATGTCCCGTTCGCACTGGCTAATGGTTCCAAGTGGACAGGCTCCATGTATTATATGTACCTGGTGGCGCGCCATTCCGGAAATGAAGAATTCGACGCGGCTTACACGCAGGAAGGCTCTTTTACCTCCGATGCGTTTATCTGGGCCGGAGATAAAATTCAGGATTGGGTTAAGAAAGGCTATTTCCCGGATGGGGTGAATTCCCTTTCCACGGACGACGGGCAGGATAAAGCACTGCTATATGATAATACCTGTGCGATGATGCTGCATGGTTCCTGGCAGGTGTCCGGGATCCGGGCGGATAATCAGGAATGGTACGACGAGAATATCGGCGTTTTCCGCTTCCCGGAGGATTCTGAAGCCGCGGCAGAAGGCGTTCCCCAGAATGTGGAAATCGGTACGGCTATTGGAAACGGCTTCTCCTTTAACTGCTGGAATGCGGACGGCTCCGTTGACCAGACCAAGCTGGACGCCTGTTATGTGCTGGCAACGCAGTATTTCAATGATGACACGTATAACCAGAGGCAGCTTGACAACGGGACGATTCCTTCCATCAAGGGGTTTGAAAATACCATCGATGATGCAAATATGAAAGTAGTTGCGGACATCTTCTTCAATGCCTCCAATGTGCAGCTGTGGTATGACCAATATCTGCCTGCATCGGTGACGGAGGTTCATAAGGATTGTATGACGGAACTGTTCGGACTTCAGAAAACACCGGAGGAGATCGGGCAGGAACAGGACGCCGCCATGAAAGCATCCCTGGCGGAATAAGCTTTGGACGAGAGGCATACTATCCCAAACCGTATTGGCACTTAGAGGATGGCCTGCCGGAAAGGAGAGAATGTGAATCATAGTAAGAAGACGGGCGGTCTGGCCAAAACGCGTGAAAAAAGCACGGCAATAGCGGCTGTGGTATTTCTCCTTCCTGCCTTGATTTTAATAGTTATATATATGATTTATCCGGTTATCGATACCTTTGTCATCAGCGCTTACAGCTGGAACGGTATATCGGCCGACAGAATTTACATAGGATTACAGAACTGGAAAACACTGGTTCTGGATAAATCCTTCTGGTCCGCGTTCGGCCATAATGTTGTTGTCATGGTTTTTTCCATCCTCCTTCAGATCCCTCTGGGAATGCTTCTTGCCACGTTTCTGGATGCGGGGGGCAAACGGTTTAATGTTTTTAAGACCATATGGTTTCTTCCCTACCTGATGAGCTCCGTGGCAATCGCTTTTCTGTTTACCTATGCGCTGGCTACAAACGGAGGGATCTTTTCTTCCCTTGCTTCCTTATTTAAAGGAAGCAAGGTGACCGTGGATTTGCTGGGTAAGAACCCCCATGCCCTGTTTTCCGTAATAGGTGTTATGGCATGGCAGTTTACTCCGTTTTATATGGTTTATTTTATTGCAGGGTACGGAAATATCGATACGTCGATTTATGAAGCGGCTGTGATTGACGGCGCCACGAGAGGCCAGTATCTGCGGACGATAGCGATTCCCCTGCTGGGGCCTATCTTTAAGACCGCATGCACCATGTCCCTGATCGGTTCCTTAAAATATTTCGATATGATATGGAATATGACCGGCGGCGGTCCGGCAGGGGGAACCGAGCTGATGGCAACCTATATGTATAAGCTGTCCTTCCAGCAGTTCAACATGGGCTATGGTTCCTGCGTTGCAGCGGGAATGTTCCTTCTGATTACGGCCATTGCCCTGTTATTCCAGAAGATCTTTGTGGTAAAGGAGGACTATTGAGATGGATAAGCAAAAAGAGGTTGACTACAGGAAAGAAAAGCTTAAATCCCGCATTGCCTGGGGAATTGCGATTTTCTTTGCATGCATATGGCTGGTGGTTACGCTGGTGCCGTTTGTTTTCATGGTTATGAATTCCTTCCGCAAGCAGTTTGATATGCTTGCACAAGGGGTGTTCCATCTTCCGGATCCCTGGTATTTCCAGAATTATGTGGAGGTTATGACACATGGCTTCTTCGGCTATTTTTTCCGCAGCGTATTTGTGGTTGCCGTTTCCCTGGTGCTCATGCTGATGATTTCTGCGTTTGCGGCATACCCGCTTTCCCGGATGAAATTCCGGCTCAGAGGTATCACGTATGCCGGTATCGTGGCTATGATGTCGGTCCCTATGCATGTGACGCTGATTCCTATATTTAAAATGACCACGAATATGGGGCTGTATGACAGCCTTCAGGCACTGATCGGGCCTTACGTTACCTTTGCGCTTCCGATGTCGGTATTTATCCTGACCGCTTTCATGACCACGATTCCGAAGGAGATTGAGGAATCCGCCGAAATAGACGGCTGCAACAAGTTCCGAAATTTTTTCTCCATTATCCTGCCCCTTTCCAAATCGGGGCTGTCCACACTGGCAATTTATAACGGGGTATCCATGTGGAATGAGTTTGCTTTTGCCAATACTCTGCTGCAGACCGCATCCAACAAAACGCTTCCCCTGGCGCTTGGACAGTTCAAAGGAGAGCATTCCCTGGATATCCCGATTATCCTTTCCGTGTTGGTGCTGTCCGTGCTGCCCATGATCGTACTGTTTATTATCTTCCAGGACAAGCTGGTAAAAGGAATGATGGCGGGAGCCGTAAAAGGATAGGTGCGCTTAATCCTCCGGTTCTGTTTTCCGGTATTCGGTGGGGGTCATGCCGAACCGTTCGATGAACAGCCTGTTAAAATGGCTCCTGTTTGTATAGCCCAGCTCTTCGCAGATTTCCCCCACCCGTTTGTCCGTATTTTTCAAAAGCTCCGCGGCTTCTTTCAGCAGAAAGGAACGGCTGTAATCGGACAGGGTCTGTCCGGTATGCTTCTTGACCACCCGGTTGATGTAGTCGCTGTTATAATTTAGTTCCGCTTCCAGCTCGCCGCGGCTGATCCGGCCCCTTCTGGTCTGCAACAGCTGGGATACCTGGTAGAAAAGACGTTCTTCTTTGGATATTCTGGTCTGATGGGCCTTAATATGATACGTTTCCTCATCGCCCAGCATGGCGATGAAACGGCAGAAATAGCCCCGCACCATATAATTTCTTCCGGAACGGCTTTCGCTCAGTTCCAGCACAAGGGCATTGATAAGCCTGTAGAAATCATCCGGATCGAAGCGGGTTTTTCTTCTGAAATCAATATATTCCTTCGCACTGTAAAAGGAAAGCTTCTGGTTTTCCGCAAAGAGATGGTGGAAAAAGGTGTGGCTGGTGCAGGATCTGCCTTCCTCATCGTACAGCAGATCCTGTTCCAGAACGGATTTGATATATTCCTCCTGGAACAGGAACAGAATGATTTCAAATTCGCTGTCATGCAGCTCCTTGTGGCGTATATTTTTATTGCACAGGCAGCATTCCCCGGCATGGTAGGTCACGGTTTCATTTTCGATCTGTAAGTGAAGCTCACCCTCCAGCACAATGGTCAGTTCGTAAAAATCATGGGAGTGCAGAGAACGTTTCCCGGCCAGATCCAGCCTGCTTGCGGAAGAAAAGAAATAATTCTTATTGCTTTCCGTAAACTCCAGGGAATGCAGTTCACCGTGCTTTCTGTCTGCAGCTTCATAGATGAGCATATAGGGCATCCCGATCTCAACGAATTCCGAGGTGCTGCTGCCTAAATTGTGGAAGGTAAGAAAGGTTTTGGGAATCCCCAGCTTTTTTAGAAAACCCTCCTGTGACAGTTTCCCGGCGGTATCAATGGATTGTCTGTCTTTTTTCATAAGGCGCCTCCTGCCTCTAGAAGAAAGTCTGAATTGGATACAAAAAAACGTCAATTCCTTCTGGATGCGACATTTTCAGGTTGTTATAATGATTATATAATGGCTTTATAGGTTAAGCAAGAAGAGACGGGCGATTTTAAATGGATTTATGCATGTTACTGTTACGGAGTGAGCAGTAACAACGCCCGAAGAAAGGAGAACATATATGATTTTTTATGTGAATGCCGCCGCAGCCAGAGAGGGCAACGGCAGTAAGGAAATGCCTTTTAAACACATCAATGAAGCGGCGAAGGCTGCCGGACCGGGGGATGAGGTCCTGGTTGCCCCGGGGATATACCGGGAGTACGTGGATCCCCTGAACGCAGGAACGGAGGAAGCCAGAATTACTTACCGCAGCGAACAGCCGCTGGGAGCCGTTATTACCGGTGCGGAACCGGTTGATTCCTGGGAACCTTACCAGGGGAATGTCTGGGTCTGCCGCATTGATAACGGCGTATTTGGAAATTATAACCCTTACACTACATTTGTGGGAGGAGACTGGTATTTTGCCCCTGTCGTCAGACACACAGGTGCTGTCTATTTAAATGACCGCCAGCTGTACGAAACCCAGACGCTGGAGGAATGTATCAAGGGTGAAGTATATCCCCCTTCCTGGGATCCTGATTTTTCCGTTTATAAATGGTATACCGAGCAGGAAGGTGATACCACTGTGATCTATGCCAATTTCCAGGGACATAACCCCAATGAGGAAAAGGTGGATATCAACGTACGCCGCAATTGCTTTATGCCCTCCAAAACAGGAGTGGATTATATCACCTTCAGCGGTTTTAACGTGAACAAAGCCGCCACGACCTGGGCGCCTCCCGCCGCTTATCAGGACGGTATGGTCGGCCCTCACTGGTCAAAGGGCTGGATTATCGAGGATTGTGAAATCAGCAACAGTAAATGCTGCGGTATTTCCCTGGGAAAATATTATGACCCGGAAAATGATCACTATTTTACCAACAAACATGTGAAAAGCCCGACCCAGATGGAGCGGGATGCGGTCTGTCGCGGCCAGTATCATGGATGGCTGAAGGAAAAAGTGGGGAGCCATATCGTAAGGCGCTGCCACATCCACCACTGCGAGCAGGCAGGTATTGTGGGCCGTATGGGATGTGTATTCAGTATCATTGAGGACAACCACATTCACCATATCAACAATATGCAGCAGCTGGGCGGTGCCGAGATTTCCGGCATTAAATTCCATGCCGCCATTGATGTGGTATTCCGCCGTAATCATATCCATCATTCCACCATGGGAATCTGGTGCGACTGGCAGGCCCAGGGCACACGGATCACACAGAACCTGCTGCATGACAACCACGCGCCGGAAGGTACGCCGAAGGCGGAAGGCGCTATGATGTGCCAGGATATTTTCGTGGAGGTGGGCCATGGCCCCACATTGATTGATAACAATGTGATGCTTTCAAAAGCAGCCCTGCGGATTGCCACCGAAGGTGTGGCTTGTGTACATAACCTCATTCTGGGGGCATTTACTGCTGTGGGAGGCGGTACAGACAATACCGTAAACGGACTTAACCAGCCCCGTTATACGCCTTATCATATCCGCCACCGTACCGAAGTGGCAGGATTTATGTCCATCCTGCATGGGGATGACCGTTTTTATAATAATATCTTCATTCAGAACTGGCCTGTTAAAGCAGGGGAAGTGAAGGAAGATATGGGATTTCAAATGGCGGATAACCAAGAGGTAGGTACAAAGGTTTTCGACGAATATCCGACCTATGAGGAATGGATCGGCTGGTTCGAGATGGATAAGCCTGCGAATATGGGCGAGCTGGCCAAGTATCATTTTTCCCATCTGCCTGTATGGGTAAACGGAAATGCGTACTTCAACGGTGCAAAGGCCTGTAAGAACGAAACGTCAAATCTGGTTGATGAGACGAATAAGGCGACTGTGGAACTGGTGGAAAAGGACGGGCATTATTACCTGAAAACAAACGTATACGATCTGCTTGGTGATTTTAAGGATGGCATTATTACCAGTGATATCCTGGGATATGCCTTTGAGCCGGAGCAGCGGTTTGAAAATCCTGACGGGACGGCTATTACCTTCAATGAGGATTATCTGGGTGAGCATCGCGGCCTTTCTGCGGTTCCCGGGCCTTTTGCATCCGCAGAAGCAGCTGAAAAACAGCTTTGGTAATTTTCTGCGGTATGGTTTGACCTGCCTTGTTTTTATCCTTATGGCTAAAAGGAACGGTTAGAATCAGAAGAGGAAAACATAGACCGATATTTGTTCCGGGATATGTTTTCCTTTTCTTGTATATTACCATTGCTTTAAGCGTTCTGTGCTGTGCGGCATAGTCTGCATGGCAACATACCTTATCTGGTAACAGTTCAGACGGCCCTTTGTGCCCTGCGGCATCCCCTGCTTTCCCCTGGGGCGGCGGTACGGCAAGGATTCCTGGAAGGGGCGTCTAAAAACGCCAGTCCTTACGCTGTGTCCTTT
>URMK01000049.1 GCA_900548905.1 uncultured Lachnospiraceae bacterium | reverse complement strand
GGCCCTGCGAAAATCCTTTTCCATCCCGGAGGCGCCGCCCAGACAGCGGGCAGAGGGCCATTTGACAACTGCGAAGTTTGAATCAATTACATATAAATTATCGGACGGATCGTGAAATAAATAAGACAGGACACCGGGAAAGTAGAAGGAAGAATGGCAGAGATACGTTTTGTAAATGTAAGCAAGGTATTTGATGAAGATGTCATTGCGCTGGAGCACGCTTCCTTTGAGATAGGTCAGGGGGAGTTTCTCTTTTTTATAGGAAGAAACGGCGCGGGAAAAAGTACGGTATTCAGGCTTTTGATGGGACAGGAGGCAGCCACCACCGGGGAAATCTACATAAACGGCATTTCCGTCAATGCCATCCGGCGGCGGAAGCTTCCCTATTTCCGCCGGCAGTTCGGAATTATGCGGCAGGAACTGGGGCTTCTTTCCGACAGGACCGTGTGGGAGAACCTCATCTTTTCCCTCCGCGCGACGGGGCACTGGGGAAGAGCGCTTAACCGGGTGGCGGGAGGTGCTTTGGAAATGACGGGGATGTCCCATAAAAGAGACGCCTATCCCCGGGAACTGTCCGGCGGGGAAACGGCGAAGGTCCTGTTGGCAAGGGCGATATCCGGGAGCCCCCGGATTCTGGTGCTGGATGAACCTACGGCCAATCTGGACGGGGACAGCTCCTGGGATATCATGTGCCTCCTGGAGGAACTGAACCGGCGCGGTATGACGGTTCTGGCGGCCAGCCATGACCGGGAGATGGTAAGCGTTATGCGAAAGAGGGTGATAACCCTCTCAGCGGGCAGGATTGTGGCGGATGAGCGAAGAGCCATCTATAATACGATGGCATCAGACATATTGGAAGAGAGAAGAATACGGAATGAAAGGCAATTATCCGGAAGCAGAAAAACTGATCGACTGCTTAAAGGCAGTTATTAACCAACAGAAACTACCCTCCAACGATGTGGGCCTCAACTGGGAGCTGTTTTATAAGACGGCTGATTTCCACCACATCTCCAACATGGTATATTATGCGGCACTGGGAATACGCCCCTCCCTTCCCCGGGAATGGACGAGGCAGTTCGCTGGCAGATACCGGAAAGCAGTCATTCTGGAGGAGCAGTACAGAAACCTGGTGGAAGCGATCCTCTGGGACTGTGAACAGAACGGGCTTCACATCATGGCTTTGGAAAATGCCATTTACCCTGCTTTTTATCCCATGCCGGAGATGCGTCTTACGGACAGGGCCGAATTCTGGGTAGAAGGCAGACAGCGGGATAAGGTGGATTTGATGATGTACCGGCTGGACTTTATCCCGGAAGAAAACCCGCAGCCGGGGGTTTACCTGTATACCAGAGCCGGCCTGCGGATCGTGTTCTATGAAAAGCTGCAGTTCGGAAACCGCAGGCTGTCACACGGCTATCGCATGCCGGTGAAGTCGCTGCCCAAAGCGGAGGGAAAATACTATATCCATAAAATGGAAGAACCGGGCCTGTTTATTTTCCTTATGTGCAGCAAGGCCCAGCGGTTTACGGACAGGGAATTCGATCTGCGGGATATGGTGGATATCTGGCTGTATTACCGGGCCGTGGTCAGGGGGGATTCCTGGAAATATATTATAAAACGTCTCAGCAGGCTTGGCGTGTGGAATTTTACCAGTAAAATACTGATGCTCACCGATTTCTGGTTCGGCGGCGGAGGCGTGGGGGAAGAAACGGAATTCTATGAGGAACTTGAAAAATATATCTTTTTCAAGGGGACACAGGGTGTGGAAACCGCCATGCGGATACTTCCGCTGCTGAAACAGAAGATCCGCAGCAAAAAGAAGGTCCAGAAGAGGGAAAAAAGGAAAAAAATACAGAGATGGATATTCCCTGCACAGGAATATATGCTTCTTCTTTATCCCAGGATGGGGAAATACCGTATTTTGCTTCCCTTATGCTGGCTGAGGAGGCTGGTGCGCAGCTTTTTTATCTGTCTGAAGACCAAACTGGGAAATAAAAGAAAAACGGAA
Organism: uncultured Lachnospiraceae bacterium; assembly: GCA_900548905.1. Taxonomy (GTDB): domain Bacteria; phylum Bacillota; class Clostridia; order Lachnospirales; family Lachnospiraceae; genus Eisenbergiella. The sequence goes on along the minus strand of URMK01000049.1, from coordinate 50,591 downwards.
AAGATATCTTAACATTTAACGGAATATGACGATATGTAAAGCAAAGGAGTGATGGATATGAAGATATCAATGGATAATATTCTTACTATATACCGTCAAAACGCCGCTTCACAATCTGTTAAGAGGGAAGATACCTTGCCGGAAATGAAAAAAGAAAAAAACTTTGATGAAATAAAAATCAGCCCGGCAGCGGAGTCTGCTCTGGAGGAGACCGAATTAGCAAGAACGCTTTCGGCAAAGCTTTCCGCGCAGATACGTCAGGAAGTATCCGGGGAAAGGCTTGTATCACTGAAAGAACGGATACAGGCAGGGGACTACGGGATTGACGCCGCGGCGATTGCTGAGAGAGTGATGCTTACAGGCAAAGGAGAGATGGCGGATGATGGAACTTAAGGAAATAATTCTGGAACTGGACGATGTGCTGGAGGGATTGATTCCCATAGAAGAACGCAAGCTTTCGGCCGCTGCCAATTATAATGTGGTGGATCTGGAAGAATGTATGAAAAGAGAACAGGCCGCGGTACTGCAGATACGCGGGCTGGATCAGAAACGGGAAGCCTGGCTGGCCCAAAAAGGCTGGTCGGACAAAAGCTTCCGTCAGATTCTGGAATTCCTGCCGGGGGAGGAGAGGGGCCAGCTGGAGCCTTCCTTTGAACGGATGACGGAAAATTTCCGGATGTTCCGGAAAGTGAATGAAGACACCAATATGGTGATTAAGACCAATCTGCGTGTGGTGGAGAATCTGACAGGGAAGAACGGCCCGTATTCCCCTGAAGGGACACAGCAGGAAAAAGAAAGACACTTTACAAGCCGGAAGGCATAAAGGAGGAACTATACTATGCGGTCAACCTTTTCAGGCCTGAGCATGGCTCTTCTGGGACTGAACGCCAGTCAGAAGGCCCTGGATGTGACAGGACAGAACATTACCAATATCAATACAAGCGGCTATACAAGACAGCGGCTGGATCAGTCCAGCATCAGTCCCAGCGGGGCCAGCTATTTCAACATGGTCTACGGGGCGAAGGTAGGACAGGGTGTTATGGTGACGGGAGTCAGCCAGATACGGGATCCCTTTCTGGATATCCAGTACCGGAACCAGCTGACCAAGGTAGGTACGGAAGATGCGAAAAACGAGATTCTCAAAGGGATTGGGGATGTCTTTGACAATGTGGATGTTTCCACCATTCAAGATGCCCTGGACGACGTGGTGGATCAGCTCCAGGTTCTTTCCACCAAGGTGGGACAGAACGGCAACGACAATCTGGTCCGTTCTTCCTTTGAAGTGCTTTTGTCCTATATCCATCAGAATGCCACGGATTTGAAAAAGGTACGCACGGAACTGGAAACCAAGATGAGCACAACCGTGGTTCCGGAAGTAAACCAGATCCTTTCCTCCATCCAGAAGCTGAATGATTCCATCAAGGCCAGCCAGGTACAGGGGAATCCGGCGCTGGAACTGAAGGATCAGCGTAACACCCTGCTTGACGACCTTGCCACGTATCTGCCTATCGATGTGGTATACGGGACGGAGAATGTGGGAGGAGGCTTTAACGTGGAAACCCTGAGCATCAAGCTCAGAGGAGTTACGAATGGCGGAAAAGATATCTATTTGATAAAGGATGGGAAAAAGGGGGAATTCTCCTATTCCACCGCGGCTGGGAAAGGAAAGCTTGAATATACCGGGATTGATGGGAAGACGACTCTGGATCTGACGGATAAGCTGCCGTCGGGCATTCTCAAAGGCAACCTGGATATGTTGAATAAGGAAGGCGTTTTTGATGATCCTGCGTCTACGGTAAAGGGAATCGGTTATTATGAGAAACTGTTCGATTCCTTTGTGAATACCCTCGCCACAAAGATGAATGAACTAAATAGCCAGTATGCCGGCGTAGCCGGTGCAGGAAACCTGTTTGAGGCGACTGGCGGAGGCACGATTACCGCTTCCAACATCAAAATATCCGATGGCTGGATGAACGGGACAGTCAAACTAATCGCTTCCGAGCATGCTGATGTGGAAGGTAACACGGATCCGGATAATATACTGTTGATGAAGGCCCTGCTTTCTACGGATACGATATCTTTTATGTCTAAGGATGCCGGGGGCAATGACATTGAGGTGTTTAAAGGAACGATGCCCGCCGCATATGCCAATATCCAGGCGGAGCAGGGAATTGAAAAAAAGTCCACCCAGGCAATCCTAAACAACCATACCACGGTGCTTGCCAACGCGGCGGATGCCAGGGATTCCGTCATGGGCGTAAACCTGGACGAAGAGGTGATGAACCTTATGCGCTATCAGCAGTCCTACGGTGCGGCGGCCAGGCTGATGACGGTTATGGATGAAGCGCTTGACAAACTGATTAACGATACAGGTATGGTAGGAAGATAACAGGAGGTATTGACAGATGCGCATAACTACAAATATGCTGATGAGAAATTACCAGAATAGTTTAAGCAAGAGTATCGGCGGCCTGTCGGATTCCCGTAATGCGGTACTTACCGGGCGCCGGTTTACCAAAGCGTCGGAGGATCCCAGCGGAGCCTTGTCGGCTTCTTCCCTGGAACGCAAGTATGTGAGGAACAAGTCTTACCTTTCCACGATAAAAGAGGTTCAGTCCCGTCAGGATGCCCAGGAAGATGCAGTCATGCAGATGAATAAGATATGCCAGACCATCGACCGCGATTATTCGGTCAGTGCCATGAGCGGGACAAATATGGAGCAGAGCATCCGTAAAACCTATGCCACCGCCATGCGCGAACTCCAGAATTCCATGGTCAGCAGTCTGAACGCCCAGTATGGGGAGGAATTTGTATTTGGCGGGGCGATGGGGATGAAGGTTCCTTTTGAACTAAAGGAGGACGGAACTCTCACCTACCAGGGGATTGATGTCAATTCCGCGGATCCGGCGGATCAGGCCAAACTGAAGGAATTATCCAAAGAAAGCACTTTTGTGGATATTGGCTTCGGTCTCAGCTTTGAGGCAGGAGAAGTGGTGCCCTCCAGCGCCTTTGATACCTCGCTGCCCGGAATCAATGTGATTGGTTACGGCGATAAAAACCTGATAACCACAATTGGGAAGATGGCGGATCTTCTGGAAGCGGATACCTTTGACAAGGACGCCTATTCCGCCCTTTGGACCGATTTCCGGGAAGGGGCTACCGCGCTGACGGACGTGACTACCAAGCTGGGAACCAAAACCACACTTCTGGAGTCCACCCAGACCAGGCTGACCGATTTGGATCTGGCTTTGTCCACCCAGATTGACAGTATTGTAAATGTGGATCCGGCGGAGGCGCTGATGAATTATTCCTGGGCGAATTATACCTACACGACAGCGCTTAAAGTAGGCACGAACATCATTTCGGCATCATTACTGGATTTTATAAGCTAGTCAGGTGTAAGGAGGCATTGCGGCATGGAACAGCTTTTACAGATCAAAACGGTACCCATCAGCTATGAGCTGAAGGTGGAGAATGCAAGGCTGGAACGAAGGAACGGGACGGCGGAGGTTGAAATCAGCCGGGACAAGGGAGGCATGCATATCAAAAGCCGCCCGGTAAAGGTGAATATCGATTCTTTTGAGGCCAGGAATTCCATCCTGCCTACTACGGCCACCAGTATCAGGCAGGCGGCACAGAAGGGACAGATGGCTTCTTACCAGGCTACGGCCCAGTATGCGGCGGAAGGAAAACTGATGCTGAAAGCACAGATAGGGCAGGGAAATGAGATGCTGAATCAGATTCTGGAACAAAGGACGGCACAGCCTACGGGGGAGTTTGGAATGACCTTTCTTCCAACTGCCCAGGCGCAGCTTTCCAGTGTACCCCCTTCTCTTACCATCGAATATGAGATGGATAAGCTGAATTTTGATTTGAAGGTGGATAAGGGCCAGGTGGAATTTATACCGGGAAATATTGAACTTTCCATAGAACAATATCCGGATGTGATCATTCAGTATGTGGGTAAGCCGATCTATGTGCCCCCCAGTGTGGCGGAGCATTTTAACGGGGAATATATTGATGTGAAAGCATAAGGATGAATTATCAGAAAACGGAGCGGAACGTATGAAGGCTGATACCATGTATTTTGGCAGGATAGAGTTCGATAAGAAGGAACTCATCCGGTTTGAGGAGGGTCTTTTTGGTTTTGAAAGCCAGAAAGACTTTCTTCCTGTTCCCTTTGAAGGGGAGGAGGATGCGGTTCTCTGTCTGCAGAGCATTTCGGACAGGGATATCTCATTTCTCATTATGAATCCTTTCCGTTTGTATCCTGCGTATGAACCCAAGCTTGGCAAGGTGGATTACCGCAAACTGGGTACGGCAAAGGAAGAAAACCTTTCTTATTATGTCATCTGTGTGCTCCGGGATACGCCGGAGGAAAGTACGGTAAACCTGAAATGCCCTGTGGTGGTGAATACGGTTACCAGAAGGGCTGTACAGGTGATCCTGGAAAACAATACTTACGGATTCCGGCATTCCCTTTCGGAATTTGCAGGAAAGGAGGCCTGATATGCTGGTACTTCGCAGAAAAAAGGAAGAAGCCATCCGGATAGGTGCGGATATTACAGTGACCATAACGGATATCGGACAGGACTATGTGAACCTGGCAATTGACGCGCCGCGGGAAATCAATATCCTGCGTTCCGAACTGGCGGAGGCGGCGCGGGCAAACCGGGAGGCCGCCCAGGCGGATCCCCGGTCGGTAAAGGCGCTTACAGGTATGCTGCAGAAGCAGAAGGAAAAACAAGATAAATGATACAGAAGAAATTTACTATTTTTACAGGGATAGCGATGCTGCTTGCAGGCGTTTTCCTTTTGGGAAATCTGTCCGTACTGGCGCAGAACCGTTCCTCCAGAGATCTGGAAGTGAGCGGAGGCACCTACGGCAAGGATTACCGTTATGAGGAAAATACCCTTGTCATATTGACGGATACGGCGCTTACCGTCTCGGGAGAGAGCAGGAAGGACCGGATACAGGTAAAAAGCGGGACGGATGCCAGGATTACACTGAAAAATGTGGATATCAGGGTGAGCGGCTGTGCACTGGACACGGGAAGCGAGACAGCCGTCATAAAGCTGAGCGGGACCAATTACCTGAAAAGCGGGGCCAAATATCCCGGCATCCTGGTGCCGGAGGGCACTAGTGCGGAAATCTCCGGCGGAAAGAAGGACAGCCTTACCGTGTTCGGGGGTAGCCAGGCTGCCGGAATCGGCAGTGAAAAGGACAAAGCCTTTGGTGAAATAAAAATTACAGGCGGCACGGTTACGGCTACCGGCGGCGCAAAGGCGGCGGGCATCGGTAACGGCTTCCAGGGATCCGGCGGCAGGATCCGGCTGGAAGGAGGCAGAGTCAGTGCTTATGGGGGTGCCGGAGCTGCGGATTTGGGCTGCCCGCAGGAAGGAAACGGGACGGCAGGCATTACCCTTTCCGGGAACGGAATCCTTTCTGCTGCGGAGGTTATCGGCAGCAGTTCCTATGAGGAAGGAATCCTTTTTACGGAAAAAAGCGGTGTGGTTTACGGGTCGGTAATTCTGTCTTATCCGCTGGAAATCGCTTCGGGACAGACGTTTACCATCCCTCCGGAAAGTTCCCTGGAAATCCCGGCAGATATCAAATGCGTGAACAAGGGAGACCTCTATGTCTACGGGACAGTGAAGACAGCGGGGACATTTGACAATAAGGGGCAGATATACGATTATGGGGAACAACTGGCGGATGAGGCGGGTATTACCGGAAATCCGGTGGTTTCCCGTGATATCCGTGACATTTACCTGGTGAATGGGAACATCCGCTTCACAAAGGAAGGGTATGAACAAAGCGGGATGCTTTTTCCGGATGACAGCGGCTTTGGCAGCTATACCATTTTCGGGGAAGGGGAAGAAAGCACCGCGTCCATAGACGTAGAGGCAGGACTATCGCTGACCTGTACGCTGAAGGAGGCGCTTCTTAACCCGGAGGAAGGAAAAAGCGCGCTGACCCTTGGGGAGGGCGCTTCGGTAGAACTGATCCTGGAAGGGGAAAACCGGTTCGGCGGAGACGACGGCGGGGCAACGGATCGGATCGTACTGAACAAGGATGCGGATTTGGAGCTGTCAGGAAGCGGGACCCTGGCCCTGGAGGGCGGGAATGGGAGCAGGCTTGTCCTTCAGGGGACTGCAGGAGCTTCTGCAGCCTCTGCATCTGAAGAGGAGGATGCGGACGGCGGAGACGGGGAAGGACAGCCGGCGGAAGATGTTTCCGCAGACAAAGAGGTGAGAACGATCCCGGTTGACGAGACGGAAAACATAATGGAAGCCGTACTCACCCATGATATGCTGGAACAGATGACAGAAGAAAAACAGGATATCGCCATGGAGGGCAGGATGGTACAGATAGCTATGGACTGGCGTGCGGTGAGGGAGCTGTACCGGGAAACCAGGGGGGATGTGACCATACGGGTGCGTCCGTTTACCATAGGCCCCGCCTTTCCTCTTGCCGCACAGTATATAGCGGACAGGCCGGTGTATGATATCCAGATCGTGGAAAAGGACGGGGGAAAAGAAACTGTGCGCAGCGTCTCCTTTGAAGAAGGGACGGTACAGTTGATGATCCCTTACAGCAAGCCCTCCGCGGAGGATGCCAGGAAGCTGTATCTGGTATATGTGGGGGCGGATAACACGCTGGATTGGATTAAGAGTTCTTATTATGATGCCGGGAAGGAACGAATGGTATCAGAGGTCAGACACTTTTCCGTATATGGAATCGGCAGCCAGGCGGCACCGGCGGCGGTGTCGGGAAACGGTGTCTGACGGAACAGACTTTAATAAATAACAGGAGAACTTTGGGATAGGAAGCAAAGCCTTCCAGGAAAAGAAGAGAACCGGACAGCGGCATGTCCGGTTCTCTTTTCTTTTCCTGGATATCATTATAGGGATAAAATAATTACGTTTCTTCCGGAATCGGTTCAAAGGATCCGATGGCTTCGCACACGTCGCACACATCCATAGGTTCCTGCCGCATCGCTCCGCAGAACATACAGCGGTAGCCGGGTTTGGGCGGCGCCGGCTGTACGGATTCCTGTTCTTCAGCCGCTGCCGGCTGGCTTTTCAGCTGGATCAGCGCCCGTAAAAAGGCTTCCTCATGATTTTTTTCTATGGCGGCTACCTTCTCAAACATTTCGGCGATCTCTTCAAAGCCCTCTTCCCTTGCCATGTCGGCAAAGCCGGGATACATACTGCGCCATTCTGCATTTTCGCCGGAGGCGGACTCCATGAGATTGCCGGAGGAGTCCGACAGAGGGCCGTTGAGCAGGGTGTACCATATTTTAGCATGGTAGGTTTCATTGCGTATCATCTGTTTGTAGAGATCGGCCACGCGATAAAGCCCTTCCTTTCTGGCAGCTTCCTCATAAAAGGCGTATTTGGAACGGGCCAGGGATTCCCCTGCGAGAGCGGCTTTCAGGTTTTCTTCTGTTTTGGTGTTTTTCAGTTCTTTCATTTCTGTTATCCTTTGTCTTATTTTTTATTCAGGTAATTCATAAGTACCCTGGGAATATTGGCGCAGGAGGCCTGGACGCATACGCCGCCGATATTGTGGGCGACCATAGGCATGCCGTATACCACACAGGACTCCTTGTCCTGGCCGATGGTATAAGCGCCGGCCCTGCGCATTTTCAGCAGGCCGTCGGCGCCGTCGTGCCCCATGCCGGTGAGGATGATCCCCACGCCGTTGCTCTGGACGGCATCGGCCATGGAATGAAACAGGACATCCACCGAGGGCATATGGCCGTTTACCTTTTCTCCGTTAAAACAGGAAACCGTATAGGAGGTGCCCAGGCGCACCACCTTCATCTGCTGGCTGCCCGGGGCTATCAGCACTTTTCCCGGTTCTATCTTATCGCCGTTGGCAGCCTCCTTTACATGCAGCCTGCAGAGCCGGTCAAGACGCTGGGCATACATCTGGGTAAAACCCTCCGGCATATGCTGGGTGACCACAATACCGGGCATGTTTTCCGGAAGTTCCTGCAGGATCTGAAGCGTGGCCTCGGTCCCTCCCGTGGACGCGCCGATGGCTATTACCGTGGAAGCCGGGACGGCAGGATTTATGGGCGACAGCCGGGGCACCACAGGGGAGAGGAACTCTTTTTTTACAGGAGACTGCCCCGCCACACGCACCTTTGAACGGGATGCAATGACTATTTTGGAGGCCAGGCTGTCAATAAATTCCTGGCGTCCGTAATTCCCCGCCGTGTTCGGTTTCCTGACAAAATCCACGGCGCCGTTGGAAAGCGCTTCAAACACGTTCATATTAACAGCGGATACCATAATTACCGGAACCGGATTTCTGGGCAATACCTGCCTGAGAAATTCGATTCCGTTCATTTTGGGCATTTCCACATCCATAGTGATGACGTCGGGAGAACACAGCGGGATTTTTTCCATAGCCTCATAGGCATTAGCGGCATACCCCACGATTTGGATCAGTTTATTTGCCAGAGGCAGGCTGCTGGTGAGAAACTGGCCGAAAACCAGGGAATCGTCCACCACCAGGACTCGGATTGTAGCATTTAGAAGCATTTTTTCATCGCCTTTCTTTAACTGCCGGACGTTTTACGGTAGGTGGCCGGCATAATATAGTCATATCGGGTGGAGGTCTTGTTCAGGCTTTCCGAATGGCCGATTAGGAGATAACCTCCAGGGGCGGTAGCGTCGTAAAAACGATCCACCAGACTGTCCTTGGTCGCCTGATCGAAATAAATCATCACGTTCCGGCAGAATATCACATCGAATTTCAGCTTGAACCGGATGGGATCCATCAGATTGAAGGTTTTGAAAATGACATTGGACTGCAGGGACGGTTTAACCGTCCACAGTCCGGTGTCCCTGGAATGCTCGAAGTATCTGGTTTTCCATGCCGCAGGAAGCCTGGAGAGGGATTCCTCGTCATATTGGGCGTTCTGGGCGGCGGTCAATGCATTCTGGGAAATATCGGTGGCCAATATCCGGGTATCCCAGTATCCCTTTCCTCCGAAATATTCTTTTAACAGCATGGAGATGGTATAAGGCTCCTGGCCGGTGGAACAGCCCGCGCTCCAGATGCTGAGTACGTGATCCTTCTTTTTCTGCTCCAGATAAGGGAGGATAGTATCCCGGAAGAACGTGAAATGCTCTTCCTCCCGCATAAAAAAGGTGTAGTTTGTGGTAAGCCGGTTCAGCATGCCGTCAATATCCGATGGGGTGGCTTTTGTGAGGATATCATTCACATATTCCGTAAAGCCGGGATATCCTTTTGCCATAATATCGTTGGACAGCCTTCCCATGATGAGCTGTTTTTTCTGGGAAAGATCAATTCCGTAATTTTCCCTGATAAAAGTATATAAGCGTTTGAAATCGTTATCACTGATTGTTAACATCCTGTTGACTCCTGTCTCCGATTATTCGATGAGGGATTCATAATTCAGCAGGAGGATCACGGTCCCGTCCTCAAGGGAAACCATGCCGCTGGTCAGTTCCTGCCTGTTTTCCACAGGGATGGGGGAAGCGCCGGACAGATCGATGTCCAGTACCTGGGACACACTGTCCACCATCATCCCGATCGTGGTGGATAGAATCTGCAGGATCACGGTACTGTGGGATTCCGGGCTGTCCATTCCCCCCACACGCAGCCGGAAATCTATGATGGGGATAATCTGTCCCCTGAGATTGATGATTCCTTTAATATAGTCAGGAACCATGGGCAGGGGGCGGACGGAATAATCGGTTATGATTTCCACCACATTCATAGTATCCACGCCGTAGGTCAGGCCGTTGGCGATAAAGGTGAGATAGCTCTTTATTTTTTCATTCTCTTCGTTGTTCTGGATTTTAGCCATTGTCAAAGCCTCCGTATTCGTTTCAGGCAGGGGTTCAGAAAAGGGCCTGTGCCGCCTGGTATACATTTGAAATTTCCAGGATGATGCTGATATTTCCATCCCCCAGGATCGTGCATCCGCTGATGCCGGAATTCTTGATGTTGAAATTATTCAGGTAGGAGGGGAGCGGTTTGACCACCACCTGCTGTTCTCCTAACAGTTCGTCGATAAACAGGCAGTAGGATTTGTCGCTGGCCTCCACCCACATGAGAAGGCCCTCCGTGATGCCGGTTATTGCCGAATCAATTCCATAGAGCTGATGGAGGCGCACCAGAGGATAAAAATCCCCCATACAGCGGATGAGCTCATGCCCTTCGGAATCGTAAATAATATCCTCCGGCAGAGCCTTAAAGGATTTGCGGATATTGGAAATGGGGATGGTGAAAATAGTGCCTCCCACAGAAACCTCCATTCCGTCCACGATAGCGAGGGTGAGCGGTATGCGCAGAGTCATGCAGGTACCTTTGCCGTATTCACTGGAGATACCCACCGTACCGCCGATCGCTTCCACATTCCTCTTTACCACGTCCATTCCCACACCCCGGCCGGAGTATTCGGTAACTTCCTTATTGGTGGAAAAGCCGGGAAGCATCAGCAGGGAAAGGATTTCCTTCCGGCTGTATTCCTCCTCCGGCTTCACCAGCAGCCCGTTCTCTCTTGCCTTGGCCAGGACGGAGGCAGGATCAATTCCGCGCCCGTCATCGGTTATGGTGATGATGACCTCGCTGCCGGTATGGCGGGCTGCCAGGACGATCTCACCCTGCGGGTTTTTTCCCGCCCGGACGCGGTCGTCCGCAGCTTTTTCTATTCCGTGATCCATGGAGTTTCTTACAATATGCATGATGGGATCGCTGATGTTATCCACGATACTTTTATCCACTTCCGTGTTTTCACCTTCAATGGTCAGCCGTACATCCTTATTCAGTTCCTGCTTCATATCCCGGACGATCCGGTTCATTTTCTGGAAGGTACCGGAAATAGGCACCATCCGCAAAGACATGGCGATATCCTGCAGGTCGTCGGTAAGTTTGCGCAGCTGCCTGGCGGATTTGAGGAAGCTGTCCAGCTTCAGGCCGTGCAGCTCCGGGGAAGAAATGACCATGGATTCGGTGATGACGATTTCCCCCACCACCGCCATCAGCATGTCCAGCTTGGTCAGGTTCACGCTGATCAGGTTCTGCTTCACCGGCGCATTGTGGGCGGCGCCGGGAGCCGCCTTTTGGGCGGGAGAGGCCTTCGTTACGTCGGGCGACGTGCCGGATGCCGGGACCTGCTGCGGTTCCGGTTCCCGGTATTCCGGGTTGTCCAGCAGTTCATAGGAATGGAGATTGTTGATATCCTTGATGACCGCGATGGCGGTTTCCGCCGTTTCCTTTGCGTCAAAAGCAAGAAAGAAGCCGTCCCGTATGATGCATTCAGCCGTACCGCTGTTGCTCTCGATATCCGCCGGATAAAAACGGAAATCCGTGATGGCGTCCTTCAGGGAGGTTACCAGCATGAAGGCTCTCAGGTTTTCCATGCCGCAGCCTTCGTCAAAGAAGACACGCAGGAAACAGATCCCCGGATCCGCAGGAAAGGGAGCCCCGTCCCGGGGCTGTGCGGCAGGGGCGGGAGAAGGGACGGAAGCCGGCTGGGCCGGGGATGCCTTTTTTCCTCCGCCGTCTTTACTGATTTTATCCAGAAAACTATTAATTTCTTGAATTATACTGTCGATATTAGTACTGAGTGGTTCATTTTTTTCCACCTTCCTGACTTCTTCCCGAAGCTTGTCGGTGGATTTAAACATGAGGTTAAACAGCTCTGATTTATGGGAACTGCTCAGACTGCTGATTCCATTCTCCCGTATGAAAAAGAAAACGTCCTCAATATGGTGGGCAATGGTCATGAGGGAAGAGAATTCAAGCATGGCAGAAGAGCCTTTGATCGTATGCATGATACGGAAGATTTCATTTACATCATCCGATGTAAAATCCGCATTTTTTTCCGCATTGATCAGCAGTTCATCAAGCTGTTCCAGAAGGGAATTGGTTTCGAATAAATAAGTATCCAGTAGGTTATCCAGAGTGTTGTCCATAATTCTTTTACACCGCCTTATCTGTTCAGATATTTTATGTTTATGACATATTTTATATATCGGCCAAAAAATACAGAAAATAATTGGAGTTACAAAAAATGTCTAATATTTTGAAGGTTACCACGCCCGTCGGCGGGTATGAAAACAAGAATAATATTAAAATGAATCCAACCTCAAGCGGGGAACTGCAGCGCGTCCAGGCCCCCATCGAGCCGCAGAAGGTGCTCAGGCCGGATGCCAGGAATGACGCCGGACAGGATAAAAATACACAGCTGAAGCTGAATTATGAGTCCAATTACAATAATTTCATCAAAATGCTGCAGTCCACCGGGGATCAGGTGGAGGATCTGACCCGGATACTGATGCAGAAGAGGGAGCTGCTGATCCAGTCCGGCATGGACGGGAACACGGCGGAAGAAATGGCCCGTTTCTTTTCCATGATAGGATTGAAGGAAGGGGATATGGCTCTTTTTCTGAAGCAGCAGGCAGATATGGGGGTACGCTTTAAGGGGCCTTTATTCGACCTGCTGCGGCAGGTGATGGAACAGACGGATTCCGTGGATCTGAAAGCTTCCATCCTGGATTTTGTCAGGCGCTATGGCGATATGGCGTCCGGGGGCCATATTATGCAGACCATTGTGGACGCCCTGCATAAAGCCGGAAAATTTATGTATTCCAGGCAGGCGGGGGAACTGGAACAGTTGACCGGCCGCCTTGCCTTCGGACAACAGCATGCAAACGGGGAAACACAGAAGAATACGGCCCTCTTGAAAGAAAAGATCCTTCCTCTTCTGAACCGTTATATTTCCGCGACCCATGACCGGGGGGATCTGCGCAATTTTGCGGCCCATATTTCATACCAGCTGGCCCGGTATGAAAACGGCAGCATGGAGGGGCTGATGCAGAGCTTCCGTAAGCTGCTGGGCTATCAGGGGATTAGAAAGGTATTCGGGGATATGGACGAATCCCTTGTGGAGTCGGTGCTTCATAAGGCGGCCGGGGAAAAGGCGGACTGGAACAGGGGCTTCCTGGATATCCTGCGTTCGGGCATGGACGGCGACAGCAGTATGGAAGCGAAGCAGATAAGCCGGAATGTGATCCAGTCCATCCTGCTGAATGAAAGCGTGTACATGCCGGTGCTTCATCTCATGCTGCCTATGGTGGTGGAGGATAAACTGATGTATTCCGAACTGTGGATAGACCCCGATGACAGGGGAAATACCGCGGAAGAAGAGGACGGGCCGGCGGTCAGGGCGCTGATTAAGTTTGATATCGAACAGCTTGGTTTTTTTGATATGTTTTTGCTTTACAGGGACGGGAAAATGGAAATGCAGCTGGATATCCCGGACAGCCTGCTGGAGAAGGAAAAGGAAATCCGGCAGAATGTGGGACGTATTTTATCGGAAAACGGGATCCGTCTCGAGAATCTGGTGACCGGATCCAGCAGGGAATCCATACCCATTACGGAAGCATTTCCCCAGATTACAGAAAAAAGGAGTGGAGTTAATGTCCGAGTTTAAGGAGACCTTGAATAAAAAAGCGGTGGCCCTGACCTATGATGAAGAAAGGCAGGGCGCACCGGTTATTGTAGCGTCAGGCATGGGATATATGGCGGAAAAGATCGTGGAGGTAGCCTCCCAGAACGGCGTGCCGGTCTATGAGGACGACTCCCTGGCAACCATCCTCACCCAGATGGAGCTGGGAAGCCGTATACCGGAAGAACTGTACCAGGCCGTTGTGGACATCTACGCTTATTTCCTTCATTTCGTCCCCGGAAAAGAACGGGAGACGGAAGAAGAGGATAAAGTATGAATTAATTTTTAGGCCGGGATTCCATCTGGAAAATATAACCCCGCAGCATACTTTCCGCATTGGAGGAGAGATTCTCAAAACAGCAGCCGTAGCCGAACCGTTTATTCCCCAGTTCATTCTTGCGCAGAACCCGGGCCTGAAACACAAAGGGAAGGATGTTATGGTAGAAACGGATCTGGAAGGAAGGAACGGGCAGAGGCTCTGCGGTAATAAAATAAAGCCCTCCTGCGGAAAGATTCGTCGTAATACCGTCCACCGTTACCGGCTTCTTCCCCTGCGCATCGGAATAAGTCACACGGATGGACAAGGATATGGAAAGCCGGAAATCCTCATGCCGGTTTACCAGATCCTGTATGCTTTGTATCCGGCACAGGGCCTTGTGATATCCTTTCTTCTCCGGATCCGGACGGATATCCAGCAGGTCGCAGGTACAGGTTACCAGCCCGTTTACGGAATCATAAAAAAGCACGGCCTGCCCGCAGATGCTTTTCTTTCTGGGGTTCCAGTCCGTAAAGGAGAGAGTGATTTCTTCATCACCGGAAAATTCCACATCGGCCTGACAGAGAAAGGAATTGTTCCTGGGATGAAGAAGATAGCATTTTCGGCAGTTTTTAATTGGCAGCACTTTCGTTACCTCCGGAAGTATAAATTTTTACAATCCTATTATTCTATCGGCTGTCTGCCGGCAAATATTAAGTCCCGAAGTAAAAAAAGTTCCTCAAAAAAGAAGATACGAGAAATGTTGGAGGAATAAAATCAAAAACACTTGTAAAAATCCTTTTTGCTGTTATAATAAAAACTAACCAGTCAGTTTTATTGTAATGAGAAAGGTAACAAGCTTATGAAAAAGAAATCGCAATTTTTATCTGTTAATGCTATAATTTTCTTCAGTGCCTGTATTCTTTTGTTTCTTATCAATCAGCTATACAGTGTTCTACAGGTTTCCTTGATTATGAAAAGCACAGGTTCCGTTTTACTGCTGAGTTCCGTTATGACCGCTATGGTGATACCGAGGATTTTCATCTTGCCTGTCAGCGGCTTTTTAACAGATAAGCTGGGGATCTTCAAAACACTTGTTGCAGGAACCGGTTTATTGGGCTTTTTATTGGTTTCCCTGTTTTTTGTTAACCAGACAAATATAGTAAATGAAAGTATTATTTTTATGTTTGCCGTTTTGTTCGGAGGGATAAGCGCTGCCATATTACCGGCTCTTTATTCTGCAGTCCCGGCATTGGTAAGTGAGGAGCATCTGCAGAAAGCCAATTCCGTCATGCAGTTTATTAACCAGGGATCGACGCTGGCAGGCCCTCTTGCAGCGGGGATCCTTGTGGAAAAAGCAAGCGATAAGGCATATCTGATCATGGCCGCCGCAAGCATCCTTGCCTTGTTTTTATTTCTAAAAGTGAAATTCCCGGATAACAAAGAGGTACAAGGCGGCACAGATGAAAACGGGAGTTCCCCGCAGGGATCGTTTAAGCATTTATGCAGGCTTCCCGTATTGATCGTGTTACTGCTTTTTACGGCTATCCTGAATTTATGCATTATCGGCCCTCAGCAGGTAGGTTTTCCTGTAATCGCCATGGACTATCTGCCTGAAGGCGTGGACGGATATACGAAGTTATTGTCTATGACCGGCCTGGGTTCTTTAATAGGTGCTGTTTTAGCCGGTACTATGAAACGAAGGCAAAAGGCTCAATCCATCCGGCTGATTTCAGGGTGTTCGCTTGTGCTCGGCCTTGTATGGAGTATGTTCAGCTTCTGTTCATCGAAACCGGTGATTTTGGGGGCTGTATTTGCGGCGGGGCTGTTTCTGGGAATCATTAATGTATTATTTATTACAACAATCCAGCAGATTACACCGGAATTCCTTGTTGGAAGGGTCATGAGCATTCAATTTTTATGTTCCGCAGGGCTTCAGCCGGTTTCCTATATGCTGACCGGAATCGTACTTGATACATACAGCATCAACAGCCTGTACCTTATAGCAGGGGGAATCATTGCAATTCTTTCTATAATTATGATAATTTACAGTTATGAACTCAAACTTCGCAGGAGTTAAATGGCCTCCCTCCCGCTGTCGGCGCGGCGTATCCGGGATTGAAAAGGAATTTTTTTAAGTCCTTTCAGACCATGGAGATGAGACCGATCAAGTGTGTCAGCCTCACCTGACACACTTGATGTCCTCGGGCTCATCGGAATGTAGGGTCTGACGGACTGAAGAAAATCCTTTTCAATCCCGGATACGCCGCGCCGACAGCGGGAGGGAGGCCGTTTAGCTCCTGCGAAGTCTGAGTTATAAATCTATGCGGAGGGTTCAAAGTGCCTAAGATATCGGAAGAAAAAAAGAAACAACGTCAACTGGATATTCTCAAGACCGCTTTACGGCTTTTTTCCCAAAAAGGATATTATGCGGCTTCTATAGATGATATCACAAGGGAAGCGGGAATCAGTAAAGGATTAATCTATACCTATTTTAAGAGTAAAGAAGAAATTTTCCTGGAATTGGCACAGCGCTGGGACGAGCTGACGAATAACTCTTCGTTTGAGGACACGTTGGATCGGGTCCTTTCGGATGACATGAGTGTAACAGAACAATTGATGTGCGTTTGGGACGCAACGGTAAGCCAATGGACAGAGGAAAATCTGAATTTTGCAAGAATCAAATTTGAATTCTGGCTGGAAGCCTCCAAAAATGAAGCGCTCAGAGAAAAAATGAAAGAAAAGGCAATGTCCAGCCTGAGGATTGTGGAAGATATTATTTTTAAAACAAGGCCGGACATGGATCCTGCTGTTGCCGCGGCTTTCTCCAGATTGTGGTGGTCACAGATAGATGGGCTGGCAGCCTATTTTGTAAGTTACCGTCTCCTGCCGCCGGAAAGCGAGATGGCGCGCATCCGGGATATCATACGGCACATGTGCGGCTATCTGGAAGCCCGGTAAAACAGTGCTGTCCGGCTGTTCCCCTGCCGCCGTCCCATCGCCCTGTACGCCCGCCGGCGGCAGGGGAACAGACGGGCGGTACAAGGGGTTATCCGCGGCCGGGCGTATCTCCTTCTTTTTTATGTCTGCGGCCCGGAAACAGGCAGGCGAAGCCGGTGGGAAGCAGGAGCAGAAGGCCTGTGCCTGCTAGGATCAGGGCATATTCTGTAAATGCCTTTTGGTTATTCCCAAATGCTCCGTTCAGAAAAGGGATGCCCAGAGCGATGGTGAAGTACCAGAATACCGGAGGGAGGCATCTTCGCAGGAAAGTGAGGACGGGGGCGCAGGCCGGAACGCAGCCGGAACGGGCCGGCTGCCCGGTGAACGCGGGCTGTCCGGTGTACGCTGCGGCCAGGCGGTAAAGGATAAAGAGGGCGGTGAAATAGACAACGGCCCCCGTAATCGTATGAAACCTGTCCGGTGTCAGCCATCCCCAGGAAAACAGCTCCCGGGGAAGGGAGAGGGGCAGATAAATGGAAAGGACAATCCGTATCCCGTTTACCAGCACCGTATAAACATAAGAAAAAAGAAAACTGCATGCCGTCCAGCACATCCCTTTTCCCTTTGTGGGCATACGGTGTACGAAGGAATAAAGAAGAGTGGCGGAGGCAATGAGCATGAACTGTACACCGGAGCAGGAAGCGGCAATGAGGAACCGGAAGGAATGGTTTACATACCCGGCTCCGGGTTCATATACAAAAGGAATTCCGCTCAGGATCCTGACCCACCCTGCGGTGGGGGCCAGGATCCATCTGAGATCCGAAACGGCGGCGCTGCTGTAAAAATATTTTATCCCAAGAAGAAGGAAGAAGCCGGCCAGATAGAATATTCCGTTTTTTTGTACTATGGATTTGATGCTAGCAGTTGTCATGCTTATCCCCTTCCGCGATTGCAGGTCTCTTTTTTCCCGCCTGATACAAGGCATTTAGGATCAGCAATCCGGCCATGAAGAGAACAAGAAGGATGCCTGCCGGCTCGGAGCCTACGGTATACCCGCCTCCTACAGCCAGCTCCGAAACATTCATAGGAAGCGGAATCGGCTGTTTCACATCTTTGCTGCCCCCTTCCGTATTGCGGACCTTTTCCGTTACGGCAATAAAGGAAGTATAGGGGGTCATCATACTGTATCGAAGGCCTATTTCGGTTACTTCTTTTTTTGCGGATCCCTGCAGATTCTCCGTAATACCGTAGTCGGTAAGCCGTTCCACCTTGGTCCGCGCCCACAGGTACTGAATGATATTGTTTGCCTCCGTTGGTACGGCGGCAGATACCGGAATATCCTCTGCATAATCGCGGCCGCCGGTTTTCCCGGTGATGTGTATGGTTCCCGACGGCTGCCCCTTCCACTTCCCGAAAAGAACGACAGGCCTGCTGGCAAAAAGGGTGGAGAGCGTGGGCGGTTCTATGTCATATACCTCGAAGCCGTCATAGGTCACCTGGATATCCGTCAATACAGGAGACTGTATATACGTGCGGAACCGTTCCGCTGCCGCCGCGGCTTCGCTGGCTTGTGTTACCACGAAGGACTCGCCCAGCCCCGTCTTGGCTATGCCGTCTATCAGATACCGGTTGACCGAGCTTCCGATGCCGAAGGAGAAAAAGCTGGCAGCCCCGCTGTTGCTGCTGATGATATCGAAAATCTCCCGTTCTCCGGAAATGTATCCATCCGTGATGGCGATAATACTCCTTGCGGCTCCCGCAGCGGCAGGAAGGGACAGCGCCGTTTCCATCGCAGGGGCCAGGTCGGTTCCGCCTCCGCCCTCTTCCTGATCGATGAGGGCAATCGCTTTTTGTACATTGGCGGCGGTGGCTGGTACCGACGCAGGGGCCATCTGCTGTAAGGTATCGGAAAACAATAGGACATTAAAACGGTCGGTTTCCCGGAGATTTCCGGCCAGATCCTTTATGAGCGCCTTTGCGGTATCAAGAGGAAAGCCGTACATGGATCCGGACACATCCAGGATAAATATATATTCCCGGGGAGGAATGGATTCCGGCGTAAATCGTTCCGGCGGCTGCACCATCAGCATAAAGAAATTCTCCGATTCCCCGGTACCCAGCATAAGTCCGCTGCTTATTTCCTGGCCGGTGAGCTTATAATCCAGGATAAAATCCCGGTTTCCCGCAAATTCCTCCGGATGGGAGAGGCTGACCTTTGCGGAGGTTTGGTTATCCCATGCCACGTCAATATCATGGGAAGTGCACTCCAGCTGTGTAATGGGGACGCCGGCGGAAAGGCTGACATCAATCGTATATTTCTCCGGCGACGTATCCCCGAATTTCAAAAAAGGGCTGGCAATCCACTTTTCCGTATCCAGGCTTAAGGGAACCGACGGGCTGGTATACCGCGGCCCTGCCACCGTGGGGAAAACGAACTGGTAAATCCCGTCCGTTGGAGTGATCAGTTCCGTATAATGCAGCTCAATGCGGATTGTATCCCCCGGCATGACGTTTGCCACATCCATGGTGAAGACATTGGGCCGCTGCTGTTCCAGCAGGGAAGCGCTTTTCCCTTCGCTTTTGGCCTGCTCGAATTCCTGCTTTGCCTCTTCCTTTTCTTTTATTTTGGCTGTGATTATTTCATCCCCGATTTCCATTTTCATGCCGTGCACGGTCACTCTGGAGGAAGCAGGGAAAACATAGCTGGCATTGATCGGTTCCTGCCCTTCGTTGGCATAAGTCTGGGTGACGAAGGTTTCGGCAAAGACGCCGTTGATAGTGGTGGATACATTGGTTTCCTTTAATGGGAAGCGTTCTGTGGAGGACTCCATACCGTCGATAAGAAAGTAGGGAGCAAGGGCGGCGTCCGGATCCCCATCGTATTCCGATGCACGGACAACCATGGCAGGTGCGCCTAAAAGCAGCAGCAGGGACAGGATACAAAACCGGTATTTCTTTTTTTTCATGATGATTACCCCTCATTCGTTCCGGCGGAACCTTGCGCAGGAACCGCAGTCTGTGATGTTTTTTTGAAGACGGGGGCCGGTGACGGATGCAGCCCGGAGCAGGCCCTCCTGTCCTTTATGAATAGCTTAGTGTGTGCGGGCATCAAAATAGCATCAAAGATGCATCATTTTTGCATCATGTTACGGGAAAGGCGGCAAGAGGAAAAAGGAGGGTGCCCATCAGAGTCTGAAATGCGTGTATTCCTCACTGAATTGCGGGAAAACCCTATTTCTTGCAGCAGTGGATGGCGGTAAAATGTAACTGTTCAGTAAATTGCATACCAGTGATCCATCCAGCCGGGGAAAACCATGGCGGCACCAACTTTTTTAACTACACCCCTGCCGGGATGGATGGGGATGAGAGAAAAGGAGAGGTTATGAAAGTAGACAGAGCGGCAAGCGTACCAATAATTCTGCACGACCCTTATTTCAGTATCTGGTCGGGAACGGATAAACTCTATGAGTCCGATACCGTGCATTGGTGCGGAAAGAGGCAGCGGATCAGAGGTTACCTGACGGTGGACGGGGAAACTTTCTGTTTTATGGGGGACAAGGAATTCCATCAGGTCATTTTGCAGACAGGACTGGAGATTACGGCGACGGGCACGGCTTATACCTTTGAAAATGACAAAATCAAGCTGAGGGCCTCCTTTACAACCCCGCTTTTATTGGAGGATCCGGTTCTGGTATCCAGGCCGTGTACCTATGTGGATTTTGATGTGGTGAGAAAAGCGCAGACAGCCGATGTGACCATTGATTTGCAGCTTTCTGCGGATCTGGTGCGATATACGCCGGGTGCGGTAGTGGGAGGGGCCTATCAGACGGACAGCTTTTCCTATGCGGTTATGGGGAAGGCGGATCAGAAGCCGCTGGGAAACAGCGGCGATAATATTACCATTGACTGGGGGTATGTGTATCTGGCGGTTCAGGATGCATTTTCCCGGGTGGGTTTTGACCGGGGAGGGGAACAGCTGACGGCTTCGGTAAAGCTGGGGACGCAGGCCGGCCACGGTGAACTGGTGATAGCATATGATGATCTGCTGTCCATCAATTACTTCGGGGAATGGAAAAAGGCCTACTGGACTGAAACTTATGATACGATTCTGGATGCCATCAGGGCCGGTTTTGCGGATAAGGAACGGGTACAGCAGCAATGTGCGGGGCTGGATGCACGGATGGAAGAACAGGCGTCAGCTATCGGAGGGCAGGATTATGCGCTGCTTTGCTGTCTGAGCTACCGGCATTCCATCGCGGCCCATAAGCTGATCACGGATAAGGAGGGAAATCTGATTTTCCTTTCCAAGGAGAACGATTCCAACGGCTGTCTGGGTACCGTTGATATTACCTATCCGTCGGCGCCGCTTTATCTGCTTTATAATACGGAGTATGTGAAGGGAATGCTGCGTCCGGTATTTACGTTTGCCGCCTGCGATGTGTGGGAATTTGACTTCGCCCCTCATGATGTAGGGCGCTATCCGTATGCCACGGGCCAGGTATACGGGCTGGACGGGGAAAAGAGCGGTACCGCGTATGACGGAAGCAACGGCAGCGTGTTCCCGTTCTTTTATCAGTATCCTGCGGGCAGCGGGATTTATGATTTCCGATATCAGATGCCGGTGGAGGAATGCGGCAATATGCTGATACTTACTGCGGCGGTATGCAAACAGGATGGTACGCCGGACTTCGCGGCGCCTTATTTTGAGGTGCTGCAGAAATGGTGTGAATATCTGCTGGCTTATGGGGCGGATCCGGGGGAACAGCTGTGTACCGACGACTTCGCGGGGCATCTGTCCCACAATGTCAATCTATCCGCCAAGGCGATTATGGGAATTGAAGCGTTTGCCCTGCTGGCAGGCTGGCTGGGACGGGAAGAAACGGCAGAAGAATACCACGGAAAGGCTGTAAAGATGGCGGAGGACTGGGAAAAGCGCGGGAATGCCGGGGATCATATGGCATTGTCGTTCGGTGCCGGGGATACCTGGAGCCTGAAGTATAATATGGTATGGGATAAATTCTTCGGAAGCGGCCTGTTCCGGGAGGAAGTTTTTCAAAAGGAAATAGACTATTATATTAAGAAACAAAATACGTACGGGGTGCCGCTGGATTCCAGAAAGAATTATACCAAAAGCGACTGGATTCTCTGGTGTGCCGCAATGGCGGAGGACAGGGAGAAAGCGGATGCGCTTATCGCCCCTGTGGCGGCATATGTGAATGAAACACCGTCCCGGGTGCCTTTTTCCGACTGGTATGAAACCGTTTCCGGGGAATACTGTCATTTTATTGCACGGAGTGTGCAGGGCGGGATCTTTATGCCTGTGCTGATGCATAAATGACGGCCGCCCCGTCTCCGCTTACAGGAGATTGATTTTAAAATAAGTGTGGTAGGGTGTGTTGTGTGCCGCATACATAGGAACGAATTGCAGGTCGTCATACCAGAGTACGGGTATGGCGGCCTTTTTTTCCAGGATAAAAGCATCCT
The DNA here is from genome assembly GCA_900548905.1 of uncultured Lachnospiraceae bacterium. Taxonomy (GTDB): domain Bacteria; phylum Bacillota; class Clostridia; order Lachnospirales; family Lachnospiraceae; genus Eisenbergiella. The sequence goes on along the minus strand of URMK01000049.1, from coordinate 28,412 downwards.
CCGGGACAGGAGGGAGGTTCAGGGTGATCCAGTCTGTACCGGGATGCAGGGCCGTCATCACAAGAGGGCCGTACATCAGGCTGGCAGCCGGCAGCCCTTCCAGGGGATCGGGCGTGTAGCACAGATGGAGTCGCCGCGGCATGTGCACGGTAATACGGTCGCCGCGGGCAAAATCACCCTCCAGAATGGCATAGCCGCCCGGGCGGCCGTCCGTGGAGTCCGCGCCGCAGAAAGTATCGTACAGGGGGCTTGCGTCTGCCGTACGGACGAAGGCCCGCGGCATGGCATTGACACAGATGCAAAAGTCCTCCCGGCACCAATAGGGAATGCGGAAGAAAATCTTCAGATGGGCATTCCCGTCCGGTATGAACTCACTGAAGGATGAGAGGAAATCCGTTTTCTGGGTCAGTGTGATCCCTTTTTCCTCCCAGCGCAGGGAAGAGGACAGGTAAAGCTGGACATACAGGCTGCCGTCATCCCCTGCGTGGTATATGTGCTCGGTATAACGGACATGGTTTTCCATACCGGTGCCGTGGCAGCAGGTAAAATCATCATAGTCATTGCTGTATTCCCTTACGGCGCCGGGGCCTATGGGCAGCATATACGTAACGCCGTGGTGGGCGTCCGGCCCAATGACGGGATTCTGGCTGGCCGCAATCTGGTTATAAAGGGTCCTTTCGTAATAATCCATCAGCCGGCTGTCCTGGGGATCATAAAAAGAAAGCATGCCGGTGAGCTTGAGCATGTTGTAGGCGGCGCAGGTTTCGCAGTTTCGGCCTCCCTCAATGTTGCCCGCCAGGATATCGGGTTCTTTGAAATTCTCCCCCCGCCCGACGCCGCCGATGGAATAGGCGTAATGAGCGGTCACAATCTCCCAGAAATTCCTGGCGGTATGGTAATAATGGGTTTCTCCGGTGGTGATGAATTCCTGCAGCGCGCCGATCATCTGGGGGATATGCTGGTTGGCATGCAGACCGGAGATGGTGTCAAGCCCCCGGGCGAGTCCGTCAAAGACCGGCGTATTGTCAAACATGGCCGCAGCCTCCCGAAAGGCTTGTTTCCCGGTTATTTGGTACAGGCGGGCCAGGGATTCGTTCATGCCGCCGTATTCTCCTGCGATGTACATGCTCCACATCTTATCCCGCTGCTGCGGGGTAGTGGCAAAGAGCCGCCTGTAAACCCATAGGCCGATTCCTTCCGCACAGTCCAGGGCGGTCCGGCTGTCCAGCTGCAGGTAACAATCCAACAGACCGGCCAGAAGCTTGTGCAGGGTATAATAGGGCGCCCAGATGGTGGCATAAGGAGTGAACTGCTCCAGCAGTGCAAACGGATCCGGGGGATAGGCACCCAGATAGCCTTCGCCCCATTCGGCCGTGTTGCGGCTCCACAGAGACTGGGCGGCGTTGGTGGGCGTGCAGGCCGTGGCAAACGCAGCGGGATCACCGGCGGACAGCAGCTGCAGCCTGCGTAATTCCGTTACTATATATTCCGCCTTCTGTTTCCAGTGTTCCTCATGGGTGGAGGAGAAGGCATAAGCCAGGGCGGAAAGGAAATGGCCGGTGGAGTGGCCGCGCAGCAGGCCGGAGGGCTCTTCCCAGCCTCCCGGAGGCCGGACGGACCGGGTGTCCTGTCCGAAGGTCCGGCGGAAATGGTAAAGCATGCGGTCACAGTCCAACAGCTGCAGGTAATCCAGGCAGCGCTTCTGGTTGCTTCCAAAAAGGGACGAATCCAGCAGGGTGATATCCCGGAGACGGACAGCTGCGGCGCGCGGCAGAGGAGTGCCGGCAGCCGGGCGGCCGGCTTTTTTGGGAGACCGGATGCGCAGCGGCTTTTCCTGGCCGTAAACCGGATACAGGATGAGTGTAAATTCCCGTTCTGCCTTTGCCGTGCCCAGGCCGGCTTCCAAGAAGAGCGTTACAGGCAGAGGCTCTTTTTCCGGCCGGGTGACCTTTCCATCGGAGGATAAATGGACCGGATCGCTGCTTCTCCAGATAAAATGGGATCCGTTGGCCCCGCCTGCGGGCAGGGAAAGATCGCCGGCCACATGGCCCGGGAAAGGGAGGGTAACCGCATCCAGATCCTCCCGGAGCCGTTCCGGATCCGACGGCAGGGCAGGGACAAGAAAGGAGATGGTTTTCTCCAGCCGGCTGTCCTGGTAGGAGGCGGTAATTTGTAAACGGCCCATCTGATCCGGCCGGCCGGATGAGGGCCGGATAAGCTGCAGATCGTCGGTAATGGTTTCTCCGGTCAGGCCTTTAAAACGGAAACCGGCTCCCAGGGGCCCGGCAGAAGGCAGGGCGGGAAGCTGTGTCATCTTGTCGGAAAAAAGACGGCAGACCGCTTCCATTTCCAGATCAAGGCGGATCGGATCCGGAATACGGAACAGGGAAAAAAGCTCGCTGCTCTCCAGAACACGGGAAAAAACACGGATATCGGTAACAGACATGGAGAGCGCATTCTGCGACAGCGTTCCGAAACCGAAAAAGCAGTCCGTGCAGCCCGCCAGAGCCTCCGCATTCATACGCCGGTGGCCGGTTTCGGCGGCAGGGCTTCCGTCCACATAGAAGGATAGCGTGGATGGAAGCCGGGTATCAAAGGTGACGGCCGCATGAAACCAGGTGTTTTTACGCACGGGAATCCATTCGGAAAGAGCGGCCTCCTGGCTTCGCCCGCCGGAGGTGGCTCCGGGAGACAGGAGGAGGGAATCCGGATCACCGGGGCAGGGCTGTACGGACAGGTAAAAGCAGCTGTCTTTCCCGAAAGAAAAGAGTGCGCCGTATCCGTCCAGTTCCTTCACTTTTATATAAAAGCTGACGGTAATGCCGTCCCCTTTCTGGATACAGCCGTCAGGCAGCTGCAGATATCCGCCCCGGGAACCTCCGGTAAACGTCAGTACCGGCAGGGAATGGCCGAAAACCGTTTCCTGTGCCAGAAAAGCGCCTCCCCTGTCCTGCCCCCGGATGACCCCCGCAAAGCCGTTTCCGGAAATATCCGGTACAATGGTCCCGGATATTTCCTTCATATCATAGTACAGGGACGGCGGGCCGTGAAGTGTCTGATGCACGGTCATAATCTCTCTCCTCCTTAATAGTCTGGTTAACTACCCCGGCAAACGCAGCGAACGAAGGTTCATAGTTTTTGGCCTGCGCCGCGGGACATATGCGTGACAGGAATCGTATGTAACAGAACCGCTACATCCTGATTATAAAAGCGGGAAAGAAAGAAAAGCAATGTGCTAGTTGCACAAAAATTAATCGATTAACTTATATAAAATCACATATTGACTTAGTGATTGGTTGTTAGTTATAATCAAAATCAATTAAAACATACGAATAATTCTAATTAATCAGCAATAATATAGCAATAAAAGTTTATGTTGAACAATGCGGTTCTGTTGTGCCATACTATAATATGGCATTTCTTTAAACCTTTTAGTTATTCGATTAACTAACCATGAATATTAAGATACAGCGGAGGATAATATGGCTACATTAAAGGATGTTGCAAAGAGGGCAGGGGTATCGACAGCTACGGTTTCCTACGTGCTCAATGATAAGCTGGATAAGGTCAGCCCCGAAGTGGCGGAGCGGATCCGGGAAGTCATGAAGGAACTGGATTATCAGCCGAACATGATGGCAAGAGCGCTGCGTTCCAGGAAAAGCAATATTATCGGGGTTCTTTCCGAGGATGTCACGACGTTCCAGGTGAGCAGCGTCCTGAAAGGGATCAACCAGGCGGCGGATGAAATGAAATACCAGATTATTCTGGGAGATCTGGCACTCAGCGATAGGATCTGGAACGGGCGAATCCAGGATTATACCCAGGTGGTCAACTACCGGGAGGAAATCCGGGAAAAGCTGAATATCTTCCGGGCGGCGGGCGTCAGCGGCGTCATCTATGTAGGTATGCATAACCGGGATGTGAGTGGTTTGCTGAACACCGATATGCCTTTGGTATATGCGTATTGTTATACAAAGGAAGAGGCGGATATTACCGTAGACTGTGACAACCAGGTGATATCCAGGGAATTGACGGAAAAGATGGCGCAGAAAGGGCACCGGCGGATTGGCCTGATCAGCGGGCCGGTGGATTCCGTTCCCACCTACCGCCGCATGATGGGGTATCAGGAAGCGCTGATGCAGCAGGGAATCCCTTTTGATCCCGCCCTGATCACGTACGGCAACTGGAGCGACGGAAGCGGCTACACGGCATGTATGCAGCTGCTGGCGCTGGAAAATCCCCCCACCGCCATCTATTGCATGAATGACTGGATGGCCCTCGGTGCCATGCAGGCGCTGAAGGAACGAAGCCTGGCAATACCGGGACAAATAGAAATAGCCGGCTTTGATGACATTGACCTGTGCCGGTTTGTGGAGCCGCAGCTGACAAGCGTGGAGTTACCTATGACGGAAATCGGCAGGGAGGCGGCCCAGATTGTGGTGGATCTCATCGGCGGCAGGGAAATAACCAACAGGCACAGAGAACTGTCCTGCTGTCTGAAGGAGAGGGAAAGCTTCCGGAGCCGGACGGAGGCAGAAAAGAGTTAACCGGCCCATATGCAGTTCTTAAGAGAATAGGAAAATGGAGGAAGAGAAAATGCATGGAAAGAAATGGATGGCGCTGACACTTTGTACGGTCCTGACGGCCGGCCTGCTCACGGGCTGCGGCGGAGGCAAAGGGAATGCATCCGCATCGGCGGATCTGTCGAGCGCACAGCTGGAGGGCGAGGAAAACGAATGGGGCTGGGTAGTGCCTGAAGAAACGCTGGTTCTGGATGTATACGGCGGCGAAGGGGACCAGGAAAAGCTGTTGAAGGACGAATACGGCGGAAAAGCCAAGCTTGACACCTGGATGAAGGATAACCTGAATGTACAGGTCAACTGGCAGCTCTACAGCACGGCCATGGATGAAAAACTGAATCTGATGCTGGCAAACGGTGATTATCCGGCCATTATCACCAATATGACGGATGAAATGGCGGATAAATTCATAGCCCAGGGGAAAGCGCTGGATTTGACCGAGGCGCTTGAAATGTATGGGGACAACATAACGCGCCGGTACGGTAATTACCTGAATATGTTAAAGAGCGAAGACGGCCGTATCTATAAGCTTGCCAATCTCTATGGCTACAATCCCAACGTGGCAGGTTATGATTTCGGTATCCGTTATGATTATTGGAAGGAGCTTGGCGAAGACAAGATGTATTCCACGCCGGAGGGCTACTATGAGGCGCTGCAAAAAGTCCTTGCCAACCATCCTGTGAATGCCAACGGTCAGACCACCTATGCGGCCTCCAGCACGGATAAAGGCCAGAATTTCCTGAAAAGTATGCTGGCAGCCTACGGGTTTGTCAATGAATATAAGCACGACGAGGCGTCAGGTACCTTCACGCATTGGCTGAATACGGAGGAAGGGCTTGCAATCGCCAAGTTTGTGAACAAGATGTACACGGAAGGCATGATTGACCCGGATTTCCTGAGCACGGATTATGAAACCCTGATGACGAAAATGCAGTCGGAGCAGATCCTTGGGAACTTCGGAACCTGGTGGTACGGATGGACTGGAGGGCATCAGTATTGGGCAACCCAGGATCCCGACAATTTCACCGTGGAAAAAAGGTTTGCCAATGTATCCGTCCATGCGGAGGATGTGGCGATGGAAGATACCACCCTTCTCACCGCCAATTTCCTGGGAAGCTACCGCTGTATCATTACCGATAAATGTAAGGATTTGGGTATGGTAATGCGTTACCTGAACTGGGAAAACAGCGAAATGGGTAACTTTATCATGGGCTGGGGCGCCCCGGATGAAGACAATGTCTGGAAAATAGACGAGGACGGAACCTGGCTGATGGATGATGATATTCTTAACGTGGATACTAAGGAAACCACGTTCCATACCGTAAGGGAAAGCCAGAACGGCGGCGGTACTTATATGATCGCTTTGAACGGACAGTGGCTGCGCACCGACGATACCCAGAATTTTGACAGCATCGATCCCCGGGTGGACAGAGTATCGGTTTATGATTACTGGCCGGTGAATGAGGACGGAACCTTTTCCGATGAAGGAATCCGTTTAAGCTGGGGGTATTACAATGCCCAGGCGAAGGATATTTCCATGTATAATGTGACCTATGATCCCAATGCGGAAATCACCATAACGAAACAGACCATAAAGGATATGCTGGAAACGGAATGGGCCCGTATGATCACTGCGGCCTCGGCGGAGGAATGCGAACAGATCTTTATGGAAGCAAGAGAAAAATGCAACGGCCTGGGGCTGGAAGAACTGACCGAATATGTGAAGTCCCAGTACGAAGCCAATGTCACCAGGTTTGAAGGACAGGAAGGCTGACAGGCTGCGGTTCCGGCCGGTCCGGATCGTTGCGCTGACGGAATAACGCACATGGGAGGCGGCATGGTACGCTGCCTCCCATATTTGTCCTTAAAATAGGGAAATTGCTGTAAAATAACACGTATTTTTGAATATACGGGGAGGGAAGCCCGATGAAAAATAAGAAGAATAAAGGTCCCAAAAAGAACCGGATCCCGGCAAAAGAAGTGATAAAATCCTTCCGTACACAAAAACAGATGTGGATTATCTGTGCAGGTGCTCTTCTGTGGGTGCTTATTTTCTGCTATATTCCCATGATGGGAAATATCATTGCCTTTTTTGACTATATACCGGGCAGAAGCCTTTTTGAATGTGATTTTATAGGATTCAAAAACTGGATTGATTTTTTCAGCCTTCCCGACATGTGGAGGGTTTTCCGTAATACGCTGGTGATCAGCGGGCTGTCCATGACAATCGGGTTCGTGATGCCTATTATTTTTGCCCTTTTGCTGAACGAAATCCATCATACCTTATTTAAGAAGGTCATCCAGACGATTTCCTATCTGCCGTATTTTATCTCCTGGGTGGTGGTGGCAAGTATTTTATTCACCCTGCTGGGAACGGAGGGAAATATCAATTCCCTTTTGATGCATTTCGGATGGATTCAAAAACCGATTTCTTTCCTGAACGAAAAAAATTATTTCTGGGGGATCCTCACCAGTGCGAATATCTGGAAGGATCTGGGCTGGTCGGCCATTATTTATATATCGGCCATAGCGGGTGTGGATCAGGAGCTGTATCAGGCAGGGGCTGTGGACGGCCTGGGACGGTTCGGCAAGGTATGGCATATCACGCTGCCGGGGATCGCACCCACCATCATTCTTCTTTTTATCATGAATATCGGGAATATCCTGAATGCGGGCTTTGAACAGCAGCTGCTCATCGGAAATCCGCTGACCAAAGAGGTGTATGAAAACATCGATACCTATGTATACCGCTATGGCGTGCAGATCGGAAGATATTCCTTTGCCACCGCGGTGGGCCTTATGAAATCGGTGATTGGTTTTGCGCTGGTAATGATAGCAAATAAGATTTCCGCCAAAGTGACGGATATGAGACTGTTTTAGGAAAGGGGCGACAGGATAATGAAAACGAACCGAATCAAAACGAGCACGGCCTCCAAAATCTTTGATGTATGCAATGTGCTGTTCATGCTGCTGTTTGCTTTTGTCATGATATATCCGTTCTGGAACCAGCTGGTTATTTCCTTTAACGAAGGATCGGATACGGTTAAGGGAGGGCTGTCATTCTGGCCCCGGGCGTTTACGCTGGATAATTATACCTACATATTCAAACGCAGCAGCATCGGAAAAGGCGCTGTGGTATCCGTACTGAGGGCCGGCGCAGGCACGGCGCTTACCATTTTCTTTACGGGGCTTTTGGCGTATGTGACAACTATCCGCCATTTCGTGGGACGGAATTTTATGCGGCTTGTGTTTGTCATCACCATGTATTTCGGCGGCGGCCTGATCCCCACCTATCTGCTGTATACCCAGCTGGGGCTGACGGAAACCTTCACCGTATACTGGCTGCCCACACTGTTCAGCGCTTATTATATGATCCTTATCGCTTCCTTCATCCAGGGCCTTCCGGATTCCCTTGCGGAAAGCGCCCGTCTGGACGGGGCCAGTGAGCTGATGATTTATTTTAAAGTTATCCTGCCTCTGTGCAAGCCGGTAATCGCGGCGATTGCCGTCATGCTTGCGGTCGGCCACTGGAATTCCTGGTTTGATGTCATGCTTTATAATTCCAGCGGCAAATGGGATACCCTGCAGGTATATCTGCGTAAGATACTGCTGGAATCGGAACAGGCGTCAAGGCTTCTGAGCGAACAAAAGCAGTATGCTTTCATGAAGAATCTGACAACGTCCTCCATCCGGGCGGCAACAACTATGATTGTGACGATTCCAATCGTCTGTATTTACCCTTTTTTACAAAAATATTTTGTCGGCGGCATCACGATCGGCGCGGTGAAAGGATGACAGTATGGGAAAACAATATGATCTGGCAAACGGTATCTGCCGTTTTCAGGTAAAGGACGGAATCCTTTATTCCGCCGGTGCGGTCAGGGATGGAAGGCGGACCGAATACATCAATGAAAAACAGGGCTTTGGGAAGCTGGTCCTGACTTATGTGACGGACGGGAAAAGAACCGGCTGGAAACCGCTGTCCTCCGGGACGCTTAAGGAGGAAGGGGTGAAAAGAAAAGGCAGGGATTTGTATTACCGCTGCCGGACGGAAAACGAATGTCTGTCGGTTTCCGTGGATTATTGCCTCCGGGGAAATACCCTGCACCAGGAGCTGACCGTGGAAAACCGGACGGAATTCCCCATAGAGCTGGAGGATTTCGGAATCACCTTTGCCTGTCATACGGATTTCGGATGGGGGAAGGACGCGTCAGGGGAAGTGATCGGCCATTATTTTATTGCGGAGCATGGTTCCCATGCCACTTATTACCGCTGTGACGGAAACGGGCCTGTGCTGACAGTGCTTCCCGCCGGGGACAGCCGGTGGATTTACTACGACTGTCCGGAGCATGCACACAGGCAGGTCCAGGAAAAGGATACGGTTACCGTGTATCCGCTGAATGGCTTTGCGGGCAGGACGGCGGAAGAAAAAGGAGCCGGGCTTCGGATTCCCTGCAGCGGCTATACGCTGATGGGGAAAGAACGCTGGAAAACGGCCTGTGATTTCTTTTTTGCCCGGGATTATGCGGACTGCGGCAGACAGCTTGTGGAGAGAGGGCAAGTGCAGGCGGAAAGCATTCCCGGTTACACGGTGCCCCGGGACCTTTCGGTATCCCTGTGCCTGTCCTGCATGCAGGAGCCTGAGGTAACGGCGGACTGCGGTGATGTGTGTATCCGGGCGCAGCGCCGGGAAGAGGGACGGTATTTCTATACCTTGGATTTTTCCGGCCTGGGAGAACGGGATATCTGCATTTCCTGCAATGGGCGCAGGACGCATCTGTATTATTTCATCACAGAGCCGATCCGTACCTTGCTGGAAAAAAGGGCATCTTTTCTGACCAGTCATCAGGTACGGGAGGAGGACAAATGGTACCGGGGACTGTTTACGGAATGGAACAATGAAACGGGAGTGGAGCTGACCCCGGATAATTATGATCGGATCCGGGGCTGGCGCATTTATGAGGTGACCTGTGACGATCCGGGCCTTTCCAAGCCGGCCTTCCTGTCCTCCAAGCAGACGGTGGCCCCGGTTCAGGAACAGGTGGATGCGCTGGAGGACTATATCCGTTATTTTGTCTGGGGCGGGCTGCAGCAGACGGAGGAGGAGCCGTATCCCTATGGCATCTACGGAATACCGGACTGGCATACCCTGCGCAATTCCCCGGATCCGGGAAATAAAGGCAGGACACATCTGTGGCGGATTTATGATTATCCCCATATCGCGCTCCTGTATTATAATATGTATGAGACAGCCAGGCTGTATCCCCATATTACGACCAGGCTTCCGGGAAAAACCTATCTGCTCAGGGCCTACAGGACGGCGCTGGCTATGTTTCAGGTGCCGGAGGAGCTGGACGGCTGGTCTGCTTATAAGACCGGACTCTATAACGAACTGGTCATCCCCCGTATTGCGGAAGCGCTGGACAGGGAAGGCTGTACGTTTGAGGCGGGCCGCCTCGCAGGCCATTGGGAGCGCAAGGCGGCCTGGTTTGCCCAGGAATGCAGGGATATCTTCGGATCGGAATATCCCTTTGATACCACCGGCTTTGAATCCACCCACATCCTGGCGAAGGAAGCGCTCCGGCTGGCCTCCTTTGAACGAAGCGGCGATCCCTTCCGGAAAGAGATTTCATATGAAAAAGCGGCGGCTTTCATGGAAAACCAGATCGCCTGCAACGTAGCCTGCCGCGGGCTGCTGGAGCCGGCCTATTTCTGGTACGGAAGCGATTACCGGGGCAACAACATGCATTACACCCTCAGCTATATGTCCCAGATGGGCGGCTGGGCGCTGCTGGACTACGCCTGCTATCACGCACAGGATCCCTTTGGGATACTGCGGTTAGCCTATGGCTCTCTGCTGAGTTCCTGGGCGCTTTTAAACAGCGGGGATGAGGAAAGCAATTACGGCTGGTGGTTCCCGGGAAAAGAGAACGACGGCTGTGCCTGCGGGGGATTTGAACCGCTTTACGGGCATAAAACCTGGCTGGAGCAGCCCTGTACGGGAGGTGCCTGGTATTATTCCTGTGAAATCGATCTGGGTTTTTGCGGCGGCATCCGCGGCGCGGCGGCGGTGCTTGCGGAGGATCCCCTTTTCGGCATGACGGCCTACGGCGCGGCGCTGACACAGCAGGAGGACGGATACCTGCTGGACTGCAGGGACGGTGTGGGAAGACGCTTTCATTTCCTGGGAAAGGACGGAAAAGTCCATGTGGAGCTGGAGGGGCTGCGTCTGGCGGATACCGGCAGCATTCTGTTCGCAGGGAACGGAGAACGGATCACACTGCGGTTTTGTGAGGAAAACGCCGGAGGAAACATAACGATACGAACGGAAGCTATGGGGGATTACCGGACGGAAGAAAGCGGTGAGACGATCCGGGAAAATGAACCGTGGACAGGGCGTCCCGGGAACGGACAGCTCACACTGATACGGCTGGGGGAAACGGGTAAAAAAGAGTGACGTTCAGACTTGTCTGAACTGTAGTAAAAGCGCGCCTTCAGGCGCGCGGACGGGAGAGGATATGGACAGGACATTTCACAGCGGAAACCGGAAAAGACTCTATGAAAAAATAAAGGAAAATTCCCTTCTCGTTCTTTTTTCAGGGACGGAAGTCAGAAAGACAAACGATGAATATTACCCATTTTATACGGATCGTAATTTTCTGTACCTGACCGGGCTGGACAGCAGGGAATTTGTGCTGGCGGCCAGGAAGGATGCGGGGGGAAAGGTGGAGGAATGTGTGTTTATCCTGCCTCCGGATCCTCTGCAGGAGCGGTGGACGGGAGAACGCCTGAAGCCGGAGCAGGTGGCGGAGCTGTCGGGTATCACGGATATCCGGGAAAACGGACAGTTTGCACAGCAGATGCATACCTGGGCGGTGAGCGGGGATTATGCGTACCTGTACCTGGATTTATTCAGGGTATCCCCCACGGACAGGGACAGCCCGGCACAGCGGCTTGCGGCAGCCGTGAGAGAGGAATATCCTTATGTAAAGGTAGAAAATGCAAATGTCCTCATCCGCAGCCTGCGCACGATCAAGCAGCCCTGTGAAATAGAGGCTATGCGGGAAGCGGAAAAAATCACGAGAGACGGTATTGTAGCCATGATGAAGGCATCCCGGCCGGGGATGTATGAATACCAGTATAAAGCGGAGTTCGATTACGCATTGGGGCAGCACGGCCCCCAGGGACCGGCCTTCCCCTCCATTATTTCCGCAGGCAGGAATAATTTCTGCATCCATTATTACCAGTACAAAGGGCAGGCACTGGATGGGGACATGGTGCTCAACGACGTGGGAGCCTGGTATGACAACCTGATGAATGATGTTTCCAGAGGCTGGCCCTGCAACGGAAAATTCGGGGAAAAGCAGCGGCTTCTGTACGAGTGCGCGTTACGGACCTCGGACCATATGTTTGCTGTCATCGGGCCCGGCATGAAGATGGCGGATGTGGACAAAACGATCCGGGCCTATAATGCAAAGATGCTCAAGGAAGCGGGTGTCCTTACCCGTACGGAGGATATCGGTACATATATGTGGCATGGGGGAGCGCATCATGTGGGTTATGATGTACATGATACCGTGGATTTTGCCGTGGAGGAAACGGCGCCCGGAATGGTGTTCTGCGTGGATATCGGCATTTACCACGAGGAATGGGGCATAGGCTTCCGGCTGGAGGACAACTGCCTGGTGACGGATAACGGCTGTGAGAATCTTTCCGCCGTCACCCCCCGTACGGTGGAGGCTATCGAGGAAACCATGAAAAAGGGGCTGGTGAGCGCGGCCGGAGTCTTGTAAAGACGGGGCGCATTTTGCTCTGCAAAACAAGTCGGCAGCGTTTTTGGCTGGATGGAGTACTGGGAGGAATGATATGAATCGGATAATCCTGGGGATTATGGCGGCAGGTGTCGTGCTGGGCGGTGTTGACAGGATGTTCGGAAGCCCGAAGGGGTATGGAAAGAAATTTGAGGAGGGCTTTTTTTTCCTGGGCCCGACTGCGCTTTCCATGGCAGGGATGATCTGCCTGGCGCCGGTGCTGGCACAGACGCTGGGAAAAGGGATCATCCCTGTTTTTGGTCTGCTCGGAGTGGATCCGGCCGTGTTCGGAGGAATGCTGGCTATCGATATGGGCGGCTATCAGCTGGCCTGCAGCCTGGCCCGTGACCCTCTTATGGGGCAGTATGCGGGGATCGTTATCTCGGCAGTATTCGGCTGTACGGTGGTGTTCACCGTTCCGGTGGGGATGGAGCTGGTGACGGCGGAGGATAAGCCGTTTTTTGCGGAAGGGATCATGATTGGACTCATGGTGATGCCGGTTTCGCTTCTGACGGGAGGCCTGGCCTGCGGCCTGCCGGTTCTGCGCATTCTGCATCAGAATCTTCCGATTCTGCTGTTTTCCCTCCTGCTGCTCATCGGTCTGAAAAAGGCTCCGGCGATTATGATAAAGGGCTTCACCCTTTTTGCCTCCGGGATCCAGATCCTCATTACTGCCGGGCTGGTGCTTGCTGCGGTGGCTTCCCTGACCGGCTTCACTCTCCTTCCCGGCATGACGCCTCTGGAGGATGCGCTGTCTGTGGTGGCATCCATCGGCATTGTCATGCTGGGCAGCCTCCCGATGGCGGAGCTTCTGACCCGCATCCTGCACAGGCCCCTTTTGTGGCTGGGAAAGAAATGCGGCATGAACAGCATGAGCATAGCCGGCTTCCTGATAGGAATTGTCAGCGCCATACCGGCAATCACTATGCTGAAGCATATGGACAGAAGAGGGAAGGTGGTCAATGCGGCATTCCTTGTCAGCGCCGCTTCCATGCTTGCGGCACACCTGGGATTTACGGTGAGCGAAGCGCCCGATATGCTTCCCGCCCTGTTTCTTGCCAAGCTGTCGGGCGCATTTGTATCGATTCCGGCGGCCCTGTTTTTTACGGGGAAGAAAAAAGGGACGGCAAACAAGACGGAAGTGTGATACGATACAGGTAAGAAAAAAAGTAAGAAGGACGGGAGGACGGAATGGAACGGATAGAGACAGAACGGCTGCTTATAAGAGAGTGGCAGAAATCGGACGCGCCCGGGCTGTTTGCAATCTGCCAGGATCCGCAGCTGCGACGGAGCGGCATCGGTTTCTTTACCTCTGTGGAGGAGTGCAGCCGGATACTGGATATATGGATAGAGAATAAGGAAATGAGGGCTGTCTGCAGAAAAGAGGATTCTTTACTGATCGGTATAATCGGATTAAACGATATGGACCGGTATGAAGGATATAAAGAACTGGAATATGCCATAGCGGCAGAATACAGGAACCGGGGGTATGCATCGGAAGCGGTCAGAGGTATGCTGGACTGCGGCTTTCGTATACTCGGTTTATCGGTAATCGCGGCATGGGTCCATGCCTCCAATCCCATAAGCGCCCATGTACTGGAAACATGCGGCTTTTCTTTGGAGGGCAGGCTGCGCAGACATGCCCGTGACAAAGGGGATACCCTGTGCTATTCCATACTTAGAGAGGAATATGGGAACCTTTGACAAGAAAGGGTGAAAATACCGGAAGGGAAAAGGCCCGGGTTGGTGTATGATAGGGAAGGAGGTGAGCCGTGCTATGGACAGGAAAAAACTCGTGAATGAAAGCATTGACTATATTATGGAACATTTAGAGAAGGATTTATCGCTTGATGCGGTTGCGGATCACTTTTATATATCAAAATACCATTTCAGCCGGATATTTAAAGAAGAGACAGGTGAATCCGTTTATGCGTTCCTAAAACGCTGTAAGATTGACCAAAGTGCAGTAGACATGAAAATAAATCCGGACAAAGCGATTACGGATATTGGTTTGGATTACGGCTATAGTTCTTCCAATTACAGCTCCGTATTCAAAAAACATCACGCTTCGTCCCCCACGGCGTTCCGGCAGTCCATATCCACTCAATGCACGTCTGTTCCCTTTGCCCCGGAGCGGATCGTTTCTTTTAAAACGGCTGAGGAATATGCTTCCCGAATCGAAATCCGGGAATTTGATGATCTTTTTGTGCTCTATGAGCGCTATATCGGGACTTATGCAGATTTGGAAAAAAACTGGTACCGGTTTCTGGATAAATACAAAGCGTACATAAATGAGAAAACAATCCTGGCAGAGCGCTTTTTCCACGATCCGGCTGTCACCGGTCCGACACAATGTATCTGTGATATTTGTATGACGGCCGGACAGGGCTGCGGTTTGGAGCCTGTTATGCGGATAAAAGGCGGTAGATGGATTGTGTACCGTTTCGACGGGGAAATCAAAGATATCTATGAAACCTTACAGGGGATTTTTACTGTCTGGCTGCCTCACAGCGGTTATCGCATGTCACGGCGGTATGGAATAAACAGGTATCGTCGTATTGACCGGGATAACCATACAGTTACAATGGATTTATGTATCCCCATCCAATAACAGCAAGAATTCAGAAGCCGGCAGGATGGCTTTCTTTCTATAATAGAGAAGGGTTGATACAGAAGGGTCCGGCAAAGCCTGTGTTCCTTATATACAATGCCCGCAGGAAGAACGGCCGACGTATTACCGGAATGATAAAAGGATGGGAGAAAAACGATGTTTGATATTAGAAAAATCCAGGAAAATGTAATTTATAAATCTGTGGAAGCGGAAAGCAGCGCAGATATAGCAAGAGAGGTAGTATACGGTAAGGATCAGTCTGCTGCAAAGGAAACCGATCCGGCGTGGGTGGCATCTGCAATGCACCGCCTGGAAAACCGGTTTGACTGCGATACGGTAAAGAAGATACGCATGAACTGCCAATGCGGGTACGGAATGGAAGAAAAACTGGCTCTTGTTAAGGAACTTAAGGCAGCAGCATCAAATATAGAAGAATTTGCGGATACAGAGAAAGCTAAGTCGGCCGGGCTATTCTGCAAAGACGGGGAGCTTTTTTTACAGTTTGCTTTTTGCCCCTGCCCCATGCTGGCGGATGTGGAACAATTGGAGACAAATACATGGTGCCAGTGTACGGCCGGCTACAGCAAAGTCCTTTTCGAAAAGGCGTTTGCCTGCAAGGCCGATGTAAAGCTGCTGAAAAGTATAAAGATGGGGAATGACAGATGCCTGATGAAAATTATCCTTCATAACCCGGTATGGAAGTAAATAAGAGGACGGTAAGGAGTCAGACAGGTGACGGTTCAGACCTGTCTGAAGGTTACACAGATGCCCGCTTGTGATGTGTAAAAGACTATCTGCTGCAGCCCGACGATACCAACTTTGTAATTGCTTTGTATTTTCACATTTTCATAATTTCAATCAAATATCTAACTCAATATTTCTGTCCGGATCGGACAACGATTTCAAAGAAACAGATTCATAGGAATAGATGAAAACTTAATATGCCATATACGGGATTTTTATAATACTACATAGGAAGAATAGAAAATACCAATGGAGAGAATGATTGCCCGATTGGCCGTATATAATTATTATTTAATGCAGATAGCACATAATGCGAAGAAAGTTACAGACTATATCTTAGGAAATAATTAATAAAATTGTTATCAAAAAATAATACATTGCTAATATAGACCCAATATAATTTAAGAGGAAAAGGTAAAGGAAAAGGTAAAGGAAAAGGTAAAGGAAAAGGTAAAGGAAAAGGAGAGCCATGCTGTGAACGAAAAAATACTGGTTGTTGATGATGAGAAAGAGATTGCGGATTTGATTGAACTATACCTTCAAAATGAAGATATGGATGTATATAAATTTTATTCTGGTGAAGATGCTCTTGTTTGTATCAATAGTATGGAATTTGACCTGGCTATTTTGGATATTATGCTTCCGGATATAAGCGGCCTTTCTTTATGTCAGACTATACGAAATAAGGAATACACATATCCGGTACTCTTTCTTACCGCAAAGGATGGAGAGATTGACAAGCTTACCGGATTTACACTCGGGGCAGATGATTATATTACCAAGCCTTTTCTTCCGCTTGAGTTGATGGCGAGAGTAAAAGCCCAGCTGCGCAGATATAAGAAATATAATGTGAATTCCGTTATTTCGGGATCAGAGAAAATTTTTAAATATGCCGGGCTGGTCATGAATCTGAAAACCTATGAATGCCAGCTTGATGGAAAAAGTCTGTCACTTACTCCTACGGAATTTTCGATCTTAAGGATTCTTTTAGAGAATATGGGCAGCGTAATTCGGTCGGAGGATTTATTTCATGAAGTTTGGCAGGAAGAATATTATACCAAGAGTAATAATACGATTACCGTGCATATTCGCCATCTCCGTGAAAAAATGAAAGATACTGGTGAAAACCCTAGATATATAAAAACCGTATGGGGGATTGGGTATAAAATTGAAAAGATTTAGAAAATATTCAAAGCTTAGCCTTGTTACGTTTATAAGAGGTGGATGGATTACAGTGGGAGCAGTAGCGGCCGTATTTTTCCTGCGGCTGCTGACCAGGGGACATTTGGCGGATGCTATTGTCAGATGGATTGCGCGGAGTTTTTCTATGAGTGAAAAGGAAGCGGATCTCGTATATTTCAGAGCAGTAACAAATAATATGCAGTATCTTCTTACAATTGTAATTATTATTTTTGTGTTTTTGCTGTTCCGTATGCTTTTATATTCCTATAAAAAATATTTTGATGAAGTAGTATCGGGGATTGATAAGCTCATGGAGGATGGAGGGGTGATTTCCTTGTCTCCGGAATTGGAAACGGTAGAACATAAATTGATTTATGTTAAACAGACGCTTGAAGCAAGAGAAGTTGAAATCAGAAGAGCAGAGCAGCAAAAGAACGATCTTGTCGTGTATCTGGCTCACGACATAAAGACCCCTTTGACCTCTGTAATCGGATATTTGAGTCTTTTGGATGAAAACCCTGATATGCCCGACGGGAAAAAATCGAAATATATACACACCGCATGGGAAAAAGCTAACCGTCTTAAAACACTGGTTAATGAATTTTTTGAGATTATCCGCAGCCATTCGGATCAGGCTCCTCTTCAAAAGACCAAAATTGACCTTTATTATATGCTTGTACAGATCGCAGAGGAATTGTATCCACAGCTGAAGGCCTGTAACAAACATATTGAAAATCATGTGGATGAGGAGATATCTGTTTATGGTGATTCTGAAAAGTTAGCCAGAGTATTTAATAATATTCTGAAAAACGCCATATCATACAGTGCTGAAAATAGTATTATATCGGTATCGGCAAGGGAATTTCCAGATAAGACGGTCATTGCATTTGAGAACAGCGGGGAGATACCGGAGGATAAGCTGTGCCTGATTTTTGATAAATTTTATCGTTTAAATCGTGCAAGACAAAGTGAAACCGGAGGATCCGGCCTGGGACTTGCTATTGCAAAAGATATTGTATCCTTACATGGCGGTCAGATAAGGGCTGAGAGCAGCAACGGGCATACATCTTTTATTATTGAAATTCCATCAAAAAGCTCCTGAAGAATGATAACCTTCTAAATTTTTCAATCAGCGGCACAAAAGGGCATTGTGGGAAAAGCCAGTTAAAAAATAACGTGGTATGATGTGAGCATCATAGGGATGAGCCAAACATTGATTTGCTCATAGCTGTGAACATCAAATATAGGAGGTGCCGCAATGCACGCATGGGAAGCAATCGAACAATCCTTGACTTATATCGAGGAACACCTGACAGGAGAAATCTCGACGGAGGAGCTGGCAAACACCGTCGGTTTGTCTCCATTCTATTTTCAGCGCTTGTTCAAGCGGCTGGTAAATAAACCGGTTCAGGAATATGTAAAACTCCGTCGTCTGGCAACAGTGATCGAGAATCTGAAAAGTACGGAACAGAAGATTCTTGACATTGCCCTGGACTATGGATTTTCAAGTCACGCGAATTTTACGCGGGCTTTCAAGGAAACATATGGGATCACACCCGAAGACTACAGGGGAAATTTACCAATGCTCAATACATTCGAAAAACCGGAAGTTGCTATGAATTACGTTTTGATAGACGAAGGGGTTCCGCTGGTGGCAGGAAATATCGTCTTGGAAATCCAGAGAACGATGTTGGAAAAACCGGAAATTTACCTTGGTCTGGAAACGGAAGTCCGCATTTCTGAACAAATTCCGGTTGGTGAAAGCACAGGTGCGGATGTGCCGGGACAGCTTTGGAAACGCTATCACATGGAGAAGGTTTCAATCGCCGCCAATCTAAATACTACTGTAGAAATGGGAATGTCCCATACGGAAGATACGGCACAAAATCTTTTCACTTATTTTGCAGGTGGCCTTGTTCAAACAATTCCGGATCGGCTTCAGAATGGTTTTGTTAAGAAAGAACTCTCGGCGGGAGAATACATTGTTTGCAGAGTCGAAGCAGAAAATTTTGAGGATTTGGTAACGGTTGCTTTGGATCAGGCCGGCAAATATTTATTTGGTATATGGCTGCCCCGCCACAATTTAACCTCGGAGCCTTTCTCCGCAGAAAAGTATTATCGTGACTCAGAGGGTATGGCTTGTATGGAAATTTGGGTCAAGCCCCTGCCGCTGAAAAATAAAAGCTAAGAATGACAAAAATGGTTGCATTTTATGTGGCAGACGGATTGTGCTGATTTTATAAGAAAAACCAATAACTGTGTCTTAATGATTTCTTAGGAAAATATTTGCCGTTTATTAGAAAAAATCTTATACGAAATTAAAACATTGCCCTTTCCTCAGTGGTATTCTGAAAATGCCTGAAGGAACGGGCAATTTTTATGAAAGGGGAATGGAAAAATGGGAAACTGTGATTGCCCGTTGCGCTGTATGCAAAGACGCAGACTGCGTAGGAAAGTGTTTGCTCTTTTTGTCTGGCAGCTAACGCCGGAGGGGCTTATCAGGAATAGCAGGAGGTAAAATATTGATAAAAAACATAATAAGACATAGCTTTGCAGCCCTGGGCTTGGCAATCCTGCTTATGGGTGCAACAGCCTGCGGAAAGCAGGCCGATACCGAAGAGAACGATACATCCTACGTTGCCGCTTACTTTGCTCTCCCTGATGCAGTAACAGGTATTTCAAGGCTTCTGATAAAAGATGATACAGCTTATTTATGCTGTATAGAGGAAAACGGTGCCTCTTATCTGGCATCTATGGCAGCAGACGGCGGGGATTTTCAAAAGCAGCCGATAGAAGTGGATGACTCCGTCTCGCTTCTTGACTTTGCATTTGATTCAACAGGCAATATATGGACGATTTGCACAGATCATGCAGGCAGTTATCGTCTTAACAAATTTGATGAAAGCGGGAGGGCCGTACAATCCGTTGCTTTGACGGAGATACTGGAGCCTTCTGCCATTTCCGGGGCCGTCCGAAATTTGTTTCTGAGTATAGATGCAGAGGGAAATATCTGCATAGCAGAAAAAAGCGGAAGTACATCAGCATATCTGTTTGACAGCAGCGGACAGTTTTTGTTTTCTCTTCATAACGAGGGAAATCTTTTGACTACAATAACGACAGCAGAAGGACAGATTGGCGTTTGTGTAGGACGGATGGATTATAATCTGCTCACTGTGGATATGAAAAGCAGGGACTGGAATAAGGACACGATTAATCTGGGAACAACAGCGGGGCTGTACGGAGGGACCGACAGTAATTTTTATCGTTTTGATTCCTCCAGTCTGTATCGCTATTCTGCAGGGGTACAGGAAGGCAAGCATGTTTTCAACTGGTCAGATGTGGGACTTGGCACATCGGATATTCATTTGGGTGAGCTTTCCGATGGACGCTTGATGGTCTTAGCGGCTTCCCCCGATCAGACGGGGACATTTTCGTATGAGATGGCAGTCCTCTCTCAGGGGGAGGATGAACGCACCGTCCTCAGTATGGTGAGTTTATCGGCAGGTCCGGGGGTCGTTCAGGCCGTTTCTGACTTTAATAAAACAAACAGTAAGTATAAAGTTGAACTGACGGAATATTTTCCGTTTGAGCAAAACGTGTCCGATGAAGAATGGAACAACGCTGTTATAAACCTTAACACACGGATTATTTCAGGCGATATGCCGGACATTTTGGATATGAGTGATTTATCGGTTCAGGTTCATCACAAGAAAGGGCTGCTGGAAGATCTTTATCCGTATATGGAGAAGGATCCGGACATCCATATGGACGATTATTTTGAAAATGTTTTTCAAGCGATAAGCATAGACGGGAAATTGCCTTATATTACGGACGGGGCGGGGATATCGACAATGTTGGCTGATGCAGACATCATAAGCGGCAGTACCGGATGGACGCTTCCGAATCTGGAGGAGGTCCTGAACACTTACGGGGCAGATTCCATAAGCAATCTGTCAGGTGCATTTTTTCTCAAAGTCATGCTTCGGGCGGACGATAGCTTTGTGGACTGGACTTCAGGAAAATGTTCTTTTGATTCCCCTGCGTTCATAAAATTGCTGGAATTAGCCGGAGAAATCCAGAATAATAGCCAAAACAGCGCCAGCGAAGAGTTAAGTGACACCTATGCGGCGGCTTATCAGGCGGTACTCAGTATTTACCATATTACCCAATATAGAGACTATTATCATGGGAATTTGGAAGTGCTTGGTCTTCCAGGCGGCAACGGCGGGTACCATGCGCTCATACCCGAAGTAAAGATAGGAATATCTTCGGCCAGTCAGAAGAAAGAGGGGGCATGGGAATTTGTCAGGACATTACTGTCAGAGGAACACCAGAAGTCATGCACTATGCTTCCTATCCATAAGGGGGCCTTTGAAACGGTAATGCAGGCTGCAATTGACGGAAAATCCACATGGAAATGGCTTTATGAAAAGGGAAAGGCAACAAAAGAGGATGCAGAGCTTACAAAAATGCTTTTAAGCAGCGCAGATTATGTGGCGAATGGTAACCAGATTCTGGAAAATCTGGTATTAGCCGAAGCGCAGGAATATTTTTCAGGAGCAAGCAGCGCGCAGGAAGCGGCCGAAAAAATGCAAAACCGCGTCACTCTTTATATCAATGAACAAATGTGAAAATAGGAAAGATAGAAAGGACTTAGAACGATGAAGAAATTTGTTATGAAAAAAAATGTGATTGGACTTTGTGCAATTATTTGTGCCGGAGGGCTTTTATTTACCGGATGTGCAGGTACAGAGGTAAAAACAGGTACAGAGGTGAAAACAGATGCAGAGGTGAAAACAGATGCAGAAAAAAGGGAAGTATCCAATACTCAAGACAGTAATGCTGCAAATAATCCAGCTGCGGCGGATGAGAAGAAGGAAGATACATTTGTTGATGGGAATGATTTGATGAATTCTGCCGACTTGTATGGTCCGGCCAGCGGGTGTACGGATACAGGCTGCACGATCAATCCCGATTCTTTTGCATCTGTAGATGATGATGGTTCTGTTTCTTCCAGGGGAGAGGGCAGCACAAATGTTGTTTATACAGAAGAAACAGTATTTCAAAAGGGAACGATAAAATCGGATGGGAGCAGTTATTCTCTGCAGGACAGCGATAAAGATAAGCCGAAGGATAATGATTATATATTATGCTTCGGGAAACAGCAGGAAGATGGTACTTATCTGGCAGACAGAATCATTGTAATTACATTTAATTATAATTAACCTGATAGGAGACAGTACAGTTATGCGCTTATCTATCAAAGAAAAAATGAATAGGATTATTGCACAGCAAAAAGCCATGCTCGCTTCCGGTGAGAAATACAGACCTCTCATAGAAAATCGAGTGCAGCGCATAGCTGTACGTCTTATGGTTATTTTTTTTACAGTGGTTTTTATCTGTACAATGATATCACATGTGTCCCATTCCATTACGACTGCCAGTGTATCTGTTACTGCCATGACAAGCGGAGCACTGACGAAGAGAGCCGAAGCGGAGGGAACGATTCAGGCGGCAGCGGACAAAAGGATTCCTCTGCCGGAAGGGCTGAAAGTGGTGGAAGTCAATGCAGAAAAGGGGAGCCGCGTAAATGAGGGGGAGGCGCTGCTTGCATTTGATATTCCTTCCCTTGAAGAGCAGCTGAAAAAATTGGAATATGAAATCCATATCCTTACTCTAAAAATTCAGCTTTCTGAAAGCGGGAGCGGAAATGATGTGATTACAGCACAGCATGCTCTTGAGGATGCCCAAAAGGCGTATGAGCGTTTAGCTGCTAAATATAATCGGACGGACGCAAGATGGAAGGAAGATTATACTAAACGGGAAGAGGAGCTTACAGATGCTGAGAACAAAGAGGACAGTACAATTGCTGTAACAAGGCAGGAGCTGATTGAGAGCGCGGAAGCAGTTGTTAAGGAAGCAGAAGAAAATCTGGAAAATGTGAAAGAAGCAGCAGAGAGTGCAATCTATGCAGCAGAGAAGGAGCTTGACGATGCCTCGGAAACTTTGGATGCCTCAAAGAACGCTTATCAGCAGGCATTGGAGAGATACAAGCAGGCGGAGAGTGATCTTAATGATGCACAGCAGACAGTCAGTGACATTGAGAATGAGATTGCAGGACAGGACCCTGATGATAGCAACGATTATACAGAAGCGTTAAATGAAGCAAAAAAAGTTCTTTCCATGGCCCAGGAGGCATTTGAAAGGGCCAAAAAAGATCTTTCTGAAGCAGAATATAAAACGTCATCCTATGATAGTGCCTCTGAAAACCTGAATGTCGTTAAGGAACGCTGGAAAAATAAAACGGACAGAGCAGCAGCAGCTCTTGATGATGCAAAAGCCGCGCTTACAGAAGCGGAACAACGTACTGATTTTTCAAACGAAGCTGCAGTCATCGAAGCGCAGGAATCTATTGAGGCTGCGAAGGGGGCATTGAACAATTCCCAACGCGAATTTGAGGATAATCAATATCTGGGAGAGGAAGAACTTTATACGGCACAAAGAGCGATTGAAGCAGCACAAATCGCACTGGAAAATGCACAGAGGCAGGCGGCAGTGTCACAGAAAGAGGGCGAAATCACAAGACTTACCTGCGAGTTTGAATTGGCGGAAAAAGAAAAATTACGGAATATGCTGCAGGATATTTTAGACAACAAAGGGTATTTTCCTTCCCCGGCCTCCGGAACGGTATTAAGTACCATGGAAAAAGGCTCTAAAACGGAAGCAGATGAGGGGATGGTCATACTTTCCTGTGATGACAGAGGTTTTGTTTTTGAAGGAGTCCTTGATATAGAGTCTGCACAGTACTTTTCAGCAGGAGACAAGGGGGAGCTCCATTACATACTGGATGGAAGTACACAAAAGGCAGAGGCGGAAATTCAATCGATCCGTACATCTGATGAAGAAAATACAGTTATCGTAACTGCAATTCTGCCCGAGGGGAGTTATCCTGCCGGCGTACCTGCGCAAATTTCCTTGAATAAAAAAAGCGGGAATTATGACAGCTGTCTGCCCATTACAGCGCTTAGAAGTGATTCCGGCGGTGATCATGTTTTTGTGCTGCGCAAACAAAATTCAGTGATGGGAACGGAGTGGGTCACTTCAAGGATCGATATTACAATTAAGGACAGAGACAGCCAGATGATGAGCATTGAGAGTATGCTTACCTATTCGGATCAGGTAATAACAGGATCGGATAAGACGATATCGGAAGGGGACAGGGTTCGCATTGAAAACTAACAAGATTGTTCATAACCGGGCACTGGTGACATCCGCATTGCTGGCAGTTTTCTTTTGGTGTATCGCCTGTTCTTACTATAATACGGCTGTAAGCCTTTGTTCAAGTGTGGGCATTAAGTGGGAAAACGGCGGTGTCAGTCCAATCGCCCTCAGCAGGCAGCAGGCCTGCGCAAAGCAGGATGGTGCATCGGAACAACCGGAAGTTACCTTGTGGCAGATACATTCGGATCAGGAGGTTAAGAACGAACATAAGAAAAGCATGACCGCGGATACCGTTGTTGTTTTTGGAGATTGCAGAGATATTACTTCAGCAATCATGCTCCAGGGTGCTTTTCCGGCCAGGACAGACTGGTCAGGGTGTGCGGTTAGTTCAGGTCTGGCATTCTCTCTTTGGGGAAGCGTTGATGTTTGCGGACTGCCGATAGAGATGGAAGGCGGAATGTTTTATGTCCGCGGCGTATTTGAGGAGGAAGAACCACGATTATATCATCAGGCACGGAATGAGTCGAAAGAACCCCTTTCGAATATGCAGCTGACATTTTCCGGGACGGGGACCCGGGAAAAGGCAGAGAGATATCTTGTGACTGCAGATTTCCCGGGTGGGATGATTCTGGAGCAGCCGCTGCTGGAATGGGCACTTACCATGCTGTTCAGGCTTCCGGCCGTTGTCCTTTTCGTTGGTATCGTTGTCCGTATCCTAAGGCGCGGAAAGAAGCTTTGGCATTATCCGGTACTGTTTCTTTTATATCTGCCCTCTGTTCTCGTTTTGTCTGCAGGATTATTTATTTGTATGGATCTGCCGGGAATTCCTGCCGGATTCATTCCCTCGAGGTGGTCCGACTTTGATTTTTGGAGTAATCTTGCTGCGGGGCATCGGAAGAATCTGTTCGCATGGATGTCGGTATCCTCCACCTT
This sequence comes from uncultured Lachnospiraceae bacterium, assembly GCA_900548905.1. Taxonomy (GTDB): domain Bacteria; phylum Bacillota; class Clostridia; order Lachnospirales; family Lachnospiraceae; genus Eisenbergiella. The sequence goes on along the minus strand of URMK01000049.1, from coordinate 3,330 downwards.
TCGGGATGCAAAGCTTGTGCTTGCCGCGTTTATGACAGTGCTGCTTTCCATATGCGCTGCTGTTTTTACTGCAATAGCGGCACATTTGGGATCGATACATACGTTCAGACGTATGATTCTGGGATGTGGGGGGTATACGCTGCTGCTTTGCCTTTTGTCCCTCCTTATGGCACCGAACCGCAATATGACATTTTGCAAAGCCATGTATCTGATGCCCTGCTTGTGGCTTTGTGCAGATTTTATGTTTTACCGGCAGGAGAAGAGGCTTACCTTTGTTCCTGATAAAAGGAAGGATTCAGATGATAAGAAAATTTCACAGCAGATGGAAAGCCAGGAAAAAACGGGATGATTTTGTGCCCCTGAGAGAACGTATCGTGCCATGGTTGTTTTTGGCACCTAGCCTGCTTTTTGTAAACATCATGGTATGGATTCCCCTTCTGGATGTCCTGCGGCGGTCATTTTTTGAGGCTGCCAGTGACAGGTTTGTGGGTTTTCAAAATTACCTGGCGGTATTTGGCAATAAGGCGTTTCAGCTTGCAGCAGGAAATACGGTAAAATTTATTATGATATGTATCCCGCTTTTGCTGTTTATCTCTCTGGCAGTTTCCCTGCTGCTGACAGCCTTCCGGGAAAGGCTCGGTATTTTTAAAACATCGTTTCTTGTACCTATGGCAATCCCTGTGGCCTCAATCGTCCTTTTGTGGCGTGTGGTCTTTCATAAAAACGGGCTTCTCAATGCCTTTTGTGAGCTTATGGATATGGCACCGGTTGATTGGATGGAAAGTAAAGCCGCTTTTGGAGTACTGGTTTTTGCTTATCTATGGAAAAACTTCGGGTATGATATGGTACTGTGGCTTTCAGGACTCAGTGCCATCAATCCGGAGTTATATGAGGCGGCACAGATGGATGGCGCAGGAAGCGTCCGGCGGTTTGTTAAGATTACATTTCCCAATCTTGTGCCTGTGTTATTTACGATTACCGTGCTGTCAATGCTGAATTCCTTTAAGGTGTTCAGAGAGGCTTATTTAATTGCCGGAAGCTATCCGGATGACAGTATTTATATGCTCCAGCATCTGTTCAATAACTGGTACAGCAACCTGGATGTGGATAAAATGTGTGCGGGGGCCGTAATGATGGCGCTTTTTGTGTTTCTTTTAATCATGATGCTTGAGAAAATGATGAACCGGGGTAATAATACATGAAAAAATGGCTGATGGGGTTTGTTCTTATTTTTATCGCCCTCTTTGTCTGGATGCCTCTTTGGATGCTCTTATCCGGCACTTTTATGGGAAGTGCGGAACTTTCTGAAAATCTTGCTCCGGTCCTGGGAGGAGGCGAAGGGAATGCTGTATGGCCTGTGATTGCGCAGTATCCGACTTTACAGGCCTATGTGGAGCTGCTGTTAGACACGCCGCAGTTTTTTACGGTATTCTGGAATTCCTGCAGGCAGGTTATTCCTATTGTACTTGGGCATGTCTTTTTAGGTGCTCCAGCAGCATGGGCTTTTGCGAAATTTCAATTCCGGGGGAAAAAGATACTCTATACCTTATATATCGTCCTGATGTTGATGCCTTTTCAGGTAACCATGGTTTCCAGTTATCTGGTACTGAATAAATTGGAACTAATCGACACGGTCTGGGCCGTCATTCTGCCGGGCGCAGCATCTACCTTTCCCGTTTTTATCATGACCCGTTTTTTTATGGCGATACCGGAGGCGGTTATGGAGGCGGCAGCTGTGGACGGCGCTTCCCCTTTTCAGATATTTTTGCGGTTTGGCATTCCGTTAGGTGCATCGGGGATTCTTTCAGCAGTGGTATTGGTTTTTTTGGAATACTGGAATGCAATGGAAGCGCCGCAGGCATTTTTAAAAAACCAGGAGCTATGGCCGCTTTCTCTGTATATGGCAAATATCACTGCCGACAATGCAGGAGTATCGCTGATTGCATCACTGCTTACTCTGATGCCTCCTCTTTTGATTTTTCTGTTCGGACAAACGTATCTCGAACAGGGAATTATATCTTCCGGAATGAAGGATTGAGGGAACGGTTAACGCAGAACGGAACGGTTACGGATTGAAATGGAAAAGGAACAATTATGGAAAAAGATGTTTTGGCAGGAGAACTGCAAATGCAAAAAGTAAATAAATGGTATCCGGGCAATGTTCATGCTGTTATCGATATGAATATGGAGATAAAGCAGGGGGAATTTATTGTTTTTGTCGGCCCTTCCGGATGCGGAAAAACAACGTTACTGCGCATGATCGCAGGTCTTGAGAGTATTACGGATGGAGAGATGATTATGGGTGGCAGAGTCATGAACAAGATCCCTCCAAAGAACCGGGATATTGCCATGGTATTCCAGAACTATGCTCTTTATCCCAATATGAAAGTAAAAGATAACATTGCGTTTCCCCTTAAAATGCGGCATACCGGAAAACAGGAAATCAAAAGCATGGTGGCGGAGGTCGCGCAAAAGCTGGAGTTGGATACTTTACTGGAAAGGAAACCGGGTGCTCTTTCCGGAGGGCAGCGTCAGCGAGTGGCCCTGGCACGTTCCATGGTAAGAAAACCGAAGCTTTTTCTTATGGATGAACCGTTGGCAAATCTGGATGCCAGGCTTCGGACAGAAATGCGCAGAGAAATCATAACCCTGCAGCGGGAACTGGGTGTTACAACGATTTATGTTACCCATGACCAGACAGAGGCGATGACGATGGGAACACGTATTGCTGTCATAAATGAAGGGGTCCTTCAGCAGTTTGGCACGCCGCAGGAGGTATACAGGAATCCCTCCAATTTATTCGTTGCAGGATTTATTGGCTCTCCCAATATGAACTTGTGGAATACAGAGCTTGTTACAGAACAGGGGCATTGTTTTCTTACCCTGGGAGCGGCAAGGATTCCTGTGGATAAAAGGAAGCTGCCTTCAGATTCTGAACAAGGCGGAATAACGGCGGGCATCCGTCCGGAGCACATAAAGCCTGCCTCCCCGGAGGATCCTGGTGCAATACGGATGGAAATCCATATTGTGGAAAATACCGGACGGGAAGTGGCTGTTTTTCTAACTGCTCCCGGAATGGCAAGACTTACCATGGTAACAGGGGCTGATTTTCCCGGCCGGCCTGGCCAGCCGATATATATCCGTCTGCTGTCTGAAAAAATTCATCTGTTCCATAGGGAAACAGGACGGGCATTTCAGAAGTTAAACTATAATTTGAAACTATAGAAATATATTAATAATAAGTATTTGTTATTCTTGTATGGCATGGTTATAATTTAACCTGTTGTGCTATTTCTTATTAAATTTGTTTCAGGCCTACAAAAGGCCAAA
>URMK01000048.1 GCA_900548905.1 uncultured Lachnospiraceae bacterium | reverse complement strand
AGTACCGCTGCGTGATTATCCGAGCGGAAGCGTCCCCTGTAAGGAACCTTGCAGGACAGCAGGCCGCACAAGGAAGCAGGGGCAGGTGACGCCGAACTTTTTTATCTACACCCCAGAAAAACAAGACATCTGCAGCTATTCAGCCGCCGCCTGATCCACGATACTGGCGGACGTATATAACTGGTAATAAATCCCCCGCTTCTTCATCAGCATATCATGGTTGCCTTCCTCCACTATACGGCTTCCGGAAAGCACCAGAATCCGGTCGGCCCCATGAATTGTGGTCAGCCTGTGGGCAATGGTAAGCGTCGTCCGTCCTGCCGCCAGTTTGTCCAGGGATTCGGAGACAAGGTGTTCGCTTTCGTTATCAAGAGCCGCCGTGGCCTCATCCAAAAGCAGGACCTTGGGCGATTTCAGGAATACGCGCGCTATGCTGATTCTCTGCTTCTGTCCGCCCGACAGTTTCACCCCGCGTTCTCCCACATAGGTTTCATAACCGTCCTTCAGCTCTTCAATAAAATCATGCGCCCCCGCCAGCTTTGCCGCTTTTATCACCTCTTCCCGGGATGCCCCCGGCTTTCCGTAAGCGATATTTTCATAAACACTGCCGGAAAAAAGATACACATCCTGCTGGACCACACCCACATTGCTGCGTAAACTCTGCAATGTCACCTTTTTGATATTCTGGTCGTCCAGCAGAATTTCCCCTTCGGTGGGATCATAAAAACGGGGAAGAAGATTGCACAGCGTTGTTTTCCCGCCGCCCGACGGGCCTACAAGCGCCACTTTTTCTCCCGGCCGGATGGTGATGTCAATGTCCGACAGAACCGGTGTATGGTCATCCGGATATTCGAAGGAAACATGCCTGAATGTAATTTTTCCATTCACATCCTGAAGAGGGACCGCCCCTTCTTCGTCAAAAATATCCACACTCGCATCCATCAGTTCCGTAAAACGTTCAATTCCCGTCATTCCCCTCTGGAACTGCTCCGCGAATTCAATAATACGGCGGATTGTCGCCAGCAGTGTCGTCACATACATCGTATACGCCACCAGGTCGGCCGGGAATATAAGCCCCTTAATCATAAAAATACCGCCCGCCACAATCACCACAACATACATGAGCCCGTCAAAAATACGGATTGTATTCTGGAAGGCCGCCATATATTTGTAGGTCTCGCGTTTTATTTTCAGGAACTCCTGATTATCCCGGTTGAATTTTCCAAGCTCCACATCTTCGTTGGCAAAAGCCCGGACCACCTTATTGCCCAGAAGGCTGTCTTCAATCCTGGCGTTCAGTTCACCGATATGGTTTCTCTGCTTTTTAAATGCTTTTCTTACCTGCAGATTAAAATAAGAACAGGATACTGCCATGACCGGAATCAGCACAAAAATGATTACGGTCAGCAACGGGTTGATCCCCGCAAGAATCACGAAGGATACCACCGCCTTTAGAAATGCGATGAAGAACTCTTCCGGGCAGTGATGCGCGAATTCCGTGACATCAAACAAATCACTGGTAATCCGGGACATGATCTGTCCCACCTTGGTATTGTTGAAATAATTGTCGGACAGCTTCTGCAAATGTGCAAAGGCATCTTCCCGCATATCCGTTTCTATGGACGCTCCCATGACATGGCCGGTATAAGCCATATAAAAACTTGCCATACCATCTATAATACGGAGCACAAAATACACCCCGCCGATAGTAACAATGGTACGTACCGTCAGCGACGCCAGATCATTCATGCCTATGTTGGTAATATAGCGCAGGATTAACGGCAGCACCAGCTCGCACACCGTGGTGAGGGCGGCACAGAACAGATCCATTACCATGATCCCCACATAGTTCCGATAGTAGGGAACAAATCTTCTTAACAGTTTACTCGTTTTCATAACTCTTATTTCTACGTCCTTTATGTTGTTTTACCCGCGCAGCATGGAGCTTTCCTTCTGCTGCGCCATGTGACGTTTCTTAGTGTATCACAAATCCTTCTTTATTTCCACAAGAAAAGCATGACTCATACAGCCATGCTTTCCCCGCAGGTATCCCCTGCTTACCGCCCCAGATCCGGTTCCGCCTGCAGGGAAATACTCCCCCCGCACTTGCCTTCCGTTTCAAACAGGATGATTTCGTTTTCTCCCTCCTTCAGAAGGGCTCCCGGCAGATACAGCCGTTTCTGCGGCCCGGCCTCCCAGAATCTCCCCAGGTGAAAACCGTTAACAAAAACACAGCCTTTCCCCCAGCCCCGGAAATCGAGAAACGTATCCCCTGTTTTTCCCGCAAAGAAGGTAAAACGGTAGAACGCGGGCATTCCCTCCTCCCAGCCCCTTGTGTAATCCAGATTCTCCAGATTATCCAGGGGAAGGCGGTACTGCTGCCAGCCGTGCTGGGCGAACCGGTCATTGATCATCACACAGCCGTCAATTCCCTTCCGCTGCCAATTTATCATGGGGCCGTAATTCACCCTTCCCATATTTTCCATCAGAATATCCAGCCTGATATCCTCCGCCGTAACCGGATCTATTTCATGGCGCTCCAGAAGCTCCCTGTCCGCCGCGGTAAGAACCCGCTTCCCGTCTGCAAAAACAATCGCCCGATCCGCCGCCTGGTAAAGCCGCAGACTGTGCAGCCTTCGCTCCGTATGAAGCACGGAAGAGTACAGCATATAGCCATAGCCCTGCCCCAGGCGCTCCATGGATTTGGGACTGACCGTATCCACAGGCTCCGCAAGACAATCCAGGGCATGAAACAAATCCACCTTCCGGACAACGGAACAAGAACCGTAAGCCACCCTTTCAAAAGGCGGCTTTTTGCCGCATGCGGATGACTGCCTGATTTCCGTTCTGCCGTACCCGGAAACCACCTCCCGGAAACGTCTGTATTTCTCCGTGATCTGCCCGTCCTCGGTAAGCAGAGCATCATAATCATAGGAGGTGACATCCGCAGTCAGACGGCTGCCGTAATTTGCCCCGTTCATAAAACCGAAATTGGTACCGCCCTCAAACATATATATGTTTACGTTTCCCAGCTCCAGAATATCCTCCAGTTCCTTCGCTGCCGTTTCCGCATCGCCCTTATGGTGCGCCTCATCATGCCATGCATCAAACCAGCCGATCCAGAATTCCGTGCACATACAAGGCCCCCCGTCCGTATATTCCTTCAGGATGGAAAATGCCTTTCTCGCGCCGGATCCGAAATTCGCCGTAGGAAACACACCCTCTGTTATAGCATTGGAAAGCATGTTGTGATCCGGGCCGTCCGATGCGAAAAGCGGCACCGTGATTCCTCTCTCACGCATCATATCCCTGAGGCTTTCCAGATATTTCTTATCATTCCCGAAGGAGCCGTATTCATTTTCCACCTGAAGCATGAGCACCGGGCCGCCCTGATCGATCTGAAGCGGCGCCAGCAGAGGCATCAGCTTGTCGTAATAGTCTCTTACATGGCGCAGATACCGCTCGTCACTGGTCCTGATATCCATTTCTTCCCCGGCCAGCAGCCAGGAGGGCAGGCCTCCGAAGTCCCATTCCGCACAAATATAAGGCGAAGGGCGCAGTATCACCCACAGCCCCAGCCTCTGTGCCGTCCTGACAAAGGATACCACATCCAGCATCCCATGCACGTTTTCCCCGTAAAAATCAAACGTCCCCTTTACAGGCTCATGCATATTCCAGGGGATGTAGGTTTCCACCGTGTTGCAGCCCAGCTCCCTGAGCTTTTGCAGCCTGTCTTCCCAGTATTCAGGAAGGACCCTGAAATAATGGATCCCCCCAGAAATAATCCGGAACGGCTCGTTGTTCAGATAAAATTGATCCCTGATTTCAAAGGTTCCTGTTTTTGTTGTCATAATAGTTCCTCATTCCGTCCATATGTCATTTGTTCTGTATATGCGTAAAAAAGCCTCCCGGCATCATGTATGCCGGAGGCTTTTCCGGAGCTTTCATCATTTCCGGGAATATGCTTCTCAATTCCCGCACTTAATCCAAATCCCACTCAGCTTCTCAGACTGCTGTCTTTCGTAACAACAACCTTCCCACTCTCATCTAAAAGCGGCGTCAGGCCGCCTGCATTAGCCGCTTTATGCCACATATAGTTAATACCCGTTTCCGTATCAACCCAAATTTCAAGAACATCAACGATCCCCTGACTGTAAATCTTTTTAAACCGCTCCATAAAGTTGTCCTTATCCTCACTCATTACCACCAATTATCAGCCAAGAAGAGAATCCTTCTTCTCCAGTATCGCCTCTGCCGCAGCACAGGCCGGACAATCACAGTACCTGGCTCCCGCGGCTTTGATATCCCTTGCATGTACCGCTACCTCTTTCGCTTTGTCCGCTCCAAATACCTGGCTTCCCTGTTCCGACTCGGCAAAACCGATCAAACCGTCTATCGGCATGATGTCCGCTTCCAGTTCTTCTATATACTTCCTGGTTTCTGCGGCTTCCTTCTCCGTTCCGACAGCCTCCAGCCATGCCCGGGCCGCTGCCTTTGTTTCGCTGCTGCAGGTGGCAGCATTAATCAGTTCGTCCGTTTTTTCCACTACATAATCCAATACATCTTTACCCATAAGCAAGTCCCTTCTTTCTTTTAATTTACACACATAGTATCACATTTTCCTGATATTTACAATTCTGTGTATCGTTTTTTTGCAATCACAGTTTATAACTCGTAACCATTCAGACATGTCTGAACTGTTACTTCTACTCGTTACAGTCATCATCCTGCGTGCACGGGCTGTAACAGTATCCTTCTATGAAACTTATTCTCCCTTCACCCCATAAAGCTGTTCCTGCAGATATGTCCTGTTTTTATCAAAATCCACCTGAAGGACATCCATACCTCTGATCTTGGCGCCGGTATAGGTTCCCTCCAGAGGAATGCTTTCCTGGACAATATCATACGTGAGCAGCTTTCCTGCCATCAGGCTCAGGCGCAGACATTCCGTCCGGGTCAGATTCGTTGTCAGGTTAGGGAACAGGCCATTCACCAGTTCGCCCGGATTCGTCACTGCCGCCAGAGGGAGCTTCTTCATCACCGCCGCAAGCACCTTCCTCTGCCTCTCCGTTCTTCCGAAATCCGTTCCGATATACCGGTTTCTGCTGTACGCCAGAGACTGCGCCCCATTCAAATGAATCATGCCGCTCAGGGAAGTATCCAGATAATCCGTCTCCATAGGCATTCCCCTGAGTTCATTATATTCGTTCAAATATGCATTAACCCACTGAACCTCTTCATTGGTAAGTTCCAGATCTACCCCATTCACAGCATCCACCAGATTCGCAAAGGCCTGGAAGTTAACCACCGCATACCGGTTTACCTCAATTCCCAGATTCTGCTTTACCGTTTCCAGCAAAAGCTCCGGCCCGCCGAAGGCATAAGCCGCGTTCAGCCTGTTGCCGTCCCGTCCGGGGATGTCCACATACATATCCCGCAGCAGAGAAGTCATATGAATCGTCCTGGTTTTACTGCTGACAGAAAGAAGAATCATGGCGTCCGACCGGCCGTCGTCCCCTTCTGTACGGGAATCACTGCCGATTAAAAGGATATTCACAACACCGTTTTCCTTCAGCGGCTCTCCTGCAAGCGTTTCCACCCTGCTATATTTCATTTTTCCATAGATACTGCCAATCGCCAGATACCAGACCGCCCCGAAAAGTACAAGCAGCACTGCCAAAATGGTTAAAAACTTCTTTCCCCGGGACTTCTTCTTTTTTCCGTTTTTCTTCTTATCCCTGCTCATTACGGCGTGTTTGTCCTCCTCCCGTTTCCGTTTTTCCTTCTTTGGTTTCTCCTTCCCAGCCTTTTGCTTCTTCGGTTTTTCCGTGTAATTATCCTTCCTGTTTCTGTTCTTTCTGTTTATATGTTTCGATTCCTCATATGCTAAACGCCCCGCATGCCTGTCGTAATCCCTTTCCTCTCCATATAAATCGTCTTCTTCCTCCCCGTACATCTCCTCCTCATAGTCCGGTTCTTCGTAATCCGGTTCTTCCCCGAACGCCGCCTCTTCTTCATAACCTTCCCCGTCAGATCCCTCCGCATTACTATAAGCAGCATCGCTTTTCTCATATTTTTCCACTTCTCTGTCCAGGAACTGTTCCAGGCTCCTCTGAATCTGCTCCATTTCATTTCCGTTTTCCCTGCCCATAGAAAGCCTCCTTTCTCCTATCAGGTAATCAATCGTACTTATACCGGCCGCCGGACATCCGCAATTCTCCATTTTCCCGTAAACACAGCCATGGTCTCCCAGGTCCGCCCGCTTACTAAAAGCCGTTATTTTCCATATATATTAACAGTTAACCCACTTCTTTCGTATATGGGGATTAGTATAACACATTATAAGAGAAAAATAAAATACACTCTTCAGACGGGTCTGATCTGTTCCCTGATTTATAACCGGATATGATTTTATACAAAAAAGGGATTGACAATTTTGAACGGTTATTGTATAGTAATACTTGCCTGTTGGACAGATGGATTTACAGCCATTTGGTTCGATAAAATGCGATAGTGGCGTAGTTGGTAACGCGCGACCTTGCCAAGGTCGAGACCGCGGGTTCGAGCCCCGTCTATCGCTCTCTTGTAAACAGCGGTTTCCGAATATCGGATAACCGCTGTTTTTATATGATAGACATATAAAAAGATGTATATAAAAAGCAGTGCTGCCGCCTTCCAGAAAAAGAAGAACGGCAGCACTGCTTTTTAGCTGCATCCGGCCTGTTAACGTCTGTCATTTAAGAGTATCCGCATATTTCACCCGGTATACCCTCTTCAGGGAATCGTTAATCCGGTTTTCATCAATAGTTCCGTCTTTTACCGCATTAACAACACCCTCATATGCCGTGACAAAATCTTCCGGCATGAGAATCATATCTGCGCCGGCCTTCAGCGCCTTGACTGCCGCTTCATCAGCCGTGTAATACTCGGATATTGCCGACATATTCATGGCATCCGTAATGACAATCCCTTCATAACCAAGCTGCTTACGCAGCACACCGGAAATAATTTTCTCATTGATGGAAGCAGGCGCGGCATCTCCGTCCGCAAGGCCCGGGGCCGATATATGTCCTACCATAACCATAGCGGTCCCCGCGTCTATTCCGGCCTGGAAGGGCAGAAATTCGGTTCCCTGCATCTCTTCTGCCGTCCTGTCCGTTTCCACTGCTCCTTCATGGGAATCCCCCGAGGTATCACCATGCCCGGGGAAATGTTTGATACAGGCGCTTACCCCTGTGTCCTGCAGTCCTTGTACAGCACTGGATACCATCTGGGACACTGCGGCCGCATCGCTTCCAAATGCCCTGTCTCCGATCACTTTATTGTCCGGATTGGTCAGCACATCCGCTACCGGCGCAAAATCCAGGTTAAATCCATAGCTTTTCAAATAACCGCCTATCGTCTGCCCTGCCGCATATGCCGCATTCGGATCGCCCCCTGCCCCGATATCCGCCATAGGTCCCACATTGGTCAGCTTCAGCTGGTCGGCAACCCTGGCAACACTGCCGCCTTCCTCATCCACACCAAGAAAAAGAGGGTAGGTGGCATAGCCCGCTGTTTTGGACAGCATTTCCGTCAGTTGTTCTTCCGATTGTATATTCTTGGCAAAATAAACCAGGCCGCCCACCGGATATTTTTTCAGGGCCTCCTGCGTGCCTTCTCCTGCTTGTATGGCAGTCCCCACACCGGTAAGCTGTTCCGGCGTTATAACGAACAAACCGGCGACCTTATCCTCCAGACTCATATTTGCCACACAGGATTCCACCAGTTCCTCCAGGATTTCGTCCTGGGACTGTACACTTTCCGTCTCCGTCGCCGCTTCTCCCGCCGTTTCTGTTTCCGTGCCGGTCTGCTCCACGGCTTCCGCCTGGGCCTGGGATTCTTCCTGGACCCGGGATTCCTCCTGTTGTTTTTTCTCTTCCATAGCGTTGGAAATGTGCCGGACACCAAAAAATCCGCCGGTCACTAACCCGGCCAGCAGCAATACAGCCACAATATAGGAAATAATCTGGTTCCTTACCCGTCTCTTCCGTCTTCTGTCTCTCCGGTTCATACCAACACTCCTTCCGTTCCTATATAACAGTACCACAAATAGAAGCGGGTATCAATCACTTTTCATCACTGATACCCGCTCCTAAACTATGCTATCCAATGGCCTCTTCCTCCATTTTTTCTCCTCAGCTTGCTTTCCACTCTTCCTACTTCTTGTACTCGTGTACTGTAACGGTATTCATCATAAATTCTTGATGATTCTTCGTCACTCAAGTAAGTGTACTCATCTCGCTTCGGTTTTTAGCATTGTCCTTAAAGTATATTATTATTGTTCTTTAAAGATTCCATTTTCTTCTTTCCGGGATTTCTTTAGTATGACGGTTCTTGTTCTTATCTGGTCACCATCTATAATAAATTACTTCTTTCAACTAAGGATACTGTTTCCTTCGCTCTATAGAACCTTTTCTTTAAACTAAAGCTATCGGCTTCTGTCGTTACTTTAAACTAAAGATAATCTTCTCTGCTGTCAGAAATTTTCTCGTTCTTCAAAAGAATCTTTATTTACAGTTACCAGTTTACCAGATAGTTCCCGTTTCCTTCATTCTAAAGCGTTTCCTTCTGAAAGAAAATCCTTTCTTCTTTATGAACAATCTTTAAGGCTTCCTTATTAAGTTGTCTTGTACTGTTATTGTTTTTTCTCCTTTAAGCTTACTTTAAAGGGACTAATTTACGTTTTCGGTGGTCTGTACCTTCCTTTCCTCTGTTTTTTGTTTTCTTCTTTGTTTGTGACTTCATTATATCTGTATAAATTTGAATTGTCAACATGTTTTTAGATTTTTTTCTTATTTATTTTAATTTTTACATTTTATACAATCAATTACCATTTATTGTATGTATTTTGCTTATTATTGTTTGAATTATCTGACAATTTATTCTTATTCATGCTCTTCTCGGTACATGCATAAGCGGTTCCCAAATTAGCAGCAGATCTTTGCGGCCTCTAAAGCAGAATGCGGGAACTGCCTTTCCCCCGACTGCTTCTGGAACCAGCTTGTGGTGAGAATGCGCAGCGGGCATTCCGGAAAAATCAAAGTTTTTATGGCGGCCGAGGATTCAGGCTTCTGCATATGGCGGCGGCAGGAAGGGAAAAAGCGCCTGAAACAGCCCGTAAAGGCAGCTTCAGACGCTTTTTCATATTCCGTATACACCGCAGCAAACGATGGTTTATATCTGTACCAGCACAAAAATATTATAAATAGCACGGATAGCAGCTTCAAAATCTTCGTTTCTTACACCGATGATTATATTCAGCTCGCTTGAACCCTGATCGATCATTTTAACGTTGACATTGGCATGGGCCAGGGCGGAAAAGATTCTTCCTGCGGTACCTCTGGTTGATTTCATTCCCCGGCCAACCACGGCAATCAGTGCCAAATCGGATTCAATGTCAATGGTATCCGGATGCGCGAGACGGTGTATGGCGGAAACCACCTTCTGTTCCTTATCCATGAATTCATCCTGATGGACAAAGACGGTCATGGTATCAATCCCGGAAGGAACATGCTCAAAGGAAATACCGCTGTCTTCAAAGGCCTGAAGAACCTTGCGTCCAAAACCTATCTCCGCATTCATCATATCCTTTTCAATATTCACAGAGCAGAAGCCTTTTTTACCGGCAATTCCGGTGATGACAAATTTGGATTTCTGACAGGTACTTTCCACGATCCAGGTTCCGTTATCCTCCGGTGCATTGGTGTTGCGGATATTAATCGGGATCCCTTCTTTTCTTACCGGGAAGATAGCGTCCTCGTGAAGGACGGTGGCCCCCATATAAGAAAGCTCCCGCAGCTCCTTGTAGGTAATGGTGTCGATGCCAACCGGATTGGGGATGATACGGGGATCTGCAATCAAAAAGCCGGATACATCGGTCCAGTTCTCATAAACCTCCGCATGGACAGCCTTTGCCACGATGGAACCGGTAATGTCGGAGCCTCCTCTGGAAAAGGTGCGGATGCTGCCGTCAGGCTGTGAGCCGTAGAACCCGGGGATAACGGCGTACTCTTCTTTTTCAAGACGTTCGGACATGACTTTATCGGTCTTGGCCGCATCGAAAACGCCCTCTTCATCAAAGAAAATCACTTCTGCGGCATCAATAAAGGTGAATTTCAGATAAGCGGCCATAACGATTCCATTTAGATATTCACCTCGGGAAGCGGCATAATCCCTGCCCGCCTTCTTTTTAAAATTAGCGGAAATGGTTTTAAATTCTTCTTTCAGGGAAAGTTCCAGGCCCAGGCCCTTGATGATCTCTTCGTATCTGTTTTCAATAGCCTTCAGCAGCTCCTGAAAGGGCTTATCTTCCTCTGCCGCCCCATAGCAGTCGTAAAGCATATCCGTTACCTTGGTATCTTTCTTGCTGCGTTTTCCGGGTGCGGAGGGTATCACAAACCTTCTTTCCTCATCGGCTTTTATAATCCCGCCCACCTTCATGAACTGTTCTGCACTGGCGAGGGAGCTTCCACCGAATTTAACCACTTTTTTCATAATTACTTTTCCTCTGCCACCGGAAGACGGCGGCTTTTATCCTTTCCTTACTGATGATTTTTATATAAGACGTCCAAGGGCCTTACCCGTTACTTTTTATGCTTAATTTGCAGGAATTGATCCATAAGCTTATAGCCTTCCGGGATATAGTTTCCGCTCAAAATAGCTTCCGCTTCGTTATAATTCCAGTCGTTTTTCTGCGGTCTGGTGCTGTCATATATAAGATAAGGCACATTCTCCGCCGTATGGGTGCGTATCCGTATAGGGGTGGGATGATCCGGCATCACCAGCAAACGGTAATCGGTACCGCTTCTGTCGAGAGCAGAGGTCAGGGGGCCAATTACCCTGGTATCCAGGTACTCAATGGCTTTCAGTTTCTTCTCAAGGCTTCCCTGATGTCCCATTTCATCCGGGGCCTCCACATGGATATAAGCAAAATCATAGCCGCCCTTTGTCAACGCATCCACAGCCGCCTGAGTCTTTCCCTCATAATTGGTATGAAGTCCGCCGTTGGCGCCTTCCACCTCGGCCACATCCATTCCGGCGCCTACAGCAATACCCTTCAGCAAATCCACAGCGGATATCATAATACCTTTTTTCCCTGTTTTTTCCTGGAAGGAGGGCAGGGCAGGACGGGTCCCGGCTCCCCAGAACCAGCAGCAGTTGGCCGGATTCAGGCCATTGCGTCTGCGCTCTATGTTAATTGGATGATCTTTGAGGAGAGAATAACTTCTTTCCATCATTTCATACAGCTTTTTATCCGAAGGCAGGTAAGGGGCAATTTCCCTACCGAGCACATCATGGGGCGGGGTCAGTTCTTCCGCTTCCCCGTTTTTCCAGATCAGGCAGTGGCGGTAACTGGTTCCCACATAAAAATGATAAGGCTCTGCGTCCATTTCTTCCATTACCGCATGCAGAAGCACACTGCAGTCTTTTGTGCTGATTTCACCGGAGCTGTGATCCAGGATTCTTCTTCTGGAAAAGGGGATCCCCTCTTCTTCCGAAAGAGTAACGATATTACACCGCATGGCAATGTCCGTATCCTGCATGGGTACCCCTATGCTGAGCGCCTCCAGAGGGGAGCGCCCGGAATAATATTTCCTTGGGTCATATCCGATGACAGAAAGATTCGCTGTATCGGATCCCGGCTTCATTCCTTCGGGTATGGTGCTCACCATGCCTATTTCCGATTTTTTGCTTAACATATCCAGAGCCGGTGTCTTTGCATAAGAGAGAGGTGTTTTTCCATTCAGGCGGGACAACGGCTCATCCGCCATCCCATCTCCCAAAACAACCACATATTTCATTTCTTCCTCGATTCCGCCGAGTTGTACGGCTTTCCTTCAGAGTGTATTTTCAAACACACTCTAGTCTTCTTCCAGACGGATCCGGCTGATAAATCCGGGCAGTTCCAAGGTTTTTGCAGCAAATTCCTTTTCCGTCATTACAGGAGTCACAAAGCCGAATTCTCCGTTCACCCCATCTGCTTCTATTTTTTCCACTTCGCCGAAGAGCTTCCTGACCGCTTCCTCCGATTTCCCGGAAACACGGACGAAAAACTTCCTGGAAGAATCTTCCATGCTCTTAAGGGAAAGCTTTTCTTCTTCCCAGATGCAGATGATATGCTTACGTCCGTGTTTGGCACAGTCAATCACATCGGACACCACGGCACTGGCCGTGGGCAGCTTTCCTGCGCCCCTTCCGTAATACATGGAATCCCCCAGCGTATTCCCTCTGATAAAAATAGCGTTAAAAACATCATTAACACTGTGCAGCGGGTTCTTTTCCCCGATCATAAAAGGGGCTACCATGGCATAATATTCACCGTCGGCCTCTTTTGCTCCGGCTAACAGTTTGATGAATTTATTCATTTTTTTCGCATAGAGGAAATCCTCTTTCGTTATTTTCGTAATCCCTTCCGTGTAGATATCTTCGTAGCGGACGGTTTTTCCTGTCATCAGGGAGGAAAGAATGGCGATTTTACGGCAGGCATCATAGCCTTCCACATCGGCTTCCGGATTACGCTCGGCATAGCCTTTTTCCTGGGCCTCCTTCAGGCAGGTATCGAAATCGCTTCCTTCTTCCGCCATTTTGGTGAGAATGTAGTTGGTGGTACCGTTCAGAATGCCGTTAATCAGTTCAATACGTTCTGCGGTGAGCGCCACATTCAAGGGACGGATAATAGGGATCCCGCCGCCAACGCTGGCTTCAAACAGATAATTGCAGCAGTTTTCCCTGGCGGTGCGGATTAACTGTGCCCCATGGTTGGCCACCAGTTCTTTATTGGAGGTACATACGCTTTTTCCCGCTTTCAGGGCCTGCATGGAAAAGGTGAAGGCAGGCTCGTTGCCTCCCATCGTTTCACAGATGATGGATACCTCGGGATCACTGAGGATAACATTGTAATCATGTACCACCCTGTCTTCGTACGGATCCCCCGGAAAATCCCTTAAATCCAGTATGTATTTCACATGCAGTTCTTCTCCTGCTCTTTTGTCAATAACCTCTTTATTCGTTTCAATTACTTCAACTACTCCGCTTCCCACCGTGCCATATCCCAGTACCGCTACGTTTATCATATCTCTTCCTCCGTCTGCTTTTCTTTTGTAGAGCTTTATTCCTTCGCCAAAATCTTGACGTTACGGACACCTGTCTTCTCTTCCATGGTCTCCAGCATTCTGGATACATCTCCCGTTGTGCTGAGAACCTGGACGCTGATGCTTAAGGATGCAACGCCGTTGATGGGGATACTCTGATGGATTGTCAGAATATTGGCGCCGAAGTCCGCGATCACCTTCAGCACATCGGACAAAAGCCCCGGCTCATCCTCAATTGACATGGCCAGTGTAATTGTGGTACCCTGGGCATTGTCATGAAAGGGAAATATATCATCCTTATATTTGTAAAAGGAACTGCGGCTGATGTCCACCTTCTCCACCGCATCCTGGATAGTGGCGGCTTTTCCTGAATCCAGCAGCCGTTTGGCCTCTACTACCTTAAGCAGGACCTCCGGAACCGCCTTCTGTTTCACTACATAATAATCCGTTTTTTTCTGCATATTTTTCATTTCGTATCCGAAGCCTCTTCCTCTGTAAAAGCCTTTATTTTAACATGTCTTTCTACTGCAAACATTTGTGTGTCACCGATGGATATTGTAGCATAGGGTTTCCGGGAAAGCAATAAAAACTTTCAGGCGGATTGTATTTTTAGGAATACAATCCGCCTGAATATGACATTAATATAAGCTGTTCCAGTATTTACCACAGGAAAAGAAGGAGGTAACGGATGCCCAGCAGAAGCAGCATGTGGCCGGGATAAAAGAAATAGAAGAAATATTTGCCTTTTTTCATATATCTTTTACCATTGCCCGCATACAGGAATAAAAATGCAAAAATACAGAATACCTCTACGGACAGGGATGAGACGATCGCCGCTGCCGTATTCAGTCCTAAAAGCACATCCAGGAAGAAGGAGGCAAAAAAGAAAAGGGGGGAAAGCAGGCACTGCCTCTTTCTGTCGCCGCGCAGCAGATAGAGGGCGGCAATCAAAACCACACCCTTATAATCGTAATCCGTCCTCATTAGCAGGGCTGCCGTCATCCCGGCAGCAAGTATCACGAAACTGCCTCCGACGGACAATGCTTTGCTTTCCCATTTCCCGGCCCGGCGAAGCCCCATCAGCATCAGAAGGCCGATGAGCAGCGTCCAGAATACATTTTGGTAATCCGGTGTGATGCCGCCGAATAAAAGCCAGTCAAAAGGCAGCTCGGAAAGCAGCGCGAACCCGAAAAGGCGGAGGGCATATCTGGAGGCGCTCCTTGTATGGAGGAAGCCCTGTACCAACAGATAGCAGTATATGGGAAAAGCCAGCCTGCCCACACATCGCATCAGTTCATCCACAGTCAGGCAGATTCGGAATGCCTGGCTGTCAACGGCAAGCCTCTGCAAAAAAAAGGCCTCCATAATCCCTGCTCCCGTATGATCAATAAACATGGTTATCAAAGCAAGCAGCTTCAGTGCATCTAACGAAAATCTTCCGTTTTTATCCCTCAGATTACTGATAACGGTCTGCGCTCCGTTTCCTTTTTTTTCCATATAATTCTCTCCGTTCCCATAAATGTCCTGCTGTCCTATCGTATCTGCAGACAAAAATAACGGGGCCTGCGGCCCCGTTATCCGTTTTCTTACTTGTAACCGTGAAGGCAGCGGACAGTTACTTTTACTTATACGAGCGGATATTTGTCGGTTAATGTCTGTACAATAGCCCTGGCCTCAGGAATTTTATCCTCACCGCCTTTGATAACCAAAGCGATCGCTTCCGCTATCCGGTCCATATCCTCCGTGTTCATTCCTCTGGAGGTAACGGCAGGGGTTCCCAGACGGACACCGCTTGTCACAAACGGGGATTTCGGGTCATTGGGGATCGTATTCTTATTGCAGGTGATGTGGGCCGCATCCAGCAGCTTCTCCACCGCTTTTCCGGTAAGATCAAAATTGGTCAGATCCACAAGCATGAGATGGTTATCCGTACCGCCGGACACTATCTTAATCCCGCGATCCATCAGGCCGCGGCAGAGTGCCTGTGCATTGTCGATAATTCCCTGCTGGTACACTCTGAAATCATCGCTCAGGGCTTCCTTGAAGCAAACAGCCTTTGCGGCGATTACATGCATGAGGGGACCGCCCTGGATTCCGGGGAAAATTGCCTTGTTGAAGTTATATTTATCAGCAGCTTCCTTATTGCAGAGGATCATACCGCCTCTGGGTCCGCGCAGGGTCTTATGGGTTGTGGTAGTCACCACATCCGCATAAGGAATGGGACTGGGATGCAGCCCTGCGGCAACCAGGCCGGCAATATGGGCCATGTCTACCATCAGGCAGGCTCCCACCTCGTCGGCAGCTTCCCTGAAGGCTTTGAAATCTATAGTCCTTGCATAAGCGGACGCTCCTGCAATAATCATTTTAGGTTTGCATTCTCTGGCGGTTTGTTTTAACTGGTCATAGTCGATAAAGCCTTCGTCATTCACGCCGTAGGGAACGATATTAAAATATTTGCCGGACATATTCACCGGGCTTCCGTGGGTAAGATGTCCTCCGTGATCCAGATTCATCCCCATAATCGTGTCGCCGGGGTTCAATACGGCAAACTGTACCGCCATATTGGCCTGTGCTCCGGAATGGGGCTGCACGTTGGCATAATCACAGCCGAACAGCTCTTTGGCACGTTCAATAGCCAGATTTTCCGCCACATCCACACAGTCGCATCCGCCGTAATATCTCTTGCCCGGATAGCCTTCCGCATACTTGTTGGTCAGTACGCTTCCCATTGTGGCCATAACAGCCTTGCTGACCCAGTTTTCAGAAGCGATCAGCTCGATATGGCTGTTCTGTCTTTCCTGTTCGTCCACAATCGCCTGTGCGATTTCCGGATCCGTCTTCATCACATCGTCCAGAGAATACATCTTTCAACCTCCTGCATATTTCTATCAACGTCCGGTAATTTCACAGAGTACGGCCTCATTTTATGAAACTACATAACTTGGATTTATACCAGTGGGGGATACCGAATTATCTCTGCCCGCCACTGCCTTTATCTGAGGTTCGGCGCTTCAGCCACCTCTATTACAGGCAAAAAACGAAACGCTTATTATGTCAAATTATGATGATTATAGCATACATTAAGTTAATTGCAAATATAAATAAATCAAAAAATTATTCGCAAAAAATTATTCTTATGAAAGATTATTCTTATTCTTTTCTTAAGTCCTGTCCGCGCCCCTTTACTTGCCATTTCATTTCTGTTACAATACAACCTTAGAAAATTAAGTTTTATGGGGAAAGCCGGGGAGAAACATATGTATTCATTTTTGGTAAATCCTGCCTCCCGTTCCGGACGGGGACAGAAGTACTGGGAACGGATCAAGAGTATTCTTGAGGAAAGAAAGATACCATATCAGGTTTATTTTTCCCAGGGACCCGGCGATATTGTCAGGCTGGCCGAAAAGCTCACCGGTTCTCTGCCGGCCGGCAAAGAGGACATCCATCTGATTGTTTTGGGCGGGGACGGCACGGCGAATGAAGCGGTGCAGGGGATCCGGGACTTTAAAAGGACCCGGTTCAGTTACATCCCCACCGGTTCCAGCAACGATCTCGCACGGGATACCGGCATCAGCCGCGACCCTGCCGAAGCGTTGGAACGCATACTCTCCTTTGCCAGGGAACGGCCTATGGATGTAGGCTTTCTTCATTATAATAGTGTTTATAAATCTGACGGCAGGCCGCTTGAGGACAAACCGGCGCCCCCCGACAGACGTTTTCTGGTAAGCTGCGGCATTGGATTTGATGCCGGCGTATGCCAGGAAGCCATGCATTCACATATAAAGGATTTCTTTAACAAGATCGGCCTTGGCAAGCTGACCTATCTGGGAATCGCATTGAAACAGCTGATCCGCTCCGGAAATGCGGCTGCCGAGCTCACTCTGGAGGGAGACGGGCTGCCCTGCGAAAAGGTGAATCTGTCCCGGCTGATGTTCGTCGCCTGTATGTCCCATTGCTATGAGGGCGGCGGCTTCTACTTCTGCCCCGGCGCCGACGCGTCGGACGGAATACTGGATTTATGCACGGTCAGCGGCGTGCCCAAGTGGAAAGTGCTTATGGTACTCCCCACCGCTTTTACAGGAAAGCACTACCGCTATAACGGCGTGGAACGCTACAGCGGCCGTTCCGTCCGGATACATACCACAGTTCCTTTATGGGTACATACGGACGGCGAAGTATCCTGCCTTTCAGACGACATCACGGTAAGCTGTACCAGACAGCTGCTGCGTTTTTACTATTAAATTATCAAGAGGCGATTATTATGAAAATTATCTATGAAAAGTATAAACACATATTGCCCTTTGCCTTGTATTTTCTCGTCTACATGGTTTGGTTTTCCTGGCTGGAGCAGAGACATATCTGGAAATACCAAATCATCCATATGGCGATTGATGACTATATACCGTTCAATGAAATATTTATCATTCCTTATTTTCTGTGGTTTGTTTATGTACCGGCCGTTGTCCTGTACCTGGCCTTCACAAATAAGGATGATTACTACAGAGCAGCGATTTTCCTTTGCACCGGAATGACGGTCTTTCTGCTGGTGTCCACCTTTTTCCCGAACGGGCAGCGTTTAAGGCCGGTCGTTATGCCCCGTGACAATATCTTTACCCAGATGGTGGCATCGCTGTACCGTACCGATACTCCCACCAATCTGTGGCCAAGTATCCATGTATATAACTCCCTGGGCGCCCATATCGCCCTGTCCCGTTCCCAGCTGGGTAAAAACAGCGGATGCCACGCTTCGCGGACAATCCTTATGTTCAGGAAATGGCTTCGCTTTGGTTCCGCCGTCCTCTGTGTTTCCATCATACTGGCTACTGTTTTCCTGAAGCAGCATTCCGTTTTTGACATGCTGACGGCCTTTGTTATGGCAGCCGCCATGTATGGCGTGGTTTATCACTATGATGTCCTTATATACCTGAAACAGCACCGCACGGCAAGACGGGCCGCCAAAGCTGCACACAACGAAATCAAATAACGGCATTTATCCCAATCACCCGCTTGTCTACCGACAGTCGGGTGATTTTTTCTTGCCTGTCCTTTACAATAAGAGCAAATACAGGAGGTACCAGACATGGACAACCAAGCAATCGGACTTTTTATCAAACAGCTGCGCACAGAAAAAAATCTCACCCAGAAAGAGCTGGCGGATCAGCTTCATGTAACGGACAAAGCGGTATCCAAGTGGGAACGCGGCCTTTCCCTTCCCGCCATCGATCTGCTCAGTCCCCTGTCCCGGGCCCTGGACATTTCCGTCGTGGAATTAATGGACGCCCAGCGACACCAGGAAAACAGCATCGACCTGGAAAAAGCAAACGCCATACTGGAAGCCACCACCAAGCGTCTTAAAAAAACCATCCGCTTAAAACGCCTCGCCCTTCTCCTGATCTTTGTCCTCCTTTTCATCACCACCCGTATCAGCGGCCAGCTCCTCTGGAACCAGGGCCTTCTTCTGGACGAAAGGAACATGAGTATACAGGACATCTATTACGTTCCCCTGGACAACACTCTTACCTGGATTTGTTTTGCCCTGCAGTTCCTTCTCCTCTGGATCACCTTCTTTGCGGCCCTCCGCAAAGAGTAACCGGCCGGTTTTCCCTTTCATGGGCGGAACAAAAAAAGTGCCGGGAAATCCGGCACTTTTTTCTGTATATATTGGTTAATTGAACTTAAAAAACCTCTGGCAGAGTTTATATCCTTCCACGGATATTTTTCTTCCTCCCTTACCCGGCAGATTGGTATAGCTTCCCAAAAGGCCGTAACGGAGACGGAAGAACACCATCGGGTCCTTCTGCTTGATATATTTCCAGAGTTCGTTTTTCTTTTCCAGGTTCTCTTCGGTGCCGGAATAAATCAGCATGATCGAAGAGACCGTCGTGATAATGTCCAGATAATTAAGCATATAATTACGCAGCTTTTTGTGGGTTGTCAGAAATTGCTTTTTGGACACCACATAATCCACCATAATCTTGTTGACCTTGATCTGCTGGTCAATCCTGCCTATCATCACCTGCTCATTTACGGACTGATCCGCTCTTCCGATATAGTAGCGGTAAAAATTCACATCCATATAATACATCTTCTTCACAAAGGGAAGCGGTTCAAATACAAACAGGTTGTCCACATAAAAGGTATGCTCCGGCAGCTTCAGACCGCAGTCCTTTAACAGCCTGGTCCTGAAAATCACGGAATGCATAAGGATATACTGTCCCTTATGGAACCGGTGCACATCATTCCAGGAAAACAGCTCATCCTCCGGCAGTACATGATGGTAACGGATTACCTTTTTGCGCTTTTCGCCTTCTTTTTCATATACATAGTTGGCAATCAGCATGTCCAGCACTTCTTCACCGCCGGTAAGCTGTGTCAGCTTATCCAGGATTTCCCGGTAGGCCGTGTCCGACACCCAGTCGTCGCTGTCCACCACTTTAAAATAAAGGCCGGAAGCATTCTCGATACCGGTATTTACAGCGGAGCCGTGACCTCCGTTTTCTTTATGGATCACGCGGACTACAGAAGGGTGTTTTTCCGCATATTCATCCGCAATTGCAGCTGTTCCATCGGTGGAACCGTCATCCACAATCAGTATTTCCACATCCTCCCCTCCCGGCAGAAGGGATTCGATACACTTACGCATGTACTTTTCAGAATTATAGCAGGGTATTGTTATTGACAGCAGTTTCATAACTTCCTCCGTTTCGCGCCCCCGGCTTTCCTTTCCGTTTTGGCCCGGCGCATCCTTGCTTATTTGTAACTGTTCCGAATTTTCACAGTTGCTTCCTTTTCGTATTTATGTCCCGCCGGCAGGCCTGCCCGGGATACGGCATCAATCCGTAACCTGATTAGAACTTTCATACTTCTCATTTCCCAGCCGGATCTGCAGATAGTCCGTATAAGCGGCATATGCGGAGGGAATCGGATATTCCTTCTCGGTACGTGAGGGCTCCACAAACAGCAGTCCTTCCTTCAGGCCGCCCGCCGGCTCCAGTTCATCCACCCGGATACAGTAGCCTACCATATCCCATTCCTTGTGTGAAAAAATATGCCTGGAATCGGGAAGTCTGCTTATCCGTAAAGGATGCATTCCCTTTTCTTTTAAGAATGTCAGCACCTCTTCCTGACCGAGATGTCCTTGCACAGAAGGAAACTCATACATTCCCGCCAGCAGCCCTTTTCCCGGGCGTTTCCGTATGGCGGTTCTCTGGGCATCCTGAATCACCAGGATTGTTCTTTTCTCAATGGTACGGGCCTTTTTCGGGGATTTTTGCGGGAAATCAGTTTCCGCCGACATCCTGTGGGCCCGACAGTGGTCTTCCCATGGGCAGTCTCCGCATTTGGGCATCCCGTTTGGTATACAAACCGTTGCGCCCAGCTCCATTAACGCCTGGTTAAAATCACCGGGGCGTTCCCTGGGGATCACCGCCAGCAGATCCTCTTCCACACTTTTTCTGACTTTTGCATCCAGTATATCCCGGTCATCCGCCCGATAGCGGGCAATCACCCGGAGTACATTTCCGTCCACCGCGGGCACCGGCTCTCCATAGGCGATGGAGGCCACCGCACCTGCCGTATAGCTGCCGATTCCCGGCAGCGTCAGAAGTTCCCCTGCCGTGGAAGGCATGACACCCGCATGTTCGGCCATAATGACTCCTGCCGCCTTCTTCAGGTTCCTGGCCCTGTTGTAATAGCCCAGTCCTTCCCACAGCTTCAGAAGCCTGTCCTCGGGCGCGTCAGCCAGCGACGCAATATCGGGAAAGCTTTCCATAAACCGCTGGAAATAAGGCTTTACAGCCTCCACCCGCGTCTGCTGCAGCATGATTTCCGATATCCATACCCGATAGGGCGCAGGATCCTCTCTCCATGGAAGGATACGCCTGTTCCCATCATACCATTTAAGCAGCGGTGCCGCAATAGCTTCCAGATTGTCTCCCGCCTCTTTATCCGGATCCAGAACCACCGGTATCTTATAAGTGATCTCCATACTGTCACGGGTCACATGACAGCCATAGGCATACAGCCCCACTCCGGCGGCCTCCGCTTTCTCCAGCGCCAGGGCAAAAGCCGGCTGTGTATGTCTGTTAGGCGTGAAATACCGGACGCCTTCCATCTGCACCACAAAAAGGATGCCCGCATCATATCCGTTTTTCTTAGCCTGTACCAACTCCTCCACATGCTTAAGGGCACGCAAAGAAGGTGCATCCGGAAACAGAGCCGCACCCTCCGTTTCCAGGGTTACACCTTTCACCTCCAGCCATATATTACTCTCATCCGTTTCAATATAAAAATCAAACCGGGAATTCCCGTAGGTGCATTCCGGCCGGATCCGTTTCACTCCCGGAAACAGGCCTCCTAAAGCCAGCCATTCCCCCGCCGCCTTATTCGGCGCCGCGGAATCCATGTTTACCATACGGCCGTCTTTTTCCACACCGATCAGATCATAAGCCGTCTTCCGCTCCGGATTGCCGCTTTTTTCCAGGTATACCCGGACACCTCTGCGCAGAAGTTCTTTGCATCTTCCGGTATTTTTTACATGCACCTTCTCCTGCCTTCCCTCTATTTCCACATAGGCAATAAACCGGTTTGGCCTTTCTATAAAAATACCTTCCTTTATATTTTCATATTTCATAAATTACCTGCTGTCTTTTTTCTATGCCGTCTTTTTTCTATGCTATACATTTTCTATACTGTCCCATTTTCTATTCTTTACCACCCTTAACGTCCGGATTTCCTTTCTCCGGCTTCTCCTCTTTCCTGCACCTGCAACGGCAGGGCACCCTGGCGGAGGGTACCACTGCAGCGGCATTTCCCGTATGCACCGCCTGATCGTCAAAAAAGATGTGGGCGCCGAAAGCGGCCAGAATCTCCTTTTTGGAAATGCCTCCCAGAAAAAAAGCTTCATCTATCCTTACGTTCCATGCCCGCAGGGTGCGGATGACACGTTCATGGGCAGGCGCACTCCTGGAGGTGACAAGAGCCGTCCTGATAGGCGTCTGATCCGGCGGGAACTCCTGCTGCAGTACGGCAATGGTTTTGAGGAAGCGTGCAAAAGGCCCTTCCTCCAGGGGACTGTCGGACTTACGCCGTTCGTTTTCTTCAAATGCGGCAAGCCCCTGCTCCCGGAAAATGCGTTCCGATTCATCCGTAAAAAGAACGGCATCCCCGTCAAAGGCAATGCGGATCTGCCGGATATTCTCCTCCCGGGTATATTCCCGGATGCCGTCACAGATTATTCCCGCCGCTATGCCGGAATCCACTGCCCGCTGTACATCATCCTCGCAGGCGGAAAGAAAAAGATCCGTACGGAAGGCTTCCAGATAAGGGGCAAGGGACGCTCCTCCTGCCAGAACCGCACGGGTAATATCCAGCCCATAATACTCTATAGAGCGGAAAACACGCAGCGAAGTATCCGCACTGTTTCTTGACATCACGATGACTTCCACCCGGCCTTCCTGACCGGGCAGCGTGTTGATGGCAAGAAGCGCCTTTACCAGAGGAAAACCGGGGCCGGGCTGAAGGATATCCGCCTCATGCTCCGTCTGATACTCCCGATAGCTTTCCACACCTTCCTTTTCAAAAATTTCATTTTCCAGACCCAGATCAAAAAGCGCCCTTGTGGAAACACCTATAACCAGCCTGTTGTCCAAATCATATGCCATGAAGTCCTCCTCCTTCGGTGCAGGACAGAGTCTTCCTTATAACCGGTACACTGAATGCGATACAGTACCGGGTTCTCCCGGCGGTATCTGCTGTCATCTGAGACGGTTGCATTCATATTTTTCCAGCGTTATCAGACAATTCTTCAATGTCTGGTAGCGTTCCTCCAGTTCCCCTTCTTCCAGCTCCAAATCCAGGGATACGGCAATGGTATTCAGCATTTCATCCGTAATCCGGCTGTGCAGGCCAACCATGATATTCAGCTTATCTTCATAGGTGCCTGCATCCAGAAACTGCAGCAGCAGCGGATCCAAAACTGCTTCCTCCTCTTCCGCTTCCTCGGTTGTCCGTTCCGATCCGGGAACTGCCTGTTCTGCTGTAAAAGCTTCATATCCCGCAGCGGATATGTCGGCGGCAGGACGCCCCTGCTCACCGGAAGCATTCTGCATAACCGTTTTATCTTCCGCCGGCACGAAAGGCCGTGAAGCTTCCGTCTCCGGCATACTGCCCTGTCCCAGAATCTGAGGAACCAGGGTAAAGCGGAATTCCGCCTTTGCTTCCGGATATCTGTCATGATCAACCTGACTCACAAACATTTCCAGCGGCCTTACAAATACCGGGAAATCACCGTATAGAGCCTGGTAAACCACCATGCTTTCCCCTGTTTCGGAATGGGTTGCAAGCGTGATAACTTTATAAAGATTTCCTTTGAAATGCTGATATATTTCGTTTGGCCTGGGGGTTCTTTCCATATCCTTCTCTCCCGTCCGCACGTACGGTTCCGGCTCTTATTATCCGTTGCTTTCCGGTTCTTTCCCGGTCGTGCTTTTTTGCTTATTATACCCCCAAACGATATTAATGTCATTCCCCAAATCCAAAGTGTTCAAAGAAATTCCTGGTAAAGGCTGCAGCCTTCCACACCGAACTCCACTTTGCCCACACGATCCAGAATGGCTTTTCTCTGCAGGCTGTCCAGTCTGTCAAAGCGTTTGTTATGGATCTTCAGAAAATATCTGCGTTCCCCGGATACATCCCTGGTATAGGTCAGTGTCAGGCCGCAGTTGGAATACCCTTCCTGCTTCAGGGTCTCCCTCACCCGGTTCAGGTATTCCTCTTCCAGCCGGAAGTAATATTTCTCATCCACCTTCACTCTGTCTTTTGTCTGGCTCATCACCGTCCCTGTAATAAAAAAAGCACAAATGAGCATCAACACTGCGGTAACTGCCAGAAGGCCAGTTCTTTTTCTTACTATTTTCCTCATAAACATTTTCCTCCGCCCTGCACCTTTTTGCCTATTATGGCACTTATGCTGTACGATAATACGGACTTATCGGCTTGTCTGTTCTCTAATGACGGATACTATTCCGTCTCTCTTTCATTAGATGCAGATGGGAGGGAAAAAGTTTCAAAAAAAATTATTTTTATTTGATTTGCAGAGCTATTAAATTAATAAAAAAAACAGGGCCTTTGCGCCCCGCCGCCCTTTCCATCCGGAAAGAACCGCCGGGGCGCAAAGGCCCTTCTTTTTTTCTTTTATTGTATCACTTCCCCGACTAGCTTATTTACCAGCGCTCCGTCGGCTTTTCCCTTCACACGGGGCATAAGCTCCTTCATGATTCTGCCTTTATCTTTTCCGGCAGGTGCTTCGATTCCCAAAGAGGCAAGAACCTCCTGTATTTCTTTGCGGATCGCTTCTTCACTCATTTCTTCGGGGGCAAATTCCTTCAGGACGGCCAGTCGTTTTTCGCATTCCTCGATTATGTCTGTTCTGTCTGCAGGTGCCAGCTCCCTGGTTTCCTGGGTCTGTTTGATCTCTTTTTTGATAACTTCATTTTCTTCCGCTTCCGTCAAATCCGACCTTTTATCAATCGCTTTATTTTTGAGGGCGGCAAGGAGGGCGGAAAGGGTGTCCTTTCTTTCCTTATCCTTGTTCTTCATAGCCGCGACCATTTCTGCCCTTACTTCTTCTATTTTACCCATATTTACTCCTTTCCGTGCGCCGAAGCACACCAACAAAATCTATATACCCGCAAGAGACGCCATGTGCCGGATGACGCCAAACTTATTTTTCTACACCCGTGCCGGGGTACACGCCTGACAGCAGGGTGTTTACTCCAATTCTTCCCTGCAAAAGTAGCAGGTATACTTTTGCCCGCTTCCTTGGGGAAGCAGATTATCGGCGCCGCAATAGGAACAGGCCACCCGGCGCATTCCCTGAGGCACGCTGTCCCCTTCATAGAGCCTTTTTGCGGCGGGAAGTCCGCCGGTCTCCCATCTGGCGCGCCGGAATTCCTGCTGCTTTTCCTGGCGGTGATCCGCCTCGTCCAGATTGGCCTTCTGTCTGAGATAATCGGTTGTTGACATATCCGCTTTTGCGCCCTTTTTCTGTGAAGGGGAATAGGCTGTATTTTTAGTACCCGCATGTCTGCTTTTATCGGGTACTGTACCCGCTGAATAATTTGTTGCTCCCGTATTTACCGGTGCTGTCCCGGATTGCATTTCCCGCATCCCGGGCTGACGGGGCTGGGGCGCCGGGGGAGGCGTATAGGCCGGGGGTGCCGGCGGCGTTTGGTTATAATAAGGATTCCCCTCCCCGCTGCCGCCGCTGCTTTTCCGTTTCAAAACACCGGATACGGCCGCCATAATTATAATCCACAGAACTATGGATATCAATCCGCTCATATTTTCTCTCCTAACTGTTCCGTATTTCCCAGTTCCTGCAATGTGCGTGGCACCTTCTGCAAAAACCGCTTTACGAGCACGCGCTATGCCCGCCCCTGGGTCCTGCCTCCGGAGCTGTATCTGACAATAAGAAGCTCCACTCCCATGGTATCATTCAGCTTCCCGCTTTTTACCGCCTCATCCGTACCCACGCAGGCCTCCAGGGCTTCACGCAGTTCTTCCTTGCGGAAACGGGCTGCCTGGCTCACATATTTTCCCGCAATAAAGCTGTGCAGCCCTGTTTTTTCACCGATTTTCCTGTTGTCATAGCCCTTTGCCTTCAGTTCTTTTACCTGCAGCAGCAGATTAAACTGCCTTCCTATAAGGAACAGGATACGCATAGCCGGTTCCTTCAGCGCCAGCAGGTCATAATACAGCTTCAGCGCCTGCTGCTGCCTGCCCATGGCGATAGCTTCCACCATATCAAAAATCTGGCTGGTTACCTGATGGGTGCAGACAGCTTCTATATCCGCTTCCGTAATCGTATCCTTTTTCAGGGTATAGCAAAAAAGCTTTTCCATTTCCCTGCTTATATTTTCCATATCCGAACCGGTCTTCTGCAGGAAAAAATCCAGGCCGGACGAAGAAATAGCTTTATTCTCCTTCTTCACCCTTCCCAATATCCACCGCTTCAGCGTGGTCTCATCCTGGGTGGCAAATTCCACGGCGCAGCCGTTGTCCTTTACCGCTTTAAACAGCCGGTTTCTCTTGTCAACCTCGGACTCCGAAAAAAGAATGCATACGGTGGATGCAGGTTCCTTCAGATAATCCGCAAGCTGTTCGCCGCCTTTTTTGAAAAAACCGCTGTCTTCAATAAGAATAACCCTTCTTTCGGCAAGAAAGGGCATAGTTTCCGCCAGGTCTATAATCTCGCCGGGGTTTATGTTTTTGCCCTTGAAAACAGTGAAATTCATGGTGTCACCATCCTGCACAAGAGCTTCTTTGAGCTTGTCCCGGTATTGATTTTTCAGATAGGCCTCCTGCCCGTATAATAAATAAACCTGCCTGAATTGCTTTTTTTTCATGTCTTCCAACAGCTGCTGCATTTCAGGCCTCCTTTCTTCTGCTGTGCTGCTCTGTGACGGTCCGGCCTGAACGGTTACGTCCGGTCACCTTTCTGTTACTGTTCACTCCGTGACCAGTAACATCTTTCTTTCCTATCATGACACATTCCCGTCTCTCAGTCAACGTCTAAAAAAAGGGCCGCCTGTCACCCTGATCCGTTACAAAAAGGTTCCACCCAAATTTTTTCTTTTTTTACCCTTATTGTAACGGCGCCGCTGCTGCTGGTGATAAGCACGGGAATTCCTCTTTCCGCAAAGCGCTGAAGCACCTCTTGATGAGGATGTCCGTAGGTATTGTTCTTACCACAGGAAATCAGGGCAAGGGAAGGGGAAGCCGCATCCAGAAACGCCTCTGCCGACGAGGTGGCGGAGCCGTGGTGGGCTGTTTTGAGGATATCACAGTTTTCCAGCAGCTCCCTGTCCTCTTCCAGCATCTGAAGTTCTCCTTCCTCCTCCACATCTCCGGTGAGAAGAGCGGTGAAGCCCGGCTTATTTTCCTGCATATAAGGGGCCGTGGGGTATGCCAAACGTTGTTTTCCTTCCACACTAAGCTTCAGCACCAAAGAGGAGGCATTGCGATCCTTGTAAAAACCGCCCTCACTGGGATGGAGACATAAAAAGGCAGTCCTTCCGTCCCCGTCAAAAAGCCGATCCCCTGCAAGCATTCGGTATACCGGAATCCCATAGGTTTCGGCGCATGCCAGAAGCGTTTCCGGTTCTTCTCCGTCCGGCCCGGCCCCCGGCAGAACCAGACCTCCTATGGGAACCCCGCTTTCGGCGGCCCATTGGAAAACGGCCTCCATTCCATTGATATGGTCCTCATCCCAATGGCTCACGAATACGGCTTCCAGCCGATCCACCCCCTGGTACTTCAGGAAAGGGATTACCTGCCAGGTTCCGGTATCCTTTTTGGAAGTGCTGCCCGCATCGTACAAATAATGATTTCCCGCTTCCGTCCGGATATAGATACAGTCCCCCTGTCCCACATCCAGCATGGTCAGACGGGTCTCCCCCCGCGGATTTACGGCGAAAACAAGGCACAGCAGGACGGCAAGAGGCCAGCCCAATCTCCTGGGGATTTTCGCTGCAGTCAGAAGAAGAAGGGCAAGACCCGCATAAAAAAGAAGGATCTGCCAGGTCTGCGGCATCCCCGCATGCCAAATCCCCGGCAGTCCCTGTGCCAGCAGACACAGCTTTTCATACAGAAAGAAGATCCCCCGCACCGGCAGGGCGGCAAGAGAAAGAAATGCTCCCGCAGGTATCCCCAGGCCGCTGCAGATGCCCCCTGCCAGCACCAGCATAAGGATTCCCCCCATCAGTACCCCCATAAGAGGAATTACCAGGACATTGAGCAGAACAGAAAGAAGATTCCACTCGTAAAAAGAAGATAAGAGTACCGGAAGGGTTGCCAGGCTGATACAGAAGCTGGAGCACAGTCCCTCGCGGAGCCTGCCGGCAAGTATGCCGGTATGCTGTGCGCGCCGGTACCGCTGTCTATCACTGCCCATTCCGGCAAACCCCGGAATCACCACGGCCGCCCCTGCCGCTGCCGCAAAGGAGAGCAGGAAGCCGCTATCCTGCATCCAGGCGGGATTCTCCGCCAGGAGCAATACGGCTGCTGCGGAAAGGGCCGTGGGCATATCATAGGTCCTTCCTGCCAGCCGTGCCAGCATATAGAGAAAAAACATGAGTACCGCACGAACGGCGGACGGGGAAAACCCTGTCATGAGCAGATAGGAAAAAAGAACGAGGCAGGAAAGCAGACAGGCCGTTTTCCGGGACAGACGCAAGGTGAGCAGCCGGTAGAGCCCCATCCCCAGCAGGGAAATATGAAGCCCGGAAATAGCCAGGATATGGGCAATTCCGGCTCCCTGATACAGACTCTTAAGCTCTCTGTCTATCCCTTTTTTCTCTCCGAGAAGCATAGCTTTTGCCACAGAAGCCTCTTTTTCCGGTAAAATGTTATCCAGGATATCCCCGGCGCGGCAGCGGATTTCATAAAGGAATTGCCGGAATTCGGAACAGCCGCGGCTCCTTCCGGTAAGTTGCGCATCCGTCAGCTGCATACTGATTCCATAGCACGCATAATAAGCCCTTTCGTCAAATTCTCCCGGATTGGAGGCTTCTCTGAAATGACGCGCCTTCCCCTGGTAACGCACCCTGCTCCCTATTTCCGGAAGCATGCTTTCTTCCCCGGAAAGCCTGCATATCACCTGGGTTTCCTTATTGTATTCTGTTGTTGTACCGGATATTTGCTGCTTGAAATCAGCAGACAGATTAGAATCAGAATTGGTTTGTGAAATAGAATTGGCAGCAGGCACTGCAGCTTTTATATAAACGAGCCGAACAGGCCGGCCGGTAGTTATATCCTTATAGCTTACGATATCCCGGACCGTGCCCACGATGGTACAGCTTTGCCCGTCCTCCGCCGGAGGGGATGGGACGGGCAGAGGCTTCACCCACGTTATAACCCGGACTGCCGCCACAAAGCCCAGCATAGCCAGGCATAAAGGACGTCTCATTCTTGGTTTTCTCCTGTCTTTATCAGTTCCAGATTTCTTTCGTACAGGTTCACCAGATTAAAGGTTTCACGGAATACAATATCGGTTTTTCCGTTTACCGCTATCTGTACTTTATTTACATTGGAAAGCTCTACCAGGGAATTGACTATGGAGTACACTGCCACATCCGCGGTGACATTATAAATCTGGGTCAGAAAATTCTCGTCCAGATTCACATAGCAGATACCGTCCTTTACCGTTACCCCCAGTATTTTGGTGCCGGGATTGATCACCGGGTAGACGTCGTCTGAATCAGGCCCCTTCACCAGGTACTCCACCACCAGTTTTTCCATGGAAATGTTACTGTTGTATTCCACAGGCTTGATGACTTCCACCAGCCCGTCTCCTGTTTCGTTGGCAAAATACAGTTTCAGCCTCACTCCTTCATAGGTGTTCATCTCTTCTCCTGCATTATCTATAAACGCATCCGCGGTCATAGGACCTACCGTTATGCCCGTATTGTCCGTAAGAGGCTGCCCTCCCACCGTCATGAGCACATGATTGATTCCCTCCGCCTGGGACAATGTCCGGACCAGCGCCGCGCGGACCAGGATTTCGGTAGTGGGGGGCTGTTTCTTATAGGCTTCGTCCACATCCAGATCCAGCTGTCCCCCTTCCTCTACCTGATAACCGGTTATCCGGAAGGCGGTTCCCACCGCGGATTTTAATGCCACATCCTCCGGGGTTGCCTCCAGCGCAGAGATCAGCTGGCGGATCTGGCTTTCCTGGTCCTGGGATTCGATATAAAAAACCTCTTTGACGATCTTGGTTTCTTCCCTGTTCAGATAATAAACGTCGAAGGCCGTTCCGCTCTTCTGATCCTCCCGTTTCCCGCACGCGGAAAGCAGCAGGCCCAAAGTGCCGCAAAGCAGCAGCATTGCCGTCAACGCTTTTTTTCCAATAAAAGCATCCTTCATCAGTTTATCCTCCTTCCGCACGAACGGTTACCTTATCTCACATAGGTGAGGGGAATTTTCACCGTAAAGCAGGTGCCCTGCCCTTCCAGGCTGGTTACCTTCACCGATCCTCTGTGAAGCAGTACGGCATTCCTTGTAATAGCCAGACCCAGGCCGGTACCTCCGATTTCCCGGGAATGGGATTTGTCCACCCGGTAAAACCGTTCAAATATATGATCATAATCCGATTCCGGGATGCCGATTCCGGAATCGGAGATTTCCACGGTAAAAAACTGATGATCCGCATCCAGAAGAACCTTTACCCATCCGTGCTCCTTATTGTATTTAATGGCATTTTCAACCAGATTGGTAAATACCTGCGTGATTTTCACATCGTCCAGCTCCGCCGTTACCGGCCGGATGCTTTCGAAAACCACTTCCACATCCCTCAGACGGGCAATGGGGCGCAGTCGCTTGAGCACGGACTCGATCAGCTCGTTTACATCCACCGAAGAAATGTTCATCTGGGCGGCGGTCTTATCCATCTTCACAAGAGAAAGCAAATCGTTGATGATTTTATTCTCCCGCTCGATTTCATCCGCAATGTCCTGCATGAATTCCTGATAGAGCGCAAGCGGGGCATCCTGCTGCTGCATGAGGGAATCCGCCAGCACTTTCATGGAGGTCAGCGGCGTCTTCAGTTCGTGGGATACATTGGAAACAAATTCCTGGCGGGAATCGTCAATTACCTTCATCTGGGTCAGAAGCTGGTTAAAAGCATTAATGATATGCTCTGTTTCTATATAATCAGGCACGGAGATAGGTTCGTCGGTAAAACCGTCCTTTACCTCCGTTATAGCCTGGGTAACCCGGTTGAAGGGCTTCACCAGTATGGTGGAAAACCCTACCGCAACCCCGAAAATACAGATAATCATCACGATTTCTATGATCATGGCCTTCCGGTTCAGAATCTCCATTGTGGCAGCTATGCTGTCCGTGGATACACTGGCAAGCATGACGCCCTGCACCTGGCCGGCATTATCCTTTTTCACCGTATCGGGGGAGGCCGTCTGGCTCTTGCCGGAGCTGGTTTCCTCAATAGGTATGGTCATTTCGATATAACCGTTTTTCTTATCGTATTTCGTACTGCTCTGCCCCTTGAAGCAGAGGATGACCTCTTCCGAGATCATGGTCTTGCCTTCACTGATACTATATGTATCTTTTACAACCCGGAAATTGTTATTGATAATGATAACGCGTCCGTCATACAGATTGGACATCTGCTCCAGCTCCGCATTGATAGCTTCCGAGGAGGTGTCCTGAAGATAATTATTATTCAGAAGATGGTTTGCAATAATCTTGAATTGGGTCTGTGTATCGGAGGTCCTCAGGTCAACCGCACGTTCTTCATAACTCTGGAGAATGCCCACCCGCATAAAAATGCTGGGAAGAATCCCCATGATCAGCATAAGCAGGAATATATAGACCTTCATGCTCCTGAGAGCCGGTATTTTGTGGAATAACTCTTTAAGCCTGGTAAGCATTTTGGCAGCTCCTACTATTCAGCCTGACATTGTTTACAGTCCAAAACCCCCGCACAGCAGATTACAGTCCGCAGGAATAAGGAGTGCGGCCCGGTACACAAGCCCGGGCCGTCTCCGGATGGGATTCAGGCACGGAAAAAGTACCCTACTCCCCATTTAGTATGCACAAATCTCGGTTCACTGGGATTGCTCTCGATCTTTTCACGAAGCCTTCTGATGTGTACGTCCACGGTACGCACATCCCCGGGGTAATCACTCCCCCATACCAGCTTCAGAAGATTCTCACGGCTGTATACCTTATTGGGATTCAGCGCCAGAAGCTCCAGCACATCAAATTCCTTTGCGGTCAGGTTCACTTCTTTCCCCGCAATATAGACACGCCTGCTGTCACAATCCAGGCGCAGATCACCGTTCACTATTGTTTTGGGCGCATTGGATGCGTTATCCCTGACTGTCGTCCTTCTCATGATGGCCTTGATCCTGGCTTTTACCTCCAGGATGTTAAAGGGCTTGGTGATATAATCATCCGCACCGTATTCCAGCCCCATGATTTTATCCATATCATCATCCTTTGCCGTAAGCATGACGATGGGTACATTGGAAAACTCCCTGATCTGCTGGCAGACCTCCAGGCCCGTCAGCTTCGGCAGCATGATATCCAGCAGGATAATATCAAATTCCGTATTCCTTGCCATTTCCAGGGCTTCCTCCCCGTCATAGGCACAGGTGACTTCCATTCCGTCCTGCTCCAGGCTGAACCGGATCCCTTTCACAATCAGTTTTTCATCGTCTACAACCAAAACCCGCTTTGCCATAGTTCCTCCAAAGAAATTCCAGAAAATCTTGTTTCTGACTATCTGACGGTAATCCTGGCCTTAAGCTTTGCAAAGCTCCCTTCCTTGATCCCGTCCACCTTCATAATCTCCTCAATGGTACGAAAGTTCCCATGCTGCTGCCGGTAAGCCGCAATGGCTTCCGCCCTCGTCTGACCGATTCCGGGAAGTGTCATCAGCTGTGACACATCCGCGGTATTGATATTCACCAGTCCGTCATCTGTGCTTCTTACACCCTGTGCATCCGTATTCCAAGCATTGCCGCCGCTTTGCGCTTCCTCCAGCGTAGGCACTACAATCTGCATGCCATCGGTAACGGCCGCCGCCTGGTTCACGTTTCTTTCCGACGCATCCTCCGTCAGGCCGCCGGCCGCCCGTATGGCATCCACCACCCGGCTGCCCTCCGGCAGGCTGTACACCCCCGGATCCTGTACCTCACCGCATATATGTACCAGGCAATGGGAAGGCAGTATTTCCTCCCCCGCCCCGGCGGATGAGCCGGAAGCCTTCCCGGCGTCCTCCGCAGACACCGTACCGGCCTCTTCGGCAGGTTCCCCGCTGTTTTCATGCACGGACTCCGGCTGCTGCGTCAGTTCCTGTAATTCCATTCCCCTGCCGCAGCCGTTTAAAACGAAAAGAAAGACCAGTACTGTAATAAGTACTGGAGTAATTCTGCATTTTGACATGTTATCTCCTTTTCCAATGATCACGGAATTCCGTCAATCATACGAAAAGGCCCCCGTATGCCGCTGCTCTTTTATTGTAAGATAAAAACAATGGTTTTACAAGGGAAAGTTTGTTTTTGTCCGCCTTGTTTATTTCCATTTAAAAATCACGATCCCGGCTATGGCTACTGCCATCCCGATTGCCTTCCGCCATTCCCATCCGGTCTTTTCCACGCCGAACATCCCGAAAAGCTCTATGACGTATGCCACCAGCAGCTGGGCTACCACAATGAGCATTACCGCCCTGGCCGGCCCCAGCATATCCATGCTCTTAATGACGGTATAGGTAATAAAAGCACCGATAGCGCCTCCCAGAAGCATGTATTTGGGCTGTACCTGGAAAACACCCAGAAGGGAACTTCGATCGGCAAATGCCCAGGCGATCAGGCACACCACCAGCGCAGTGAACTGCACAAAGCAGTTTGCCGCCCAGATACTGGACGACTTGGTGACCTCTGTATTAAAAACTCCCTGGATACTCATCAGCGCACCGGAAATCAAAGCAATAATCAAACCAATCATATGGGCCTCCTGTCATGGGAGCGAACAATGCGCTCCGCTTTTTTTACGTAGGAAACCGGTACAGCAGACGCTGCACCTGTCCTTTCCTACATTTTGCCCATGTGTTCGGCTGATTATTCGTCACGGTTCGGACAAGTTTGAACCGTGACGGTTATTCTTCATAACAGCTCAGACAGGTCTGATCTGTTACTATTCTTCTTCGCCTGGATAATCTTCCCCTGCGGTTTCTTCTGCAGGCTCCTCGATGAATTCCTCTTCAAACGGTTCTCCGGTTACCTGCGTCATTATTTTTTCAGAGAGGGCCTTCAGGGTATCGGAGACCCCTTCCCCGGACCAGATCCGGGTAAAGGCGATTTCCATCTGCACCCAGTAATTGCTTGTCGCCATCATTTTCGGAATCGGCACGGAAAGCTCATATTCCCTGCCGAAAGCTTCTGCCTGGGGGGACTCAAAGGTCACTCCTTTTTTGGCCGGCATCCGCCCTGTCCGTTCATACAGGTTCTGCGCCCTGTCCACAGTCAGGTACGCGGCAAATTCATTGGCGATATCCTTTTTCTGGCTGTAGCCGTTTACCACCACCGCATTGGTAACCGACAGGCTCTTCGTCTGCAGCTCCTCATTGATATTCGGGACATTGGTAACCCCGTACTCATAAGGGAACTCCCCGTTTTTCTTCGCTTCCTCAATTTTCGCCACGATATCCGTGGTAGCTACGGTAAATACCAGCTTACCGTCGATAAATTCCCGGACGACGGAATCATAATCCACTTCATCGGGATCGATGGAAAAAAACTGATTTAGTTCCTGGTAAGCCAGCAGGCATTTGATGGCGTCCAGGTTATAAATATCGATTTCCTGCGTATTATCCCCGGACGGGCCGCCTACATCAATATAATTCCCGACAAAAAAATAATTATAGAAGATATCCGCAACATCCCATTTAAATACCGCTTCCACCTGTTCCGGGGCGTCATAGCTGTCCGCAAAGGTGAGGATATTATCAATGGTGGAAGGGATCATGGAATCGATCCGTTCCTGAAGCCGGGCTTCATCCGCCGTAAAGCTTTCCTGTTCCGGGTTTTCCCCTTCCGCCCCTTCCTCCAAAGGCTCACCGTTTTCATCCAGCGCCTGCATAGCTTCCTCCCCGGCCAGGGCATCCGCTTCCGCCTCCAGGGAACGCAGGGCAAGAGCCTCCATATAGGTTTTGTTATATACCAGGGCGCTTGTCTCAAAATAAAAAGGATAACCAATCAGGTTTCCGTCATAGGTCACCGCATCCAGGGCCGGCCGTGAAAAATTGCTTTCCGTCACAACCCCCGCCCCGTCCTGAATGGTGCTTGCCAGTCCCGACAGACTGGCCTTTTCCAGGCTGTCATTGCTTATAATATAAAGATCCGGATAGGTATTGGTCTGCAGGGAATCCTTGTTTATGTTTTCCAGGTACTCCAGGCCGGAAACCAGCTTTGGAATAACACGGACATTTTTTTCTTCGGAAAAATCCAGGGCGACGCTTCCCAAATAATCCCCAAGCGCCTCATCCGTATACCACAGGTTAATTGTAGGTTTGCTGATCAGGGCATTGTCCGGAATTTCTGCCAGACCCGCCAGCCTGTTGCTGCCGATTCCAAAATAGAGTAACACGCCGGCGGCAGCTGCCACCACAGCCACGGCCAGAATTCTTTTCCAAAGCTTCATTCATTTCTCCTTTTGACTATCTGTTCAGGATTTCTTCGTCTCATCCAGGCATTCGGTGAGGACAGCGAGCATTTCATCCACATGTTCTCTTGTAATAACAAGAGGCGGTACAAAGCGGATAATGTTCGTGCCGGCATTAATGAGAATCAGGCCTTTCTCCAGTGCCCGGGCGATAATGTCTCCCACCGGCACGCTGAAAACCAATCCCTGCATCAGCCCAAGTCCTCTGTGCTCTTCTATAAAAGCATACTTATCCACAAGACCCTTAAGCTTTTCTTCCAGATATGCACCGACTTCTCTCACATGATCTATTATATGGTCCTTTTCGAATAAATCAAGCACTTTGCTCACAGCCGCACAGGCAAGAGGGTTCCCGCCATAGGTGGTGCCGTGGTCCCCGCTGGTGAGGGAATGGGCCCCCACCTTCTCCGTCATCAGGAAAGCTCCCACCGGGACGCCGCAGCCCAGCGCCTTGGCAGTTGTCATAATGTCCGGTTTTACGCCGAAACGCTGCCAGGCGAACATCTCACCAGTGCGTCCCATGCCGCACTGGATTTCATCCAGAATAAGAAGGATATCCTTTTCATCACAGAGGGCGCGCACCTTTTTCAGGAATTCTTCAGAAGCGGGGTAAATCCCGCCCTCCCCCTGTACGGTTTCCATGATAATGGCACAGGTTTTGTCCGTCACCCGGGCCAGGACGCTGTCATAATCGTTCAGATCCGCAAAACGGATATGGCCTATCATAGGCTCAAAGGCTTCCCGATAGCGGGGATTGCCGGTTACGGAAAGAGCGCCGAAGGTCCGTCCGTGAAAGGAGTGGTTCATGGCAATTATCTCATGATCCGTTTTTTGGTCCTTCAGGAAGGCATATTTGCGGGCGGCCTTCAGTGCGCCTTCCACCGCCTCCGCGCCGCTGTTGGTAAAGAAAACCCGATCCATGCCGGATACTTTTTTCATCTTAACGGCCGCTTCCACGGCAGGCACATTATAGTAATAATTGGAGGTATGGATTACCTTGTCAATCTGGCTTTTCAGCGCATCGTTGTATTCCCGGTTATTATACCCCAGGGCAAAAACAGCGATTCCCGCACAGAAATCCAGATATTTTTTCCCTTCGATATCCGTCAGGTAAACACCGTCGCCTCTGTCGAGAACCACCTGATAGCGGTTATAGGTATGAAGCAGGGCGGCTTCCGCCTCGTCAATATATTCTTTCATGCTCAAAGCTTTTTCATCCATTTCCCATTCTCCCTTCGTGACAGTTCAGACAGCTCGGAACTGTTTGCTTCCTAAAGTGCGTCATCATCCGAATAAATTGCCGTCCCCACGCCTTCATTGGTGAAAATCTCAAGAAGGAGGCAGTGAGGGACCCTGCCGTCCAGAATATGTACCCGGTTTACACCGTTGCGGATGGCGGAGGTGCAGTTATTCAGCTTGGGCAGCATTCCCCCGCCGATAACGCCGCTGCCCGTCAGTTCCTCCGCCTGCGCGGCGGACAGCCTGGAAATGAACGAGGATTTATCGTTGATATCCTTGTACAGCCCTTCGATATCCGTCAGGAAAACCAGCTTATCCGCTCCCACAGCCCTGGCAATGGCACAAGCCGCGTCGTCCGCATTGATATTATAGGTATTGAAATCATCATCCAGCCCCACAGGAGCCACAATAGGAAGAAAATCCTTTTCCAGAAGGTCATAAAGCACCTTGGGATCCACGGCCTTGATATCTCCCACGAAGCCGATATCTTCTCCGTCCGCATATTTTTTATCCACTCTCAGCAGACCGCCGTCCTTGCCGCTGATACCCACAGCCTTAACACCCAGCTCTTCCACCATAGTTACCAGGTTTTTATTCACACGGCCCAGGACCATTTCCGCGATTTCCATGGTTTCCTCATCCGTCACACGCAGGCCGTTCACAAATCTGGCTTCCTTGCCTACCTTTCCCACCCACTTGCTGATGGCCTTTCCGCCGCCATGGACAATAATGGGCTTGAAACCAACCAGCTTAAGCAGGGTAACATCCTGAATGACATTCCTTTGCAGCTCTTCATTGCTCATAGCGCTTCCGCCGTATTTTACCACAATGATTTTACGGTTAAATTTCTGGATATAAGGCAGGGCCTCGATAAGCACCGACGCCTTCTGCATCACCTGATCCATTTCTTTTTGTTCCATTTGCTCATTTCCTCCCTGATTACTTTCTTAAGAGCGGTAATCCGCATTTATTTTCACATAATCATAGGTCAAATCACAGCCCCACGCAGTAGCCTGCTCTTCTCCCATTTTCATATCCACAACAACGGTAACCACCGGGCAGGAAAGGATTTTGGTAGCCTGCTCCTCACTGTAATCCGCCGCCTGTCCGTCCTTATAAATCCGGATCCGACCTTCGCTGCTTTCAAAAAACAGCTCCAGGGCTTGTGGATCGAAGCTGGCTCCGCTGTAGCCGAGGGCGCACAGGATCCGGCCCCAGTTGGCATCATGCCCGAAAATAGCCGCTTTGGTCAGGCTGGAACAGATCACGGACTTTGCGAGCGTCCTTGCGTCCTCTTTGCTGGCCGCATGGATAACCTTTGTTTCAAACAGAGCGGTGGCCCCTTCCCCGTCTCCCGCCATCATCTTCGCAAGTGTCTCATTCACCTCATGAAGGGCTTCCACAAACTTGTCATAGTCCTCATTTTTTTCCGTTATTTCCGGGTTTTCCGCAAGGCCGTTTGCCAGCACCACCAGCGTATCATTGGTAGAGGTGTCGCCGTCCACGGAAATCATGTTAAATGTGTCCGTCACATCTGCCCGGAGCGCTTCCTGGAGAAGCTCTTTGGAAATGGCGATATCCGTTGTGACAAACCCCAGCATAGTACACATGTTGGGATGTATCATCCCGCTTCCTTTTGCCATGCCGCCAACGGTAACCGTTTTTCCGCCCGCTTCAAACTGCACCGCCGCCTGTTTGGAAACCGTGTCTGTGGTCATAATAGCTTCCGCCGCCTGCGTCCCCGCTTCCCTGGTATCCGAAAGAGCGCCGGCCAGCTTTTCCACACCGCCCGTAATCCTGTCCATGGGAAGCTGCATCCCGATAACCCCGGTGGAAGCAACCAGCACGGCATTTTCCGGTATCTGCAGCGCAGCGGCAGCGGCAGCGGCCGTTTCCTGGCAGTACGCATATCCCTGACGGCCCGTACAGGCATTGGCGATCCCTGAATTCACCACCACAGCCTGGATATAGGGAGAATTATCAATCATTTCCCGATCCCAGACCACTGGAGCCGCCTTCACCACATTACTGGTAAAAACGCCAGCCGCTTTACAGGGCACCCGGCTTATGATCATCGCCATGTCTTTCCTGTTCTTATATTTCACATTCGCTTCCACACCCGCTGCCTGAAATCCTTTTGCGGCAGTCACACCGCCTTTTATTTTTTCCATGGTATTCTTTGCTTCCATATTTACTCCTTTCCATCCTCTTGGCCACATGGGAATCCATCATTAAAACGTACTGTTCAATTCCTTCACAGTTACTGCAAAAATCCATCCTGAATCGCCTTTGGTGATGGGATTTTTGCACTCTTGAATCACATTCTTACGGTCTGTGCAGTAGATGCGCAGACCTGCTAATAAGTAATAAAACGCTCTATATTCTCACCGTTTAACACAAAATCATAATAATTCAGATCTTCCCTCTTTGTCCATCCGATACATCTCCAGAAGGTATTTCCCACATCATTCTTCGTAAAAGCGATCAGCGATACCTTACTGATCCCCTCCTTCTTCAGCGCATTCATAGCAAATACCACCATCGATTTTCCTATGCCGCGCATCCGGTACGCCGGATCCACGCAGACATGATACATGCATCCCCTCCTGCCGTCATGACCGCACAAAATAGCTCCCACCACCCGGGAATCCTCCACAGCCACCACGCTGGTATCCGGATTTCTCCGCAGGAAACGCGCCACTCCTTCTTTGGAATCATCAATGCTGCGGATAGAAAATCCCTTGATTTTATGCCACAGCAGGCTTACCTCCTCATAATCCCCGATTGTCATCGTCCGTACCATGTCTCTGCTCCTTCGCTTATTTTCTGTATACAGGTATTTGTAACAGTCCGGACCTGTCTGATCTGTTACAGATATTTCTCCATCACACGCCAGGCCCTCGTAAGATCTTCCAGCTGCCACGCCGCATTCGCCGGACTGGTGGAAGGAAGCTTCACAATATCCCTTCCCGCCTGTTCCCTGCAATACCTGCAATAGAGCTGATACGCCTTATCCCCATTCGCAAATACCGCTTCCACAGCGCTTTTCTCCAAAAGTCCTCCAATATCATTGGCCTTCACATTCCGGATAGAGCTGTCACTGGATCCTTCTATCTCACAACTTTCTATCACATCCCAGACAGCAATGTGTCCTTCCAGCAGCATTTTTTTCTTTTCTGCAACTGTCTCCGGCACCCTGCATTTCAGTAATGCCGCTGTCACCTTCCAGAACCGGTTTCTCGGATGCCCGTAATAAAACCCCTGCTCCCTGGATTTTACCGAAGGAAATGTCCCCAGCACCAACACCCGGGAATCCCTGTTCCAGACAGGCGCAAACTCATGTGCTACATATTCCATTTTCTTTTCCTTTTTATGTTACTGTTGCGTGGAATCGATCCAAAAACCTATTGCAGTTTACGCCCATCCCCGGCTTCTGTCAAGCCAATTACCCGGCGGGGGTGTAGATAAAAAAGTTCGGCATCACCTGCCCCTGCTTCCCTGTGCGGCCTGCTGCCCTACAAGGATT
Source organism: uncultured Lachnospiraceae bacterium (assembly GCA_900548905.1). Lineage (GTDB taxonomy): Bacteria > Bacillota > Clostridia > Lachnospirales > Lachnospiraceae > Eisenbergiella. The sequence goes on along the minus strand of URMK01000048.1, from coordinate 13,564 downwards.
CCTGGAAGGGGCGTTATAAGCACGCCGGTCCTTAGGCTGCGTCCTTTGCAGCCTTAGTACCGCTGCGTGATTATCCGAGCGAAAGCGTCCCCTGGAAGGAACCTTGCAGGGAAGCAGGGGCAGGTGATGCCGAACTTTTTTATCTGCACCCCCTGGCAGGTTCCGTGGTTTAGTTCCTGTTCACGGCCTCTATGTATCGATTCTGATCAGCTCCGCCAATGCCTTATTCCGATAGTTCAGATCTTCCCGGAGGGCAAATCCCTGCTTTTCCCAGAAAGCATCCCCCGTTTGGTTTTTGCGGAATACCACCAGCGCAACCTTCTTAATTCCTTCCCGCTTCAGGCCGGTTAATGCGGCGTCCACAAGCGCGCTGCCGATACCCTGCTTTCTTTCCGTCTGTTTCACCGCCGTATGATAAATAAAACCTCTTCTGCCGTCGTGCCCGCTGAGAATAGCTCCCACCATCCGGCCTTCCTTCCGGGCCACAAAGCAGGTAGAGGGATTCCGCTTAAGATATGCAGTTATCCCTTCTTCCGAATCGTCCGTTTCGTTCAGCCCCATTCCCGGGGTGTTCACCCATAATTTTCGTACCTCTTCATAATCCTCCGGCTTCATGGTATCTATGGCAACCGCTTTTTCCGTGGAAAGCTCTTCTTCCATGGAAAGCTCTTCTTCCATGGAAGGCTCTTCTTCTATAAAAGGCTCCGCATATACTACTTCAAATTCCTCACAGACACAGATCATGTCTTCCGTGAACTCTATTCCGTATTCTTCCCTGCATTCCCTTCCGAATGCCTGTCTGTGGGCTTCTTTCCAGTAAGCCAGGGATTTATCTCCTTCCCCTTCCGTCCGGGCATATTCTTCCGTGATATCCGAAAACCGCACCTGCGTTACCCGGCTGATACGGGTGATGCAGCGGGGCTGCTCCCTGCTGTCCAGAATGACGGAGTAGTCACCTTCCCGGGGCAGCTCCTCCCCCTCCAGCCGGTACGACTTCAGCAGGCCCGTGGTGGCTTTCTTTTCTCCCCGCAGCACCAGCCGGCAGAGTTCATCCGCGATTTCCGGATAGCCATAATAATAGGCCTCATAACGGGTAAGGGAAGGATCGTACTTCTTTACAAATTCTTTAATCCGGTTCTGTTCCATTTTTTCTCCTGTAAATTCCCATGCCCGGTTCCCCGGGCGGCACCATGCTGCCTGAATTTTTACAATATCATGCCTTCTTTATAACAGGCCGCTATATAATCTCTTGGCTGATAGTAAAAATCAGTGTTATAATCCGACAAATGACTGTCTATCCAGGAATGATATATCTCCCAGATTCCTGTCTTTATCATATTATCGGAAAAACAATCTTCTATCAGCCTTTCATACACTTCACCAATGGTCCAGTAATCCGGCACCAGATATCTGCAGTCCGCCACATTGTCAAACTCTCCTGCCGGAATATTATATTCTTCTATAAATTCCGCAGCTACCTTCTCAATGGGTTCACAGTGGAAAACGTCGGCGTAATCGTATATTCTGTCCACTGCCTCTTTTCCCAAAGCATCGGCAACAGATACACGGGGCAGCTTCTGTTTGCGGCCTATAAACTCAAGCAGGCTGCATGTATAAAATAAATCACTGTTATTTTTTTCTGCCATAAATTTCATCGCCCCTTTGATAAGTAAGTGTATTAAGTGCGGAAATTGTATGAAAACTCATTTGATGTGTCGGATGACTAAATCTGGCCAGTTCCCGGAAAGCCGCTCATACCGGCAGCTTCAAAGCCATCTCCAGGGCGATATAAAAGTTCTTCAGCTGGTGGTTTTTTTCTTCCTCGTCCCCCAGAATCCTGGCATCCCACTCCTCGCAGTCCAGCAAATCACCGCTTATCAGATAGTAATACAGCGCAAGTCCCCTGAAATCACAGACTGCCTGCACGCCGGCGCACTCCATTTCCACAGCAATACAGCCTTCCGCCTTCCGTTTATCCATATTGCCTTTTGTCTCGCGGTATATGGCATCGGTGGTCCAGGTGCGGCCTTCTGCATGGGGAATTCCCATTTCCTCCAGCCAGGCAGACACCTTTCCCGCATTTTTCATGGTAATGTAATCAGCGGGGGGCGCATAGTGGTAGGAAAGCCCCTCATCCCGGTACGCGTGGGTGGGTACAATGATTTTTCCCGCGGTGATTTCCCGGTCAAGCGCTCCACAGGAACCGAACATAATATAACTGCCCGCCCCGGTAAGGCATCTGGCCTCCTCCAGGCAGGTACCTGCCGCCGAGGAGGAGACCATTGTCATGTAAAAAGCAATCTTTCTTCCTTTATAGGTCATAAGCCAGATCGGGCGGCCTCCGTTTACACTCCCTATTTCCGCTATCCTGGTGCAGGCAAATTTGGTTCTGATCGCCTCCACCACCACGTCGGAAAAAGTAATAATACAGATATCGCATACCTTTTTCCTGACTCCGTAAAAGGCTTCCGGACTTATCATAGGTTCCGTATTTATGTCAAACGTTTCTGTGAGCATTTTTGCTTCCTCCGCGAAGTATTGGTTCCGGCACTCCTTAATTAACGGTTATTTCCATTTTGCATCTCCCCCATACTTCATCCCGGAAGGCAAAGCATTCCGGCGTTACGGCGGTTTCTTGAAAGCCGGTCTTTTTGTATAGGCCGATAGCGGGGGTATTGCAGTCAAACACATGCAGCGCCACCGACTGCAGGCCGGCGATTTCAAAGGCATATTTTACGGCCAGACGGAGCATTTGTTCTCCGTAACCCTTTCCCCTTATGCCGGGATCCACCACCACAAAACCTAAAAAGCCGCTGTTCAGAACGGGATTGATCCCCATCTGGAAGAAACCCGCCGGGGTGCCGTCCTCCAGGGTGGCGGTGAAGCCGCTGCTTCCCCGCTGTTCCTCCATTTCCTCCAGATACCCGGTAAAGTCCTGTTCCGTAAAAGGAAAAGGCAGAAGGTTGGCGCACCACAAGGCATGGGTACGTTCCTCCTTTATCCAGTTTACAACAGCACCGGCATCTCTTTTCCTGTAAGGCCTGAGTCTCATGGCGTCCTCCTTCTTATCTGCATCCTGTCACGTTGCCGTGCTCAATCCTCCGCGAACCTGAAATTCGCTCTCTCCGGTACGTCCATTACCAGCTTATGGCAGTGGAAGCACAGCCAGGCGGCGGGACGTTCAAACTGATATGTATTCTTAATGGTGATGCTGTTTTCCGCTTTTTCCAGAAAGGATTCCTTATCCTCCGGATACCAGTGAACTACCCATAGCCTAAAGCCAATGGGTTTCCTGCTTCTAAGGAACTGGAAGTTCCCTGGAACATTCAGTTCCATGACCTCGTACAACCTCCCTTTGTGTATGACAGGGGTTGTATATCTACTATCTCCACAGGCGTTAATTCGGGAAGTCCCTTCCCTATTTATTTCTTTTTTATGCGCCCTGCCTTAATCCCTCTGTCAGTATATTTTTCGCAGCATTAACATCTCTGTCATGCTCCGTCCCACACTTTGGGCATATCCACTTCCTTACTGACAGATTTTTTGTTGCTGTGTTCTGATATCCGCAGATAGAACAAAACTGGCTGCTGGCATAGAACGTATCTGTTTTAATATACCTTCGCCCATTCCATTTTGCTTTATATTCTATTTGCCTTGTCAGCTCATACCATGACGCATCTGCTATGTTCTTTGCCAGATGATGATTTTTTAACATCTTTTTTATCTGTAAATCCTCTGTAACTATCACTTGGTTTTCGCTGATAATCTCATGGGAAATCTTATGCAGATAATCTTTTCTGATATTTGTAATCTTCTCATGGCACAAGGCTAACTGCTTCTTTATTTTATTATAGTTACTGCTTCTTTTCTCCTTATGCACCAGTTTCCTTTGTAGCTTCGACAGCTTTTTTTCATATTTCTTTACTGTTTTAGGATTCTCGTATTTCTTTCCATCTGATGAAATGCACAAATCCTTAATCCCTAAATCTAACCCTGTTTTTCCTTCCGCTTCTGTCATTGGAATATGTTCCGTTTCCACTAAAACTGATACATAATATTTTCCGCTTGGGAGCTGTGCTACCGTCGCTGCTTTTATCTGGCCGGTAAATTCCCTGTGCAGTTTCCCTTTTACCTGTTTTAATTTGGGTAGTTTTATCCTCCCAGCCTCAAAATCCACCCCAATGTTTCCATTCGTGAAATTTGTTGTATAGGATTTATGGTTATTATGCTTACTTTTGAATTTTGGATATCCTGCATGTTCCTTAAAAAACTTCTGATAAGCCGAATCCATGTTGTAAACAGCATTCGTAAGCGCAAACTTATCTACTTCCTTCAACCACTCATACTTTGCTTTTAACTCCCTGTTACAATAATTATTGCAATCTACCTTGCTGACAGATTTCTTTTCGGTTTCATATGCCTCCTTCCGATATGCCAATGTCTGATTATACACAAAACGGCAGCAGCCAAATGTTTTTGCAAGCAGCTCTTTCTGTACCTTGTTCGGATATATTCTGTATCTATATGCCTTTAACATCTACTGTCACCGCCTTTCTATCCATCATATCGCTTTCCTCCCTTTATGGCTGCTCCCGTTCCTATGGGAACATCGGAACCAGTTCAAGGCCTTGCGCCTCAGGCATTCCGAACATCAGGTTCATGTTCTGCACCGCCTGGCCGGCAGCGCCTTTTACCAGGTTATCCATCGCCCCCATCATAATAATGCGGCCGGTTCTTTCATCAATTTTAAAATTAACGTCCACGTAGTTGCTGCCTTCCACCCATTTGGTTTCCGGACAGACATTTTTATCCAGGACACGGACAAATTTTTCCTTATCATAATATTTATCATAAGCAGCCTTCACCTTTTCATAGGAAGGGCAGACCTGCGTTCCGTCCGGCCGCTGTTCTTTTTTCAGGGACGCATAAGCCGTGATTAGGATGCCCCGGTTCATGGGTACCAGATGGGGTGTGAAATTAAGCAGCACCTCTTCGCCTGCCGCCAGGCCGAGCTGTTCTTCAATTTCCGGCGTATGTCTGTGACTTGCCACGCCATAGGCTTTGATATTTTCATTGACCTCACAGTATAGATTATCCACCTTGGCCCCACGCCCGGCGCCCGATGTGCCGCTTTTGGCGTCTATAATAAGAGTAGAGGGCTCGATCAGGCCTTCCTTCAGCAGCGGATAAATGGACAAGGTTGAACAGGTGGGATAGCATCCCGGGTTTGCGATGAGGCGGGCGCCGCGCACCGCTTCCCGGTTGATTTCACATAAACCGTATACGGCTTCCTTTATAAACTGGGGGGATTTATGCTCTATACCATACCAGGCTTCATAGGTTTTTACGTCCTTGATCCGGAAATCCGCGCTTAAATCCACAATTTTTACTTTGGAAAGGATTTCCTCATTCACGAGGGAGGCGCACAGTCCCTGGGGAGTTGCCGTAAAAATCACATCCACCTGTTCCGCCAGTTCTTCCATATTATCATCCAGGCATTTGTCATCCACGATTTGGAACATGTTCCGGTAAACCTCGTAATACTTCTTATCAATATAGCTTCTGGAGCCGTACCAGGTGATTTCCACCTCCGGGTGGGCGGTTAACAGCCTTACCAGTTCCCCTCCTGCATATCCTGTTGCTCCGATGATTCCTGCTTTTATCATTTTTTTAATCCTTTCTGTACTTTCTTTTTCTGTACTGTTCCGGCCTTCACAATTACCCCATAGCTTTCCGTTCTTTTACGGCAGCTGCCGGCGCTATTCTCAGTATAATCAGATTCTTTCCGAAACTCAACCTTTTCTATATTATAATGGGACAAACCGGTTATTGTTCGTTACTGTTCACGGAGTGACCAGTAACGACTGCCCGGATTATCCGTACTGCGGGAACAAATATAACAGCGGCGTCGGTTTTCGCATAATTATACGTCCATTTTGCATAATATGCAATAGTTTTTTAAACTTTATGCATATTTTCTATAATTATTAAGCAAAAATATGCATATTTTTTCACTTGCATTCTAAAAGGTTTTGTTGTATATTAATTCCAGAACAAATGAGCCGGCCTTTCCGGCAGAAGGCTCCTGTAATCTACATATACCAAATATGCCGGCATTCGCGGCAGGAAAGAGGAACATTATGAAAGAGAAAGTAATCCTTGCCTACTCAGGCGGACTTGACACCACAGCTATCATTCCCTGGCTGAAAGAGAACTTTGATTATGAGGTAGTATGTGTCTGCATCGACTGCGGACAGGCGGAAGAACTGGACGGCCTGGAAGAAAGAGCAAAATTCTGCGGCGCCGCCAAGCTTTATGTCCTGGATGTTATCGATGAATTCTGTGATGAATATGTAATGCCCTGTGTAAAGGCCGCAGCCGTATATGAAAACAAATATCTTCTGGGAACCTCCATGGCAAGGCCCCTTATTGCCAAGAAGCTGGTGGAAATCGCCCGCAAGGAAGGTGCTGCCGCTATCTGCCACGGCGCTACCGGAAAGGGTAATGACCAGATCCGTTTTGAGCTGGGGATCAAAGCGCTTGCTCCCGACCTGAAAATCATCGCTGCATGGAGAAATGACAAATGGACTATGGATTCCAGGGAATCTGAAATCGAATACTGCAAAGCCCATGGCATCGATCTTCCCTTCTCCGCAGACAGCAGCTACAGCCGTGACCGCAACCTGTGGCACATCAGCCATGAAGGACTGGAGCTGGAGGATCCCGCCAACGAGCCCAACTTCGAGCATCTGCTTGTCCTGGGAACCACTCCTGAAAAAGCGCCGGATGAACCGGAATATGTAACTATTGCCTTCGAAAAGGGAACGCCTGTCAGCATCAACGGAGAAAAAATGAAGGTTTCTGATATTATCCGCAAACTGAATGAGCTTGGCGGAAAGCATGGCATCGGTATTGTGGACATCGTGGAAAACCGTGTGGTAGGCATGAAATCCCGCGGCGTATACGAGACGCCCGGAGGAACCATTCTGTATGAAGCCCACCAGCAGCTGGAAGAATTGATCCTCGACCGGGAAACCACTACCGTGAAGCTGGATATGGGTAACAAATTTGCACAGATCGTATACGAAGGCAAATGGTTCACCCCTCTTCGTGAGGCTGTTCAGGCTTTTGTGGAAAGCACCCAGGAATACGTAACCGGAGAAGTGAAATTCAAGCTTTACAAGGGTAATATCATCAAGGCAGGCACCACCTCCCCTTACTCTTTGTACAATGAATCCATCGCTTCCTTCACTACCGGCGATCTGTATGACCATCATGACGCGGAAGGTTTTATCAATCTGTTCGGCCTTTCCAGCAAAGTGCGCGCCATGAAACATCAGGAAACCGAAAAAAATTAATCAAATACCCTGCAGAAATAAAGGTTTTTTTATGAATGTTATTTTAATTCTTTTTCTTTATGTTATAATAGTGAATATAGTGGGTTTTGCCGAAATGGGTATTGACAAGCGAAAGGCCAAAAGAGGCGCTTTCCGCATACCGGAAGCCAATCTTTTTCTGATCGCTCTGATAGGCGGCAGCATAGGCTGTATTGCAGGTATGTATACCTTCCGCCATAAAACCAAGCACAAAAGCTTTGTTTTCGGCATGCCTGCCATACTGCTCGTTCAGCTGGCGGCGATTCTCTATCTTTTGTTAGCGGCACCTGTACAGTTCACACTTATGTAGCAAAAGAATCCGGCCCGTCTGAAGCAGTGTTCAGACGGGCTTTTCCATATCGGTATTTATCTACACAGAAATAACAGGAGGAAGCATTATGCATCTAGCGGTATGTGACGACAATATTGCCGACAGAAAACAGACGGAGCGTCTTCTGGGGCGGGAATCGGATCGAAGGCTTACCACGACCGGAGTCCTGTATGTGGACTCCTTCGGCAACAGGAATGCCGTTCTGTCCACTCCTATGATCTATGACGGGTTGTTCATGGACATGGTGGAAGACGGCTGCAATGCGGTGGAAATAGCAGGGGAGCTGCGGAAAGCAGGAAATAAGCTTCCGATCATCTTCTGCTGTTCCAAAATCAATTACAGGGAAGATCCGGCTCTGCCGGAAAACTGTTATTTCCTGGATAAGCCCATCCAGGCCGATCAGCTTACCGAAATGGTGGAAATGCTTCTTACTATTAAAAACAGCCAGGAAAAACGGCTGGAATTCCGCACGGATACGGAAGCCTTTTATCTGACGGAAGAAGATATTATGTACGCGTATCCCGATGACCGTTTTGTCCGCATCCATCTGGCAAACGGGGATAACAGGGAATGTGTGGCTACCATGCTGAACTTCTGCGCCACCCTCGGCTTTGACATCGATTATTCCGCAAGAGGCACCACCAAGCTTGATATCGGATATATCCGTGTGAGTGAATCCGGACTTCTCGCCATGATTGGCTGCAGTGCGGTGATAAACCTGAAATATGCGGACAAGGTCTCCCTTTTCCAGCTTTCCATGACAGACGGGCACAAAATCAAGATTTCGCCCTCCAGCAGAAAAGCGCTGCGCACTATGGTGACAGAGGTCAGACAGGATTTTTAAAGAAAAAGGCCATCCTGCGGATAATTGTGTCCGCGGATGGCCTTCTTATAACTAATCTGTTACACCGCTATGATGATTCCGCCGTCATTGGCGTACATGCTGCTGATCCCTGCTGTATCCAGGATTCTGGAATCGGCGAATTTGACTTTTTCCAATATCATCTGCCGAACGCTTTCCGCCTTGGCCGGATTGTTACAGTGGGTGATCATGAGACATTTTTTCTGAGGGTTTTTGGTTCCCTGGACAACGGTATCCGCCAGCTTCTGCAGGGCTTTCTTCAGGCCGATAGCCTGTCCCAGCTGGACGATGGTCCCTTCCTCCGTCGCTCCCATGACCGGCTTGATATTCAGGGTGGATGCAACCAGCGCCTTCACGCCTGTAAGCCGGCCGTTTTTGCGCAGGGTTTCCAGATTATTTAAAACAAAGTACGTGTTCATTTCATCCCTGAAAGCTTCCAGCTTTTTCACGATTTCTTCAAAGGACAGCCCCTGTTCTTCCAGTTCCATAGCCTTCAGGGCAATCTGCGCTTCTCCGCAGGATGCAGATTTGGAATCCACCACATGGATTTTCTTGCCGTTGTGCTTTTCTTCATATAAATTCTTTCCAAGCATGGCGCTGTTATGGCTGCCGCTCAGATTTGCGGACAGTGTAACCACATAAACGTGTTCCGCATCGCAATCAAAGCTCTGTCTGTATCTATCGGGAGACGGACAGGAAGAACGGGGACATTCCGGGCATTCTGCCACCTTTTTCAGAAATTCCGCCTGGTTAAAGCCGGAATCATCCTGGATATGCCAATCTCCCACTTCGATTCCCAGAGGGACAATCTCAAAGCGGGGATCTCCTTTTAATTCTTCAGGTAATTCACAACAGCTATCCACAACAATCTTATAACTCATTCGTTCCTCCGATTATTCACTACAATCACAAGTAGTTTTCATTACCACTTATAATAACACCCGCCTGTATATATTGTAAAGAGAATTTCCGAAAGTTATTCAGTTTTTATCAGCTTACAAGTACTTTGTTAAAATATTACCATCAATGAAGAAAGAATAGCGGATCGTATTCTGCTGTGTTAAAATAAGAAAGATCAGCTGCTGTTCCTATCATGCGCGCAGCCGGCATACTGCTGCATTTGACTGAGGAGGTTTGGAATGGAACTATCTGATATAAAGCTTTCCGACATACAGCCGTCACAATTTTATGTATCCATGGAGAAACTGGCCCAGGTGGAACATTGGTTTCGCCCTGATGATCTATCAAACTTTGAACCGGTTCCCGTGAAACGGCTGGACGGAAGGATTATCTTTACAGACGGACATACTAGGGCTTTGGCCGCCTGCCGGAATGGGCTGGAACGGATCCCGCTTGTGTGGGATAGTAACCTTTTAATTAGTAATGGAGAAGAAACATGATTGCATTACAGATAAAAGAAGTAAAGAGTTTTATGGGAAAACTCCTTGGGACGGAGTGTTTTGATTCCTTCCTATTGGAAGAGGCGGTTATTACCACCTTTAATACCTTCCATATTGACGGCCGTATTAACCGGGAGTTTTTCAGCAATGAGGAATGGGAAAACACGGAAAATCATCCGGATGATTTTTCGGCGTGGAAAACCATGCGGCATCTGTGCTTTGATTTGATAAAGGGGAAGAAAACGCCCGCGGGTTTTAAATTTATATTTCATCTGATGCCCCGGTATGTGCCGGGCATTTTAAAACCGGGAGAGACGCCTGTTTCCCCGGATCAGATAAAAGCGCTGGTGCTCACCTGCAAGTATGACGGGGGTGGTCTGACCCTGATAACGGGAACGGCTTTCCATACCTTTCTTCCCGACAAAACCGTGGATGTTCTCTGGGATAAGGCCGTAAGGACGTTTCTGTTAAAAAAGGAGATTGGTTTTGAAGAATTATGAGCAGGTTCCCCCGGCTGAGGACGCCGCTGCACCGGTTCCGCTTCTCACCCTGAAGGGAGAGGACTGTGGCTTTCAACATCAATTCAGCGTACGGGAAACTTATCCGTTCCATACCCATACCTTTTATGAATTTTTTCTTATCAGCAAGGGAAAAGGAATCCACCGGATTAATGAAGCATCTATCCTGCTTTCGGAGGGTTCCTTTGTATTTGTGCGCCCGTCGGACAGGCATGGATATGATTTTTTGAACCAGTATGATCTGGAATTAATCAATGTTTCCTTCCTGCCCTCCATTTTTGATAAAGTCTGCGGGCTTCTGGGCTGTCCCCAGTCTTTCTTTACCGGATCCCCCTTAAGCCTCCATACGGAACTGGGGGAGCCTTTGCTTTCCGATATCCGGGATAAAATGCTTCAGGTAGGAAGGCTGGAGCCGGGTGCCGGAAGAAGGCTGTACCTGACCTCGGTACTGCCCTTTTTCCTTTACCAGTTCTGCCCGGGCCCGTCCCTGCGGGAAACGGCTCCGTTTCCCTCCTGGCTGTCGGAGCTTATCCGGAAAATGGAGGAGCCGGAAAATTATATTGAAGGCCTTCCGCGGCTGCTGTCTCTCGCCAGTCTTTCCCAGGAATATCTGAACCGCTCCTTCCGCAGATTCCTGCATATGTCTCCCACAGAGTTCATCAACATGAGACGGATGGATTATGCGGCGGGGCTGCTTCTGGAAAACAGACTGGAGGTCATTGATATCTGCCAGGAATGCGGGATTCATAACCTGAGCTATTTTTACCGGGTGTTCCGGAAGCAGTATGGCTGCTCTCCCAGGGAATTTATCCGGATGAACCGGGGGAAAACAGAATGAATAGTTATTATCGGCTTTACCGCCCTATCACCGCCGCGCCGCTTCGGAATGACGGCACTTATACGGAAATCCCTCCCTGCGACGCCTTGAAGCCTTATATCAAATGCTTCTGGAGCAGTGAAGGGCCGGCGGACGGCGCCGGGACAGAAGGGGAGCTGATTATACCGGATACCTGCATGGATATTATTTTCGAAATAAATCACACCCGGAACCGGATAGGAAACCGGTTTGTGGGAATTAATAACAAAGCTTTCCTCACAGCAGGAGGTATGAAAGGGACGGACCGCCGCTCCGTCTTCGGCATCCGTTTTTATGCATGGACCGCCGCCCTGTTTTCCCAGGATTCCATGGATGGGGTGCAAAACAATGTCTTCGATGCAGAACAGCATTTTAAAGCAATAAAAACCTGCCTGGAACCGTTGCTGTATGAGATAACCGCTTTCCCAAGCCGGGTAAAAGAAGCGGAAAAAATCCTTCTTTGCCGCCTGGAGACCAGACGGCAGAAGCCTGCCCTGGAAACCGCCGTAGCTGTCCTTCTTTCCCACAAAGGGAATCTTCGCACAGCGGCTCTGGCAGATGAGGTATTCCTCAGCAAACGGCAGCTGGAACGGCTGTTCCGGGAATATACGGGTGTCTCCCCCAAACAGCTCTCTTCTTTGATCCGATACCAGTATCTGTGGCAGGATATCCTGCGGGAGGAATCCTTTAACGCGGCAAATGCAGTATACAAATACGGCTATACGGACCAGTCCCATCTTCTGCATGAATTTAAAAAATACCATACGCTTCTTCCCAAAGAGGCAAAGGCCTATGCACGGAAAATGGAGGGAAATCCTGTCGCAAATATACAATACAAATAGCCGGGGATATATTATTATCCTTCTGTACCTGAAGCCGTTCCGGAGATTTTATCCCGGAAGATTCAGGAAACGAGGAGGAAAAGCTTCTGCCCGCCTGAGGGCAAATTTCTAATGAAATTGCATTTTGCTCCATAAAAACCTGGGAGGATTCATTATGCTGACAGAAAAACAATTTGCAGGAATAAAAGCATGGGTATACCGGAATGCCAGAGAAATTGATTTAAACGTATGGAAATTCTATTTTGAAAAAGGGCGGAAGGAAGATGTTGTTTCTGCGCTTTCTTATTACCAGAATGAGGACGGCGGTTTTGGGAATGCACTGGAGCCGGATAACTGGAATCCCGCTTCCACGCCTTATACGACGCTTTATGCGATCAACCTGCTGCGGGAAATCGGGATGACAGATACTTCACACCCCCTATATCAGGGGATTTTCAAATATTTATACAGTGAAAAGGATCTGACGGATTACGGCTGGCGCTTCAGCGTGCCGGGCAATGACGATTACCCCCGGGCTCCCTGGTGGACTTACAGGGAAGAAACCAACAAAACAGAAAGCATCGGCCCCACCTGCGGCCTTTGCGTCTTTGTGCTGCAAAATATGGAAAAAAGCTCTTCCCTTTATAAGAAAGCGGAAACGCTCGCCAAAAATGCGCTGGACAAGCTGCTGACAATCCGGGAGTTCGGTGATATGGGGATAGGCGGCTACCTCGGTCTTATCCATGCCGCGCCGTCCCTCAGCCTGGGAGAATACGACATGCCGGCTCTGTATTCGGCCGTCAATAACCTGGTTAACGCCTCCATTGAGCGGGATGTTTCCAAATGGCAGTACTACGGCGTCCTCCCTTCCAACTATATCCGCAGCCCCCAAAGCCCTTTTTACCCGGCCAATAAGGAGATTGTGGAAAAAGAGATCCGGTACCTTCTGGAAACCCTGCCGGAAAATGGAGTCTGGGGGATTCCGTGGACCTGGTTTGATCACATGGAACAGTATGGCAGAGAATTTGCCGTCAGTGAAAATTGGTGGAAATCCATTACAGCCATTGAAAAACTTTGCTTCCTGAGAAATTTTAATGCGGCTCCATTCTGAAAAGGGTACGGCTTCGTGAAAAAATCACGAAGCCGTTGTCTGTTCCGGGGTATAGTTCTCAGTCCGTAACAGTTCAGGCAGGCCTGAACTGTTACCTCAATCCACCAATATTTCATGTACCTTTTCCGCTGTAATCAGGCAGACCCGGGCTATTTCTTCTTCCTCCATTCCCCCTGCCGACAGCTTCATCACTTTTTTAGTAAGAAGTATTCCTTGTTCCAGTCCTTGTTCCAGTCCTCGTTCCAGGCCCTTCTCCTCAATCGCTTCACTCAGATTACACATTTGTCTC
>URMK01000047.1 GCA_900548905.1 uncultured Lachnospiraceae bacterium | reverse complement strand
CCCAGGGAAATGCAGGGGGGGGGGATGCCGCAGGACACAAAGGGCCGTCTGAACTGTTACGGTAACGCATAACTGCACAACGTATTTTGATACACATGACAAAGCCGCTCCTAAAAAAGAATCATACATTTAAATATTTATAACAGTAATTAAAAAAATAAATATAGATATTAATTATTTTAATTTAAATATTGACATTATTAATATTAGGGCATATATTAAACACATAACAAAAAACAGAAAGCAGCGGAAAGGAAAGAAGGTGACAGAATGTACCAGGTTATAAGCAGCTGCCCCGTATGCGGGAAAAAACTGAAAGTTGTCAAGCTCCAATGTGAAAACTGCGATACGGTCATTGAAAATGATTTCTGCCTCAGCAAATTTGATTATCTCAGTACCGAGGACCTCTTTTTTGCGGAAACCTTTTTGAAATGCCGGGGAAACATAAAGGAAGTGGAAAAGGAACTTAAGATTTCCTATCCGACAGTGCGCTCCAGGCTGGATGATATCATAGGAAAACTGGATGGAAAGCCAAAAACAGCCGCCCCCGCCCCCTCTTCTTCGCGCAAAAAGGAAATTCTAAGCGCTCTGGAAAACGGGGAAATCACCCCTGAGGAAGCGTTGGAGCAGATGAAGGAAAAGTAATCAGGGCCGTAATGGGCGGACACGGATCGGATGTCCGGCGGACCCGGCTAATCAATAAGCGCTGGCCGGAAGGAACGGTGATGACAGCGCGGAAATGAGGAAAAGGATATGGATGAAAAACTAAGAATATTAAAAATGGTAGAAGAAGGGAAGCTTTCCGCAGAACAGGCTGTGGAATTGTTAAAAGCACTGGAAGGCACCGTACCGGAAGGGGAAACGGCTGATTATGAACAAGATGCATATGAACAGACGGCAATTGTTAACGGCAATATTCCCTATGAAAATAAAATGCTGCGTGTGATTGTGGACAGTCCGGCCGGGGATAAGGTAAATATCCAGCTTCCGGTAAAAATCATACGGCAGATGCTTAAGGTAACGGGAAAGCTTCCTATTAAAAGCGAAGAGCTGGAAGGGGTCGATCTGGAAGCGCTGACGGCCTCGGTTCTTGAATGCATTGATAATGAAACCCTGGGAAATATAGTGGAAGTGAACAGTTCTGACGGCACGACGGTCAGAATTTATATCGGATAGTGGCGGGAGGAGGAGCTGATGCGCATTATTATCCGTTCCAAGGATGTGAATATGCGGCTGCCTGTTCCGTTGGCTCTGGCAGATGCAGCAGTCCGATTCCTGCCGGAAGCCGTCGTGGAGGATTTGAGAAAATCGGTTCCGGCTCCCTATGGGGAGGTGATTACCAAAGAGCTTCTTCAGTCGCTGGTGCGGGAATGCCGTATGGTATTAAAAGAATACAAAGGTCTTGAGATAGTACATGTGGAAGCCGGAGACGGTACCTTTGTTTCTATCCGGTTATAACAGAAGTGTGCTTTGGCGGAAGGGCCGGGGGCAGACGCGGTTATACATGACTGCGGATTACCTCTGGCTTTTTTTCAGCCTCTCATTCCTTTTGTCTATGGAGCTTCATGCAATATAACTATTTGCTGGCAGATGAAAATACTCCTATAATGATAGCAGTAACAGCAGAATCCGGTTTCCGGGAAAAAAACCTGGAAATACAGGTAAGTATGCAAAAGGAGTGAAAAGAAGATGATCACAAAAACGTTTCAGGATTTACAGCTTTCCGCCCTCGGCATGGGAGCCATGAGGCTTCCGGTGGTGGACGGAAAGGATGCGCAGATCGACGAAGCCGCAACGGCACAGATGGTGGCCTATGCCATGGAGCACGGCATTACTTATTATGATACGGCCTGGGGGTATCATGACGGAAATTCGGAAACCGTTATGGGAAAAGCCTTGGCGGCCTATCCCCGTGAAAGCTACTTCCTGGCCACCAAATTTCCCGGTTATGATCTCTCTAATATGGATAAGGTAGAGCAGATTTTCGAAAAACAGCTGGAAAAGTGCGGTGTGGATTATTTTGATTTTTATTTGTTCCATAATGTCTGTGAAATGAACGTGGATGCTTATCTGGACGAAAGATATGGTATTCTGGATTATCTGCGTAAGCAGAAGGAAAACGGACGTATCCGCCATTTGGGCTTTTCCGCCCACGGAAGCCGCAGGATCATGGAGCGGTTTCTGGACAGCTGCGGGAAATATATGGAATTCTGTCAGATCCAGCTGAATTATCTGGACTGGGAATTCCAGGATGCAAGGGGGAAGGCAGAACTGCTGAACAGCCGTCATATTCCGATATGGGTAATGGAGCCTCTGCGCGGCGGAAGGCTTGCCAGCCTCTCGGAGGAGCAGGAAGAGAAACTCAGACAGCTGCGCGGGGAGAACCCTGCTGCATGGGCTTTCCGTTTTCTGCAGTCCGTACCTGGTGTGGCTGTCGTACTTTCGGGTATGTCCGATTTTGAACAGATGAAGGAAAATATCGCTACCTTTGGGGAGGATAAGCCTTTGAACGAAGAAGAGTGGGACGCCCTGCTGGGTATTGCCGGAGAGATGGTGAGCAAGATCGCGCTGCCCTGTACCGGCTGCCATTATTGTGTGAGCCATTGCCCGAAGCAGCTGGATATCCCCGCTTTGGTTGAACTGTACAACGAACATAGCTTTACCGGCGGCGGTTTTATTGCACCTATGGCTCTGATGGCGGTGCCGGAGGACAAGCATCCGGCTGCCTGCATTGGCTGCAGAAGCTGTGAAGCGGTATGTCCCCAGCAGATTAAGATACCCGAGGCGATGGCGGATTTCGCTTCCCGCCTGGAGTACTAGTTCCCGTCCTGTACAATATTCATTTCTTCCTGAAGCCGGCTCAGGAAAATCCTGGCCGCTTTGGAAAATACCTGGTATTTTTTCCACACAATATTCAGGCCTGCTTTCAGGGCAGGCTTCAGCGGACGGAATACCAGATTGCTGTTTCCGCTGGTGTTAACCAGCTTATCCAGAGTTAATGCATATCCCACGCCTTCCTCCACCATGAGGGAGGCGTTGTAGATCAGGTTATAATTCGCTACGATATTCAACGTTTCAAAGCTTTTGCCCATCCATCCGGAAAACTCATTATGCACCGAAGTCTGGCGGGAACACAGGAGAGGAATATCCATCAGATCCCCGGGACTTATGAATTCATGGGAAGCCAGGGGACTGTCCTTTTGCATCAGCAGCCCCCAGGTATCGGAGGCGGGCAGTCTCAGATAATCATATTTTTTAATGTCTGCGGGTTCAATCAGAATGCCGAAGTCCAATAGCCCTTTGTCCAGACGTTCCGATACATCATCCGCATTACCGCTGTAAAGGTAGTAATGAATATGGGGGTAATCCTCCCGCAGCCCTTTGGCTGTCCGGGCGATGAGACGCATGGCATCGGTTTCCCCGCCGCCGATATAGACATCGCCGCTGACAAGTTCATCCGGTTTCAGAAAATCATTTTCCGTTTTATCCGTCAAATCCACGATTTCCTGTGCCCTTTTTCGCAGAAACAGCCCTTCCTCCGTAAGCGTTATTTTCCGGTTTCCGCGGATGAAAAGCTGTTTTCCCAGCTCATCCTCCAGTTCCTTCAGCTGTTTGGAAAGCGTAGGCTGCGTGACATGCAGGGAATCTGCCGCTGCCGTTATGCTTTCTTCCCGTGCAACCGCCAAAAAATATCGTAATACCCGTAGTTCCATTCTGCCGTCCCCCTTTTCCTTTCCCGCGACGCGGTAATGCCTGTAGTTTTATTATACTTTCATACAACTATTCCTGTCAACTATGGGTAAATATTCTATATAACTATTTGCTATTAAAAACACCGGGAAATATAATAAAGGTAAGAAATGAGAATAGACAGGAACGGATAGTAACAGTCCGGTTCTATCTGAACTCTAACAACCGATGCGGCAGCATAAAATGGAGGTAACTGCTATGAAAAAAATAAAAGAACAAAAATTTACAGGAGAAAGAGCTTTGTTCCAGAGCAAGGGGCTTCAGCTTTCCTATTGTACCTTTGCGGATGGGGAATCGCCGCTGAAGGAAAGCCGGGATCTGGATATTGACAACAGCCTTTTCCAATGGAAATATCCCCTTTGGTACTGCAGCAGCGTGAAGGTAGAAGACAGTACCCTCTTTGAAACAGCCAGGGCGGGAATCTGGTATACCGACCGGATCCGTATGAAAAACATAACCATACAGGCGCCTAAAACCTTCCGCCGCTGCCGGGATATAAGGCTGGAAAAAGTTACTATGACAAATGCGGCCGAAACCCTGTGGAACTGCCGGGATGTGGTCATGAAGGAGGTTACGGCGGCGGGGGATTATTTTGCCATGAACAGCATGGATATGGATATCGACGGATTTATCCTGACGGGCAATTATGCTTTTGACGGGGTGAAGAACCTGACAATACGCAATGCGAGAATGCTCACCAAAGACGCTTTCTGGAATTGTGAAAACGTTACGGTGTACGATTCCTTTATCGCAGGCCAGTACCTGGGATGGAATTCAAAAAATGTGACGTTGGTGAACTGTACGGTAGAAAGTGAGCAGGGAATGTGCTACATGGATAACGTGGTCATGAAGAACTGCCGCCTTCTCAATACGGATCTTGCCTTTGAATATTCCACTGTGGATGCGGAAATCGACGGAAGGATCGAAAGTGTGAAAAATCCCTGCTCCGGCAGGATAACAGCGCGGGAAATCGGTGAACTGATTTTTGATAATCCGGACATGAAACGGGAGGACACGCAAATCCTGCAGGGGATTGCCCGGGCGGAAAAGGCAGGCTGAGTATGGAAGAGAAGGAAAAAGGCCGGCAGATTCTGACCCGGCTGCTGGTGCAGAACCTTGAGGATGCCGGCTGTACGGAAGAATTGATCCGGCAGTTTCTGGAAGCCCGGAAGGAAGGAAACCGGGATAAGCAAAAACGTCTCCTTGCCGGACAGCGGTGCCGCCTTCTGGATGTTGTCCATGAAAACCAGAAACGTCTGGATTGTCTGGATTATCTGATTTATGAAATAAAAAAAGAAGAAAAGGAGGATAAAAATGACATATGATTTCGACAGAATGACAGAGCGCCGGGGAACGAACTCCCTGAAATGGGAGGTAGGGGAAAAAGAGCTTCCCATGTGGGTGGCCGATATGGATTTCGAAACGGCGCCGGCGATCCGGGAAGCGATAGAAAACCGCGCTGCAAACGGGATATTCGGTTATGAAACGGTGCCCGGGGAATGGTACCGGTCCATACAGTCCTGGTGGGCGGACCGGTACGGTTTTGTTATAAAAAAGGAATGGCTGGTTTTTGCAGGCGGCGTTATTCCCGCAGTATCCAGTGCGGTCAGGAAATTTACGACAGTGGGTGAAAAAGTGCTGGTACAGACGCCGGCCTATCCTGTTTTTTTCCACTCTATCCGTAACAACGGCCGTCATGTAGCGGAAAACAGGCTGCATTATGACGGTTCAGAATACAGGGTGGATTTTACGGACTTGGAAAAGAAGCTGTCCGATCCGCAGACGACCATGATGATACTCTGCAATCCCCATAATCCGGCAGGGAAACGGTGGGATTTACAGACTCTGGAAAGAATCGGTGCATTATGTGTAAAATACCATGTCCTTGTGCTGGCGGATGAAATCCATTGCGATTTGACGGATCCCGGATATGCGTATGTCCCCTTCGCATCCGTTTCAAAAGAATGCGCAGCGAACAGCATTACCTGTATTTCCCCCTCTAAATCCTTTAACCTGGCGGGTCTGCAGTCTGCGGCGGTCATCGTGCCGGATGAGAACCTGCGCCATAAAATGGAACGGGCACTGAATACCGATGAGGCGGCAGAACCCAACAGCTTTGCTGTCTGCGCCGCCATAGCCGCATATACAAAGGGAGCAGAATGGCTGGATGCCCTGCGGGTATACCTGTATGAAAACAAGAAATTCGCCGTGGAATTTCTGGAAAAGGAAGTGCCGGGCATAACTGCCGTACCGTCGGAGGCCACCTACCTTCTTTGGCTGGATTGCAAAGGAACCGTGGGAAGTGCCACACAGCTGTGCCGCTATACCAGACAGAATACCGGATTGTATTTATCGGATGGCGCAGCGTACGGAGGAAATGGGGAACGGTTCCTGCGGATGAATCTTGCCTGCCCAAGGGAAAGGCTGGCGGATGGGCTTAGGAGACTGAAGGAAGCGGTACCGGGATTTGAGAAATGGGAGGTTTCCTTGTGCTGAGGGCGGCAGAGGAAGAGCAGGTAAACAGATATCTCCTGTTAACCTGCCCTTATCGATTGGATCTTACCTGGTCTCTGCTATCAGTTCATCGTACTGTGCCTTCAGTTCCGGGTAGCTGGCATTCCCGTAATCCTCAAGTGTTTTCATCCCGATCTGTTCGGCCTGCTGGATCATGGCGTGAAACGCTTCTTCACAGGCTTCTTCGGATTCCGCCATGAAAATGTTTGTATTCTGGTTTTTTACCATTTCATCCAGTTTCGCATTAATATTGGCTTCGTCCGAATCGGTTGCAAACCGGATCATACCGATAACAGGATTTCTATTCACATATTCTGTCAGATTTTGTCTGTCCACTGCGGTCTGGGAATCCGAGTTGGCTTCCGCAATGCTGGTAACAATGGCGTTGTGGACCAGCCAGCCCCAGTATTTCAGGCCTCTGGGCTGGAGCACGGAATTATCACCCTGGAAGTCATAAGTAAAGGTGGGATAGCCGTCGGCATCCAGGGAATAATCATCCCCTTCAATTCCCCACATCAGAAGCTTCATGCCTTCTTCGCCGTAAGCATAGGCGAGCAGTTTATAAGCGGCTTCCACGTCCTTACAGGAACGTGTGATATACAGGCCGCGCCCCCCGCAGTTGGTATCATAGGAAGCACAGGAATCACTTAATTCATTCGTTACGAGCGTGAAGCGGAAGTTATCTTTATTTGCGGTAATTGCAGCATTGTAATTATCCGCATGGTTATCATAGCCGAAGTTGGCGAATACGTTGCCGCCCACACAGATCTCCTTGGTTTCATCTTCGGACTGGTAAGCGAAGTTTTCCGCTGTCAGATAACCCAGGCGGTACCATTCATTGATTTTTTTGTAATAATCAAGCAGACCATCCTGACGGAGCCACCATTTCAGTGTGCCGTCCGGGGCTTCATAATAACCGTTTCCCTTGAGTCCGAGCTGCTGCATCAGCCAGTTGAATTTATGGGCGCTGTTGAAAGAGCACACAGTCATATCGGGGTAGGCCTTTGCTACTTTATCAAAAGCGGAGTCCAAATCTTCCAGTGTCCGGAATTCAAGTCCCAATTCTTCGGCAATATCGCTCCGATACATAAAACCCGGACCTTCAGACAGTATTTTATCATATTTATCGTACTCATATTCCGGAGAAAAACCACAGCCAATCGTATAATAATGACCATCCGCAGCCTGGTTTACGAATTGGTATATCGAATCTACATTAAACTCGATTTCCGGATAGGTTTCATGCAGTTCGTCCAAAGGATAACACACCTGGGAGTCCGCAAGATATTGATATCGGTAAGAACAGATAATGTCAGGCATATCGCCGGAAGCTACCATAAGGGACAGTTGGTTTTCGTCGGCGGCTCTGGTTACTTCGATGTTGACACCCAGCCGTTTCTCTAATTCCTCAGGGACCGCGCCTTCCCATTTCTCATAGGGCCACCAGGTCTCATCCACAAACAGAGTCAGAGTCGGAACCTGTCCGTTTTCCGTCTGTGCGGTTTCCGTCCCCTGTGCAGCAGTATTGCTGTCTTCGGGAGAGGTTTCCCGCGTACTTCCACATGCTGCCGTTGTTACGGCAATTACCATTGATAACAGAACCGCTGTTACTTTTTTCCACTTCATAATTCATTCCTCCTGCTATATTATATTCTTATGTTACAGACCGGACAAGCTGGCAAAGCTTTCTGGTCGGACTGCCTTTCAAAACCTTATTCTTTTACGGCACCGATCATCATGCCCTGCACAAAATACTTTTGAAGAAACGGATATACACACATAATGGGAATCATGGATACGGCCATGGCAGTGGCCTGTACAGTAAATGATGTGGCCGTGTTTGCCTGTGAGATCTGTCCGGCTGCGTCTGCATTGGCAGCGGTTGCGAGCGTTTGGTTAATGGTGGTCATCATCTTGTAGGAGAGGGTATGCAGGTTGATATCCCTCACATAATAAGCGGAATCCAGCCAGCTGTTCCATTGGCCTACAGCAGCAAAAAGGGACAGGGTGGCAAGGAAAGGTTTGGATACAGGGAGTACCACTTTGGATAAAACCTGAATTTCCCTGGCACCATCTATTTTAGCCGCTTCAATCATCGATTCAGGGATGGCACTAAAAAAATTGATGCCCGTCATTACAAAAAAGCCGTTTACCATGCCCGGAATTACGTATACCCAGAAGGTATTCAGAAGCCCTAATCCCCGGAGAAGAACATAATAGGGAATTAGTCCGCCAGAGAAATACATAGTAAATACAACCAGGAAACGATATGCTTTTTTAAACATCAGATTGTTTCTTGACAAAGCATAACTGAACATGCTTGTAAAGCCTGTACATAATATAGTCCCGGCCAGGGTTCTTGACACTGAGATAAGAAAAGCATGCCTCCAGTCCGCGTCACCGATAAACAGCTCGTAGTTGGACAGTGTGAATTTACGCGGCCAGAAATAAATGCCGCCTTTCATAAGATCCAGTCCATCGTTAAAGGAACACAGAATCGTATAGTAAAAAGGGTATAAGGTAATGAGCCCTATCAGGGACAGCAGTATGTAGACGATGATGTCAACCGCCCTATCTTCATTTATTTTCGCTTTCATAACAATCCTCCTTAAAAGAGCCCTTCGCCGGATACTTTTTTTGCTGCCTGGTTACTGATAATCACTAAAAATATGGACAGAACCGACTGGATCAGATCAACAGCAGTAGCGTAAGAAAAACGGCCCTGGGCCATTCCCATTTTAAATGCATAGGTCTGAATGATTTCCGAGGTGGCGTTATTTACCGTATTTCCCATAAGGAAAGACTGTTCGAAATTAGAACCTACCATGCCGCCTCCCAGAAAGCTGCCTATTGACAGGATAAGGACTGTAACAATAGAACCCTTAATACCCGGCAGCGTGATATGCCAGATCCTTTTCAGCCTTCCTGCGCCATCAATACCGGCGGCTTCATACAAGGTACTGTCTATTCCTGATATAGCAGCCAGAAATATGATTGCCCACCAGCCGGAGCTTTTCCATATGGAAAGAACGACCGTAGTACCCCAAAAGTAGTCCGGATCCGTAAGGAAAGGAATTCCCTGTGATACAATTCCCAATTTCACCAGAAGCTGGTTGATAACACCGCTGTTCTGGGAAAGCAGGGCGCTGCTGATGCCATATACAAGAACCCAGGATACGAAATTGGGCAGATAGCTTGCTGTCTGGATCAGTCTTTTAAATGGCTTGTTATGACACTCGGATATCAGTATGGCAAGAATGATGGGAACTGGAAATGCGAATATCATTTTCAGTGTACTGATAGCAATTGTATTCCGCAGCAGTTCTGCAAACCGGTAATCGGTAAAGAACTCCCTGAAATATTTTAGACCTATCCACTCACTGCTGAATATTCCTTGTATTCCTGATGTTATTTTATAGGACTTAAAGGCAAGTACTATGCCAAACATAGGAATTACAGAAAAAAGCAGGAGATATAGTACGCCGGCCAGTGCAAAAAACTGAATTTCGATTTGCCGTCCGAATTTTCTAACCCCTTTTTTCATGCTGTTGGTTATCCCCCTTTTATGTATTGTCTTTTTACAAATGTATTGTAACATTGCAGAAAGTGCACTCGAAATGATATATATTTTGGACGGAAAAAATACTGGGAGATATCATTTAAAATAAGTGACATTTTTATATATTTCTTTTGAATGCAGGCCATTTTGTTAAACAGGCGTTTCTTTTGGACAAGAACCGGCTAAAAAAAGTTGACAAATCCAAAGAATTTGCACACTGTAATTGCGCAGCCTGTCTTGTGTTTTACCGGCGATTCAGAGATAATAAAAAAGGGGCGGATATTACAGAAAGCAATGTCCCGGCAGGGACAAACATGGGAAAGGAACGCGGTTTGGTATACCCATCCCCAAAGTACCGCAGAGGAAAAGATATGTTTTCTAAAATAACCAGGTTGCAAACGCGTTTTTTTATTTGTTATATGCTGGCAATATTTATACCCATTATGTTTCTGAGCAGCGTGATATATTACTATCATAATGATCAGCGGACAAAAGAATTTCTGAATGAAAAAAGGAATTCTCTTATTACGGAACAGAATTATCTGGAAAACCAGCTGGACAGTGCACAGATATATTTTAATCAGCTGAAATCCAATTATGAACTGCAGAAGCTGCTCAGGGGCTTTTATACTACGGAACAGGAAATTGTATATGCTTATAACAGTCAGATATATTCGCTTCTCAGCAGCATTTTCCTGTATGATCCCAATCTCGCGGATTTGACCATTTATGCTGAAAACCAGAAGGCGGCAGAAATTCTTAGGTACTTTGAGCCGATATCTGCTTTAGCTCCAGGAATCAAATCCCGTCCGGAACTGATAGACGGGTTCTGGTCTGTCGGAGATGACGGGAAGTCTATGGGATTTTCCTTCTATATTGGATTCCCAAATCCTCCCATGACCGTGTTTCCGGGTATTGCACGGCTGGACTATAATAACAACATTTTCGATTCTTATGCGGCGGCGAATCCGGAGGCATCTGTATATGTCTGCCTGAATGGTAAGCTTCTGTATGAAAGCAATTCATCGGCGCAGACGGCGATGTGCCTGGAAAATTATAAAGAGCAGCTTGGTTCCGGCAGCCTGGAAAGCACGGTACAGATTATTCCGGATAAACAAAGCCGGTGCATTTTAAGCAGCTTTGCTCTAAACAATGGTGTGTTTCAGGTGATAAAAATAACCCCGGAAGCAGGTAATATTTTTTCCTACAGGCCGTTTCTGCTGAGTTTTCTTGTATCCATTTTTATTTTGTTCTGTGCCAGTATTATTATGTTTCTTTTAATCTTCAGGCCATTTAAAAATATAGTCAGGCTTTCCGAGCATATGAACAGGCAGAATAACCATACTCTGGCTCCCTATTCAGGAAAACTGTCAAAGGATGAGACGGGAGAACTGATTCTTTCCTTTAATAAAATGACGCAGCGGATTAATGAGTTGTCCTCCAGTCTTTTAAATAATGAAATGCAGCTGAAAAATGCCCAGATAGAAGCCCTGCAGGCCCAGCTTAACCCTCATTTTTTTTACGGCACATTAGAAAGCATACGCATGATCGCGGAAGCCAGTCATCAGGAGCTTATTTCCGATATCGCTTTTTCCTTCGGTATGCTTATGCGCTATTCCCTTTCCCGGGAATATTTGGTTCCTGTTTCCCGGGAAATTGATATGACACGGCAGTACGTTTCCATCCAGGAAAAAAGGCTGGTTAACCGTTTTTCCGTGGATTGGCAGCTCTGCGGACTGGATGACAAATGGCGCTGCCCGAAATTTGTGCTGTTCAGCATGGTGGAAAATGTATTTTCACACAACGTGAGCAAGTGCAGAAGATATATCCGTATTGTCATCAAGGTGGAGAAGGAGGGAGAGGATCTTACTTTTACGGTTTCCAACACCGGTCCGGGAGTATCCCCCCAAAGACTTAATGAACTTCATTATCTGTTGGAGCATCTAAAGGAGCGGGATACACTGAAAAGTGAAAATAATGGACGCAGTATCTTTAATATCAGCGACCGGCTGAAACTTTTTTATGGTGAGGGTTATTATTTTACGATAGAAAGCGAAGAAAATGTACTCACTACCTGCAGTGTGCGCATTCACAGGCATCTTATTAATTTTTGAGGGAGGAAAAAATGGGATTGAAAGTACTGTTGGTGGATGATGAATATATCGTACTGAAAGGGCTGGAGATTATGCTGGGGGAACAGAAGGAGGTTGCGCTTGAACTTATGACCGCCATGGACGCGGTGGATGCCATGGAAAAGATGGATTTCTGGCGGCCGGATGTAATCATTGCAGACATCAATATGCCGGAAGTGGACGGACTGACTATGCTGGAACAGATTTACAGGGGGAATCCGGAATGTAAGTTCATTATTGTCAGCGGATATGAGGATCAGGAGTATTTGAAAAGGGCGCTGAGGCTTCATGTGGCGGATTATTTGACGAAACCGGTTGATAAGGCTTGTCTGATTCACCGGCTGAAAGAGATTGGCGAAGAGAAACAGACAAAGCAGCAGCATACACTCTTGAAAATCAGACTATTATTGTTTTCAGGTGAACGGTTCCAGCCATGGGAATTAACAGATGATGAGATAAGGAGGCTGTTTCCGGACACTTATTTTGCACTTTGTACGGCAGGTGTTTTTTCGTCGGAAGCGGAAAAGCTGCGTTATCGTATTGCTGCCTATTTTGACAACTGCTATATGTTCTCCCAGAATAATTGGAGTGTTTTCCTTATTAATTATTCTGTCAGAATTAGTGAAGAAGAACTGCGTTCCCTTTTGGAGGAAACTTTTTCAGGCATGGCCTGTGGTATTTGTCTTTTTAACGGAGAAAACCAGGGAGCAGGAATCAGAAATATTACCCTGCCGTACCAGACCGCATTGTGTGATCTTGTTCTGTCCCTTCTTCCGGTATCGCAAACCATGAAAGAATGCATCGCCGAAAGAATTATCGAACGTACGCTGCAGCCGGCAGTTAAAGTACTGATGTTTGAGTACGGTATTTCAGATTATATCAATACAGCCTACGATCCCGGCCGGGATACTCCGTTTAATTTCCTTTTGGTATTTACCGAAGCACTCGCGGCTTATATTATGATTGCCGGGATCTATCTGCAGCCGGAAACGATACTTCAACTTTACCGGGCGCAGGCGGAAACCGTTCACGATAAAAAGACGCTTTCCTTATTTATGGAGAAAACGTTGAATTTTTGGTACGATTCCTTTACGCCGACCGAACAGGAGCAGTATTCTTCTAAAATTGCCATGGCCTGTGGATATATCGATTTGCATTCCGGCCAGGATATTGCATTGGAGCAGGTTGCTGCGTATATTTCCATCAATCCCAGCTATCTCAGTTATATATTTAAAAAAGAAACGGGCAGTACGTTTTTGCAGTATCTTACCAATATAAGGCTGCAGAAAGCATGCAGGCTTATGGCAGACAATCCGGAGCTGTCGCTGGATGAAGTGGCGGCGAGGACCGGTTATCATTCCGCCTCGTATTTCCATAAAATATTCCGTGGAAAATTCGGTATCAGTCCCAGGCAATGGCTTCAGAAGGAACGGAACTGTACCTGAGATCATGTACTGTGTGAATTGTTACAACTATAAAAAGCACAGCAGTTGATTGTCCGCCGCAGGGACTTGACAAAAGAAAAAATCCAGCGTTTAATTAATAAGAATTACCGTTTTTGGAACGGTAATTAATTTACAATGAATTTTAGTAAGGAGCGGTGGCATGAAGGGGAAAAAAGCAACAATAATAGCGGCGATCCTGTTAATTCTGCTTTGCGTGGGAGCGGGGGCCCTGTATCTGAAGTTCCGGCCTTCTGTGAATGAAGGCAGCAAAAACATTACGGTTACGGTGGTTCACGCAGACAGCAGCGAAACGGAGTTCCGGTATACTACGGATGCGGAATATCTGGGAGAGGTTCTGGAGGCTGAAAAGCTGGTGGAGGGCACCCAGGGGCAGTACGGGATGTTTATCACCGCTGCGGACGGAGAAAAGGCGGACGATTCCAGACAGCAGTGGTGGTGTATTACAAAGGGCGGGGAAACCGTGAATACCTCCGCGGATCAGACTCCCATAGCGGACGGGGACAGCTATGAGCTGACGTTGAAGGAGGGCTACTGATGCTGCGCCTGAGGGCGAAGGAGATGGCGCTCCTGGCACTGTTGAGCGCCATTTTGCTGATCGGGCAGATTGCGCTGGGGTTTCTGCCCAATATAGAGGTGGTAACCCTGCTCCTTATGGTTTATACCATTGTATTCCGTAAAAAGGTCTTTTTCATCATATATATTTTTGTCCTGGCGGAAGGGCTGGTATACGGTTTTGGTATCTGGTGGATTAACTACCTGTATGTATGGAGCATCCAGGCAGCGGTCAACCTGCTTTTCCGGAAGCAGAAGTCCGTGGTGTTCTGGAGCATACTGGCAGGCTTCTACGGAATAACCTTCGGGGCGCTCTGTGCGCTTCCCTATTTTGCCATAGGAGGACCGCAGGCTGCTTTTGCCTACTGGGTATCCGGTCTGGCTTATGATATTCCGCATTGTATCGGAAATGTGGTTTTATGCCTGGTTCTGTTCAGGCCGCTGGTCTATATTCTGCGGAAATGCTGCAGGGAAATCGATGTCTGTATGGAATGATTTCCCTGCAGTTTTTTTCCGTAAGGATGGTCTGTACAACGGATAACCTGCGGAGCGTGGTATCCGTTGTTTGTATATAGGAAGCTTGTGTTGCGATTCTTAGCGAAACGTTAGCACATCTGACGGAATCGTCATTTTTGCAATAAAACCGGGGAAGTACGCATCTGCAGGGAGCCGTATCCTTCCAAAATGCCTGACAGCCCGTAGAAAAAGTTGTGAGATATTGCCATATCCATCCGGTGCTATTTGTACTATAATAACAAGCCGGGTATCAGAAATCTTGTTTCTGACCCGGTTTAGCTGTATCTATAGTATTACACATGAGGAGGAAGATAGGACATGACGGTAGCACAGATAGTAGCTGTTGTTATTTTTGTGGCAATGTTCGGATTGATTGTGTCGGAGAAAATAGAGCGTCATCTCGTTTCCCTTGGATGCGGGCTTCTGATGATCGTCCTGGTTTTCGGGTTAAGCATGCACAGTATGCCGGCGGTCTGGAATACGCTTGCGCTGAAGGATTTCTTTGCTGCGGGCTTCTGGTACCAGGCGGGGGAGGCTTCAGAGTCCTCCTCCGGGATTAACTGGGCCACGATTCTGTTTATTGCGGGAATGATGCTGATGGTGGAAGGGATGGGGCGCGCCGGGTTTTTCCGGTGGCTCTGCCTGCGGATTGCAAAAGCGGTGAAATACAGGACGATCCCGCTTTTCATCACCTTTATGGTGATGTCCAGTATTCTTGCCATGTTTATTGACAGTATTACGGTAATTTTGTTTTTGGCGGCGGCAACCGTGGAACTGGCCCGGCTGCTGAAGTTCAACCCGGTTCCCATGATTATTTCCGAGATTTTCTGTGCCAACCTGGGAGGTTCGGCTACGATGTGCGGCGATCCGCCGAACATTATCGTGGGAACGTCGCTGGGATATTCCTTCGGCGACTTTATCAGGAATACGGGGATTATTGCGCTGATAGCGTTGGTTTTTACCATCCTTTATTTCTATTTCTGTTTCCGGAAGGAGCTGCAGCAGAATGCGGCGGGAAAGGGGACGGTGTCTTATCCGAATCCCAGGGACGCGATAGAAAATAAAAAGGATTTTATTATCAGCTGTATTATATTTGCCTGTGCGGTGGTACTTTTGATCACCCATGCCCAGACAGGGCTGACGGTAGCCGCCATCGGGGTGTTTATCGGCGTAGTTTCCCTGGTGACGGCAGGCAGGGATGCGGTGATCCTGCTGAAAAAAGTGGATTACAAAACCCTTCTGTTTTTTATCGGCCTGTTCATCGTGGTCGGCGGATTGGAGCAGACCGGCATCCTGGAGCTGATTGCGGGCTTCATTGCCAGGATAAGCGGCAGCAACGCCATGCTGATGATTGCTATTGTATTGTGGATTTCTGCCATTGCCAGCGCTTTTGTGGACAATATCCCTTTTGCAGCCACGATGGTTCCGGTTATCAAAAGCCTGGCGGCGGCACAGGGCGTGGATCTTTCCGTGCTGGCCTGGACACTCGCCATGGGGACCGATATCGGCGGCAGCGCCACTCCTATCGGCGCTTCGGCCAATGTTGTGGGTATTTCCGTGGCAGCGAAGGAAGGGCATATGATCGGCTGGGGAAAATATTGCAAATATGCGGCTCCGGCAACGATTATGGTGGTGCTGATATCGATGATTTGTATTTATATCCGGTATTTTTAACTGAAAGGGGCTTATATGGACAGACAATTGATTATATCCGTAGGCCGTGAGTTCGGCAGCGGCGGCCATGTGATCGCAGAGGCACTGGCGGAGAGGTTCGGGCTTGTTCTGTACGACAGCAACCTTCTGGAAAATATCGCACAGGAGAAAAATATGGACCACGGGGAACTGAAAAAGTTTGACGAGAAGCCGAAGAACAAACTTCTTTCCCGTACCGTGCGAGGGTATTCCAACTCCCCGCAGGAGAATCTTGCCAACATGCAGTTTGATTATTTGAGGGAAAAAGCGAAAGCGGGAGAATCCTTTGTGGTAGTGGGCCGCTGTGCAGAAACAAAGCTGAAGGAATATCCGGGCTTCCTCTCCTTTTTTATCCTGGGGGACCGGGAGAAAAAAGCGGAGCGCGTGATGCAGGTGTACGGTGTTTCCCGGGAAGAAGCCGTCCATATGATGGAGAGGGAAGACTGGGAACGGAAAACATACCATAACTATTACTGCAAGGGAAAATGGGGGGATTCCAGGAATTACGATTTTTCCATCAACAGCAGCCGGCTGGGGATTGACGGCACGGTGGATGTGCTGGAGACTTATATCAAAAACACTTGCCATTGCGTGTGTACATGCTAAAATAATAGAGAAGGCAGTAAATTCAGGTGACGGTTCCGGCCTGTCCGGACGGTTACCCATTTCGTAAGCTTGGGGGAAGTGTTATGGGAAAACAGTTGATTATTTCCGTAGGACGTGAATTTGGCAGCGGCGGCCATGTGATCGCTGAGGAGCTTGCCGGGAGGTTTGGCCTTCCGCTGTATGACAATAACCTGCTGGAGCATATTGCGGAAGAAAAGGAAATTTCCCACGATGGACTGAAAAAGTATGATGAGAAGCCGAAGAACAGGCTGTTTTCCAGAACAGTCCGGGGGTATTCCAATTCCATGCAGGAGAATCTTGCCAATATGCAGTTCGATTACCTGAAAAAGAAGGCGGACGACGGGGAATCCTTTGTTGTTGTGGGGCGCTGTTCGGAAACCATTCTGAAGGGGAACGAAGGGCTGGTGACGGTATTTGTACTGGGGGATCCGCAGGTAAAGGCGGAACGTATCAAGACAGTATACGGCGTATCGGAAGAGGAAGCCAGACGTATGATGAAGCGGGAGGACTGGAACAGGAAATCCTACCATAATTATTATTGTAAAGGGAAATGGGGAGATTCCAGGAATTATGATTTTTCTATCAACAGCAGCAAGCTGGGAATAGATAAGACGGCAGATATGCTGGAAACCTGTATCCGGGCGCGTATGGAGCGGACGGGTAACGGCTGATAAAATGGGTTTTTGAATTAAAAAGTAGATTGGAGAGGCTTTTTCCGGCAGGAATGGATAGAATGGATCCTGACGGTAAGAGTCTTTCTTTATGCCTTCTGACGGTAAAGGTTATCTGTGTTAACGTTTGCTGTGACTAAGGATAAGAAGCAGGGAAAAATAATATGGTATTGGGATGATAAAGTTGGAATCGAGTGTTATAATGATAACAAATATCAGTTCCAAGGAGTGGGAATATGAATAAAATAAGGTTTCCGGGGATCCTCTTGTTATGTTTCTGTTCCGTCCTGCTGGGCGGCTGTTCCCAAAAGGACGGCGGTGTCCCGGGGGCGGCCGCTGCCGCTGCCGGGCCGCAGTATGAATGGGGAACCGTATCCGGCCGCACGCTGACGATTTGGGGGCGGGAGACGGATTTGAACCGTATTTACATGAAACGGGCGTTCCAAAGATATGAGGAGCTGACAGGCAACCGGATCCGGATCGTAGCCATGGAGCCGGAGGAACTGGAGGAAAAAGGCGCACAGGCCCTGAAAAGCGGGGAGGGGGCGCCGGATCTTCTTCTCAGCTTCGGGGGCGTCAATATGGAAGCTTTTGCACCGGAAGAAAGCTTTTACGATTTCAGTGATGCGGCCTGGGTGGAGGATCTTACAGATACCTCCATTAATCAGACAATATATAACGGCAAGGTGATGGGGCTCCCCCATTGGGAGGCCTCTATTTCAGGGACCATTTACAACAAAGATATCTTCGAAAAGTTTAACATTGAACCTCCGCAGACGCAGGAGGAGTTTATGGAAGCATGCAGGATACTTCTGGAAAATAAGGTTACCCCTTTGTATCTGCCCTGTGCGGAGGCTACCATGCTGCTTTACCAGTTTCCTCTGGATTGTCTGGTGGAGGATGCAAAAGTGCTGGAGGAGCTGAACGGGGGCCGGATTGGCTACCATGATCTGCCCCGGATGGAAGCTATTGTGGAATGGTACCGGACTATGGCCGAGAAAGGGTATCTGGGCAGGGACTATATGCAGAATGACTGGAACGGGATGAATTCCGCCATGGACAGCGGGGAATATGCCATGATGCTTTGCTGGGATACCTGGCTTTATACGGATTTTGAAGGCGACGCATCCCGGTTCGGGCTGATGCCTGCATTTGTGGGGCTGCCGGAAAAGGGCACCTTTGAAGGGCCTAATCTGGCGCTGCTTCTGGTGAACCGGAATGGGGCGCAGGTGGACGCGGCGCTGGATCTGGTTACCTTTATGGCGGATCCCTATAATTACAATGCGGCCTTTGAGGGAATTTATACGGCCCCGGTATTCAAGGGGCAGCAGGCCAGCATTTCCACGCCGCAGTATGCGGAAAATGCCGGATGGATAGAAGCGGTATACCACGACTCGGTGGCCTGGCTGCGGATCCGGGGATTTTCCCAGTCCGATGCCTCCTGTATTCTGGATTATATGCAGGCGGACGGGGACTATACGGCACAGCAGTGCCTGACGGATATGGACGGGCTGCGCCGGGAGCGGGCGGATGCTATGGATGAATAGTGAGAGGACAGGAGCTGGCCGGTATGAAGAAGATCATTCAAAATCAAAAAGAGATGTGCAGGGCCGCCGCTGTTTTTATCAGTTCGGTTCTCCTTTTCGGCGTACTTCTGTATCTGTATATTATTCAGTTTGAAAGCACTCTGCTGGAAGAAAACCAATCGCGTCTTTCGGATGCTTCCGGACACATAGTGAACTTTATGACCAGCATGGTGGAAGAACAGAAAAAGGAGCTGCTTATTATCGCTTCGTCGGTGGGGGTGTATCCGGACAGGGAGAGGCAGACGGCCTATCTGGACGCAATGGCGGGGGAACTGGATTTTGAATATATCGGGATTGCAGGGAAAGACGGCCTCCTTTTTACCCCGGCGTTTCCGGAACCGAAGGATATTTCCGGGGAAGCGTATTTTCAGGCGGCGATGGATAACCGGATATATATCAGTGATATCACACGCCAGATTTTTACGGACAGGGCGGTGGGAGGCATTCTGATTGCCGTGCCTGTGCCGGACGCCGGGCAGGTGCTTGTGGCTATGCTGGGAACTGTGGAGCTGGGAAAGAACCTTCAGGCGGACAGCTTCGGGGGAGAGGGATATTCTTATATCATTGATAAAGAAGGCATTCCGGTGCTTCATGCCAGAAGCATGAATTTCAGCAATTTTTACCAATATATGCAGAACGTGGACTTTGAGAATGGCTTTACCCTGGAGGGGCTGCGTGACGATATCGACAGGCAGATAGAAGGGATGGTTTCCTATTCCGAGCTGGGAGTGGAGAAATACGCGTATTATTGTCCTCTGGGACTGAATAACTGGACAGTGGTCAGTACGGTCCCCCGGGATGTGGTTACGGAACGGACGGCCGTATTGTCGCGGAATATGGTTATCCTGTGCGCCTCAGCCCTCCTTGTTTTTCTCGTCCTTCTTTCATCTATCTGTATTTTGTACCTGCGCCTGGAAAGCAGACGCAGGGCCAATAAGGCCAAATCTGCTTTCCTTGCCAATATGAGCCATGATATGCGTACCCCGATGAATGCCATTATCGGAATGGCGGGAATTGCGGAAAACCACGCCGGGGATCCGGCGGCCGTCCGGGATTGCTGCCGCAAAATTATCTCATCGGGCAGACATCTTCTGGGGCTGATCAGCGATGTGCTGGATATGTCTAAAATAGAAAGCGGAAGGCTTACACTGAACCATAAGCCCATGTCACTGGCGGAAGTGATGGTTAATACTGTTACGCTGGTATATCCTTATATGCAGGAAAAGTGCCACCGGTTTGACGTGTATATCCATGAGTTAAGGCATGAATATTTTCTGGGTGACAGCCTTCGGTTAAGCCAGATTTTTGTCAATATCCTGACCAATGGGGCAAAATTCACGCCGGATGGCGGCCGGATTATGGTGGAGGCGGAGGAACTGCCGCCGCAGAAGGAAGGTACCGCCAGGCTGTCGTTCACTTTTTCCGATAATGGAATCGGTATGAAGCCGGAGTTCCTGAAACATATTTTTGACGCATTTACAAGAGCGCAGGACAGTAAAGTGGATAAAATCGAAGGAAGCGGCCTGGGGATGGCGATCACCAAGCGGATTGTTGATCAGATGGAGGGAGAAATCCATGTGGACAGCGAGGAAGGGAAAGGGACTGTTTTTACCGTGATCCTTTCCCTGGAACCGGATCCGGAAGCCCCGGAAAAGCCGGTTCTGCCCGCCTGCCGTGTGTTGGTGGTGGATGGGGATGTCAAACAGGGGCAGGAACTTGTGCGTATGCTGGAGGACATGGGAGCGGGGGCTGATCTGGCCGCCGGCGCCCCTTTGGCCGCAGCGATGCTGGAACAAGCCGTTGCCGCAGGGGAAGGCTATGATGCCGTGCTGGCGGATCGGGATGTGTTTGAGGCCGGAGAGACGGAGGGAATCACCGGTGCGGGGGGAACGCCCCTTATCCTGTATGCATATGGGTGGGAGGATATCCGTTCCCGGGCGGAGGCCGCCGGAATCAGGAGCTTTCTTCAGAAGCCTCTTTTTCCCGCCGCGCTTGCTTCCTGTCTGCTGGAGACGGCAGGCTGTGAAACGGCGGAGGGAGACTGTGTGCGCCGGGATGATTTTACGGGAAAGACTATCTTGGTAGTGGAAGACAACGAAATCAATCTGGAAATCGCCCGTCTGACCCTTGCGGAAACGGGAGCCTGTGTATGCTGTGCGAGGGACGGACGGGAGGGGGTAGAGCAGTTCGCCGCTTCTTTTACAGGCCGGTTTGATTTGATCCTGATGGATATCCAGATGCCGCATATGGACGGCTATGAAGCCACGCGCCGAATCCGCAAAATGGACCGGGAGGATTCCGGATTACCCATTCTGGCCATCAGCGCCAATGCGTTCCCGGAGGACATAGCAGCCGCAGGGAAGGCCGGAATGGACGGGTATCTGACCAAACCGATTGATGTGCAAAGCTGGATGGAGGAAATCAGGAAATATCTTTGCGCAAAGCAGCCGCCGGGGGACGGTCACTGTGCGGAGATGTAGTATCCGTCTTTACCCCGTTCCTTCGCCCGGTACAATGCGCTGTCGGCCCTGCGGAACAGTTCATAAAAATGGGTGCCGTCCGAGGGGTAACAGGAGAGGCCTATGCTGACGCAGGGATGGCAGACGCCTCCGTCAACGGCGATCTCTCCGTGCAGGGATTCCAGTACGGCCTGCACCTTGGCAACCAACTGCTGTTTGTCGCCGGAATAGCGCAGAAAAGCCATAAATTCATCGCCGCCCACACGCCCCACAATATCGGCCTGACTGAACAGAGACCGGAGACGGGCGGCTATAACACGCAGGACCTCGTCGCCGTTAAAGTGCCCGTAAGTATCATTAATCCCTTTAAAATTATCGATATCCATCATGAAAAGGGCATAATGGTCTTTTTGAATACAGGCGTGCAGCAGGATCGAGCGGATGCGTTCCTCGGTCGTTCCTTTGTTGAGCAGGCCTGTGGTACTGTCATGCTGGGATTGTTCCAGCAGGCGGACCCGTTCCCTGCGCTCCGTATCAATATCGGTAATCCGCCCGATGACCGTTATCGGCGTATCACGGAATTTTTCCGGCAGGCTGAAGGCCGCAGAATACCAGCGGTAGCTGCCGTCGGGCTGGCGGAAACGCATTTCCACAGGCCGGGGGCGTTCACCCTCCCTTGCTTTGTCCACGGCCTCCCGGAAGTCCGGAAGCTCATCCGCATGAACGAAGCGCAACATCTCATCCAGGGATAATTCATTGGCCGATCCGAACTGTTCTGCAAAATTTTCTGAAAACATCACCATTCTGCTGGGAAAGTCGATTTCAAACAAAAATTCCCCCCATTGCGCGGTAACCATCTGGTATCGGTTTACGATATTCAGGCCGCGGCCAACCTGCCCGTTTTCCCCGCCGATATCCGTTATCTGTATCACGCCGGAGCACGCCCGCTGAATGCCGTCGGCGTCGGCGGCACAGAGCCGGGATACGGTTTCCACCCAAATCAGGCGGCCGTCCCTGCACAGGCTGCGGTAGCGCATATGGACCACATTGCTCAGCTTCAGCTGCTCCAGGATATCATTGATGACAACCTTTCGATCCTCTTCGTATATGAGATTGATATATTTATCGTCAAACAGCCGGCTGATGTCTTCGCGGCTGTAGCCCAGAAGCTCCAGAAATCCTTGGGATATGTAATCAATGGTGAAATCCGGATCAAAACGCACGCATTTGATTCCCACCGGAAGATTGTCCAGCAGCTTTTTAAACAAAGTGTGTTCTTCCGCCAAAGCCAGCTCTTTCTTTTTCAGCCGGTCATTGTTGACGATTACCACAACAAGGCTGGAAGCCCCGTGCCGTCCTCTCACCACGTTGCCGGTGCCCAGGATCCAGATAGGGGTGCCGTCCTTGCGGACAACGCGGAATTCAATAGTAATGGTATCACCCAGTCCAAGCTGCCGGCGGATCTCCTCATTCACATACTGCATATCGTCCGGGTAAACAAAGCCCAGGGCATGGTTTTTGAAATTATGCTCCATTTCGGCGGCGGTATAGCCGAGCATGCGGCGGTAGCCTTCGTTACAGGTCAGGAAGGTGAATTCATTGTCCATGCCGACCTGAAAGACTCCGGCATGGGCGTTGTCAACCAGCGCATCGATACTCAGCGGCTGTGCCGGACGGAAGGCGGAGTATACCATGCTGTGTGTGTATTCCGAAGGGACCTGTCCGCTCGTTTCGGCCGGAGGGGAGGTGCCTTCAAAATAAGCTGCGGCAAAGCTGTCCGCAGTCAGCGGCCGGCTGTAGTAGTACCCCTGGAGCAGGTCCGGGCCCAGCTGGCGTACAACAGATTCCAGTTCATGGCTTTCTATGCCTTCCACACAGACCTTCATACAGATACTGTGGCACAGATCCACCAGAACGGATATAAGCTTCTGGTCAATGACATCATACGTGATGCGATCCAGAAAGGAGCGGTCGATTTTAAGCTCGTCCGCGCTGAGAACCCGGAATACATCCAGGGAGGCGTAGCCGGTCCCGAAATCATCCAAAGCGATATTCACGCCCTGGCTTCGCAGAAAATCAAAGGTGCTGCGCACAAGCTGCGTCTTTTTAATTTTGCCGCTTTCGGTGAGCTCCAGGGTGATATTATAGGGCTTAAGACCATATTTTGCCAGCGTATCTATAACAAAGAATTTAAAGCCGGGGTCTTCAAATTGGACGCTTGCCACATTGATATTCATCTGGAAATCAGGCATGTAGGCAATCCAGCTGGCGCATTGCTGCACCGCCTGCTCAAGAACCCAGCGTCCCACCTCAATAATCAGCCCGCTTTCTTCCAGTACCGGAATAAACCGGCAGGGCCCTTCACAGGGAGGAAATGCAGGATCCTCCCAGCGCAGCAGGGCTTCGGCACCGCTGATACGGCCGCAGTCCGCGTGGACGATGGGCTGGTAATGCAGGGAAAAGCCCCGGAAGCCTGTGATAACCGACTGCCGCAGATTTGTACGCAGGAGCATACGGGCGTGATCCTCATCCACCAGTTTTTCCGAATAACGGGCAAGCTGATCCTTGCCGTTCTGCTTGGCGGAGTAAAGGGCCACGCGGGAGTTGCGGTATAGGATTTCATGCTCCTGCCCATCCTCGGGATAGAGACACAGACCTGCGGAAATCGTGATGGAAACACGGATTTCATCGATTTGGACAGGCCGCCGTATCCTGTGCTGCAGTCGGGTGAACCAGTCCTGTACGCTCTCCCGGTCCATGCATGAGAAAAGAATTCCGAAACCGTCTCCGTCCAGACGGAACATCATGGCACAGCGGGGAAGACTGGATAGGATAAAGTCCGCATAATATGCGAGCACCTTATCGCCGAAGGAATATGAATAAAAATCATTTATATTTTTAAACTCATCAATCCCTATCATAAGAACGGCACAGGGATCGGTTTGCCCGGAGATATCTTTGAGGGCACTGCGGAAATCACTGTTGCCCGGAAGTCCCGTTACCGGGTCGGTGGCCTTATTCCGTTTCAGAAAGCTGATCAGGCCGGAAACAAGGCGGGCAGGCTCCCGCTCCGGATCCGTATCCGCCCAGGCATCGATACGGCCCAGAAAATAAGCGCCGGAATGTTCCCTGAAGCGGTAATCCCCGCTTATCCGATCCCGTTTCCCCTTGGCAAGCTCCCGATACTTAAAGGAAAAGGAGGCATAGTCCTCCGGATGGAGAAGCCTTGCCCACAGATTCTGTGAAGCAAAGGTTTCACCGGGCAGGCCGAAATGTTGCACCCCGTTTCGAGAAAAGCGGTATTGGCCGGCAGCGGTATCGCAGAGAAATACATAACTGCTGCTGTTTTGTTCCAATGCATAGAAAACATTGGACGGAAGGTGATTTAATTCAAGTGCCATAACAACATTCCTCCTATAAGGTTCAATCATCCGTCGGATTCAGAAAGCAGAGACAGCCAGATGGTCCGAATATACTAAATATCGGCATTAACTATGGTTTGCATAAGCGAAATCAGTCATTTTTTCCGGATAGATGCGTTGCGGCAGGAGGCTATGCTGCGGGATCGGAAAGAACAGCGGACCTGTCTGCTGACAGGCCCGCCGTTGACTGGGGAAGTTATGATTGGTTTAGGAGCTTAAGCCAGATTTCCATACGGTTTGTCTGCGGTGTATGGCTTGCATAGCGTTCCGCGCAGAAGGGTTCCGTCCCCAGCTTATGATTGGGAAGCCAGGTATTATAGATATATTGGTTGGCTTTGTAAAGGGCGTCCATAACAAGTGCTTCAAAGTTTTCCGCTTCAAAAGAGCAGACCAGATATTCTCCTTCGGGAAGCATCCACAGCCGGAATCCCTCCGGAACCGTATCCGTTCCCCCTTTTGTCCCGGCGAAATAGCGGAAAAAACCTTCCCGGTCACTCGGGGAGGAAACACCGATTTCTTCTTCTCCGGAAAGCCCCAACACAGTTTCCTTTTGCTCATGGAGGCTGTCCCAGAGGGCGGCCAGGGGATCGATGCCGGATTCGGTGCCAAGGCCGTCAACAAACTGGACGGGCATCTCTTTTTCCAGCCCTGCGAAGGGGACAGGCGTTTCCACCTGCTGACGGTTGATTTCCAGGACAATTCCGTCCGTAATGAGAGGCACCCCTTCATCGATCAGCGTGTAATGCAGCAGCAGCTCCGGTTTGGTCATGCGGTTCAGTGTGCGCGGGCTACGGCGGTATTCCTCCGGGGTGATTCCAAAGGTTTCCTTAAAAGAGCGCGTGAAGTGTTCGTGGGAGGAAAAACCCAAATCCAGGGCGATATCCAGGATACGCCGGTTCCTGTCCAGCAGAGCTTCGGTAGCCCTCGCCATCCGGCGCAGACGGATATATTCTCCCACCGGCTTTTTCACCAGGCGGCGGAAGAGGCGCTGATAATAGAAGGGAGACAGCGCGGCAAGTTCCGCCAGATATTCGATATGGATATCCTCATCCAGATGTGCTTCCATATATTCCAGTGTCAGTTGTATTTGTTCCCAGGCATGCATAGCTTGGTACCTCCTTTTTGGCAACGACTCAGACAAGTCCGGATCGTTTCTTTTTTTTTAAGATACCATGAACGGACCGGGAGGTGCTTGACCTGGAATGCCCTTATCGTTTCCCTGGTTATTCTTCCCCCATTTGTGCCCGGTACATCCGGGAATATCTGCCGTTTAACGATAGCAGTTCCTCATGGGTTCCCCGTTAGGCGATCCGCCATCCGTAATTCTATTTAAGTACCATTGGTTTCAGATAGCAAGAAGCGGAAATCAGGCTCTTTTTTCCCGTGACATATACACGGCTCTTTACGATTCCGGTTAAGAATAGATTTGTAAAAGGTCTTTTGTTAGCTTATACTTAGTTTAGTTCAGATGATAATGGGAATTCGGGACGAAGTTTTAGGATAAGAGGATGGCAGACAGGTAATGTCCCATATGGGAAATGGCGCATTTGCCCGTTTTATGTCCTGTTTTTTTGTCCGGAAGATGGGTACTCTGTAAGAGAAAGGAGGAGCAGGCAGATGGATCAGCAAAAAGTGGGAGGCTTCTTAAAGGAGCTTCGGAAAGAGAAAAAAATTACGCAGGAGCAGCTTGCCGAACGTATGGGCGTTTCACGAAGAACAGTCTCCAGGTGGGAAACCGGCAGCAATATGCCGGATTTGGATATTCTCATTGAACTGTCTGATTACTATGATGTAGAACTCAGAGACTTGTTGGACGGAGAAAGGGAAAGCGGTCAAATGGACAAAGAATTAAAAGAAACAGTACTTAAAGTTGCAGATTACAGCAAGGAAGAAAAACGAAAAATTACGAGGAGGCTGCATTGGCTTTTCATCACGGGCTGTATCTCCTTTGTAATTTATTTTATCACCCTGTTTGTTGAAAACGAAGCACCAACGGCTTTATTTGATTTCCTGCAGGGAATGTCGCTTGGAATCTCGTTTGGAATGATTATTGTGGGTGTAATAATGACCAGCAGGTATGCGGAAAAAATCCATGCGTTCAAGATGAAATTGCTTAACAGCGGAACCGACAGGGGCTGAGACGGCCTATACTAAGTGTTTATAGCCCTTTCCTTTGACGGGACGGCAGCTTGTGGAAAGGGGAACGCCGGTTATTCAATGCTGTAAATATCCTCAAAGGAAATCCGGGTCTGGACGATAGACAGCGTGCGGCCGGAAAAGCTGATCCTGGAAAGCATTCCGGTCAGCTTCACATATTCTTCGTTATGGAAATAGACGACGGTAATAATATCTCCCGGTTTAATCCGATGCAGGAGGCGATCCAGTTCCTCTTTCCTGTCCTCGGATAATTCTGTTTTCGGTACCACGATCCGTTCTTTTTCCGCAAGGGCTTCCCGGAACCCTTTTAAGGCGTCAAAGGGGAGAAAGAGCTTTGCGCGGTCAGCTTTCGGTTGATTCGCCACTTTTATGTCCTCCTATTTGCTGGTTGCGCTCCAGGGTGGTAGCGCCTTTTACCAGATTCATTCCTTTAAATACGGCGTTGTTGCCGAACTTTTTCTTGATATCCAGTACTGCCAGCTGGATTTTGCGGTCGCGCTCCAGCTCTGCCGGTTCCGTAAACAGGTCGTATTGTTCATAGGCTTCGTCAAGTACATTGTTAAAGGTGATATTTACCCTGTGTACCAAAGCATCTTTATTAATAATCCGCTCGTAAAGCTGCGTGAAATATCCGGTTATAATCCGGACGGAGTTGGTGGTGACCGACATTCTGCATGTGCCGTTTGAGGATTTGGCGGCATTTTTATAATAACCGATATACAGGGAAATGGAGTCGGTAACCAGTCCTTTGTCCACCAGATCAAGGCATAATAAATCCACCATTTCTTTTACGATGAGCAGCCCTTCTTCATAGCGGTAGCCGCGAAAGAGCACCTGGCCGGTGGAAAGGGAGTTGGTTTTGGATTTATAGGCCTTGATTTCTGCGATGGTGGTGGGTTCCCGTCCCCAGGCATGATCGATGAGATATTCGGCGTCCACCCCGAAGGCCTTATAAAGGAGATCCTCCCTCATATGGGCGACCTCTCCCATGGAGGTAATCCCCATGGAAGAAAGCCGGCCGGAAAGCCCCGGGCCGATACGCCAGAAATCCGTGATCGGCCTGTGGTCCCATAAGGTTCTGCGATAGAGCTCTTCATCCAGATAGCCGATGAAATCCGGGCTGTGCTTCGCTGTAATATCCAGCGCTATTTTAGCCAGATACAGATTGGTCCCGATACCGCAGGCCGCAGGAATGCCGGTAGCATCCCGGATATCATCCATCATACGCTGTCCCAGCTGCTTTGCTCTCATGCGGTACAGGGGCAGATAATCTGTCACATCAAGAAAGGCTTCATCGATGGAATAAACATGTATATCCTCCCTGGAAATGTATTTTAAGTAAATGGCGTAAATATCGGCCGAACATTCGATGTATTTTTTCATCCTGGGCGGTGCCATAATATAGTTTATTCCCGACGGTATTTGAAACACCCGGCACCGGTTTAGGACGCCGAGCCTTTTCAGGGAAGGGGAGACCGCAAGGCAGATTGTACCGCTTTCCCGCTCCGGATCCGCCACGACGAGATTAGTGGTAAGGGGATCCAGCCCTCGGGCCACACATTCCACAGACGCATAAAAGGACTTTAGATCAATGCATAAATATATTTTTTCCGGCATCGTGCACCTCCTGATCCGCATTCTGTTCTTCTTATTATAACAGAACAAATGTTCCTGGTAAATGAAAGAAAGAGGAAAAACGGTCATGCCCCTTTTATCAAGGTATCCTGTTGTCTGCTATTTATGCATGGAGATACGGAAATCGGGAAAGGATGAATGATACAGAGAAAAGAAAAGGAGCATACAGCTGTGAGAAAAGTGATTTTGTATATAGCAACAAGCCTGGATGGCTATATCGCCAAAGAAGACGGCAGCGTTGACTGGCTGACGGAAGAAAGCCCGGACATCAGTGAGAACGCAGGTTATTCGGCATTTCTGGAAACGGTTGATACTATCCTGATGGGATACCGGACCTACCGTCAGATAGCTGCGGAATTGTCCCCCGGGAAATGGCCTTATGAAGGGAAGGACGTCTGCGTCCTGACGCATAGCCCGGAGCCTGACCGAAAAGGCATCCGGTTTGTGAATGAGAAGATAGATTCGCTGCTCGGGGAGCTGACGGCCTCGGACGGGAAGGATATCTGGATCTGCGGCGGGGCGGATGTAGTGAAGCAGTGTATGGAACACAGGTGCATCGATATTTACCATATCACTGTGATTCCCCGCCTCCTGGGAAAAGGCATTCCGCTGTTTGACGGAAGCGGAAGAGAAGAAATACTGAAGCTGATTTCGTCCAAAAGCTATAGCGGCATGGTGGAAATGATTTACAGCCGGTAAACGAATCCTCCGGTATTGATAAGGGACGCTGCGGCTTCAGGCAGACGGGGGAAAACGCAAATCCGGTGTACGGATGTCCTGCGCTTCATAAAGGTGGTATTTATCCGTAACAAATTGGCGCACCGCACAAAGGATGAGTCCATAGCATTC
Source organism: uncultured Lachnospiraceae bacterium (assembly GCA_900548905.1). Lineage (GTDB taxonomy): Bacteria > Bacillota > Clostridia > Lachnospirales > Lachnospiraceae > Eisenbergiella. Next base: position 24,441 of record URMK01000047.1, on the reverse strand, counting down.
GGAAAGCCTGTCTGCAAAGTCCTGTGTATCACCCGCCCGGAGACTGCGGAAAGCTTCCAGTGTCTTCTGGTTAAGAAGGTTGGTATTGGTGCTGTTATTCCGGTAAAACGCAAAATAATAGCCCCATTGGGCCAGCTTTCCCAGTTCTTCCATGAGCAGGCAAAAGGGTGCAAGAGGAATGTGCGCAAGCAGGCACTGGTAAATATCTTCCAGCGGGATCGTCTGCGGTTTATCAAAAGCAAGCGCCAGGGAGGACAGGTCTTCCGGCGTAAGGTGCACAGCCGCCAGCATCGCGGCAGGGCGGATAGCCAGGGAAAGGAACTGCAGGGCATAAAGATAGGTGAGAGTATCCCTTTTGCTGGTCTGGTTTTGCAGGGAACGGAAGACAATGGTATCGTCGGGAATCAGGGCCACAGTGCCTTTTATATTATAGGTTTTGGTAAAGCCCAGGCGGGCGGTTTCGGCAAGGGCCTTGCGAATGGTGAAAACGGATACCCGGTATTCCTTTGCCAGCTGTGCTTCATGGGGGAGATACGTATCCGGAGGATAAAAGCCGGTACCGATTTTATCAACCAAATCACGGACAATGCGGGTATAGAAATGGTCGTTTCCCCGCCATGGGTTCCAGGAAAAAGCCATTTCCTTTTGCTGCGGACAGCCGGGAAAAGAAGCCTCCAGATGCCCCATACAGTCTGCTATTTTCACTTCCATATGTTGATAGAGAGAGGTATAGCCCAGATAGATCCGGCCGGTGTCACGGGTGTGCAGCAGTTGCAGCAGCGGGGTGATTTCGGGCGAGTCCTGTTCCGGGGAAAGGCCGGTAAAGGTTTCCTGCTCCTCCGCAAAAAAGCTGGTGTGGTTATAACGTATAAACGCGGAAAAAACATCGCTGAAAAGCCAGTTTCCGCCGCTGCCGAGCACGTCCTTGATCAGGCCGGATACCGGTCTCCAGCCTCCCGCCGCCAGTTTCCGTTGATCCACTTTCATCGCCTGCCTGTAATGGGGCATATCCTCCAGCGGGCAGCCCTGGGAGGCAAACGTGAGTAAAGGGGGAAGAAGCAGCGTCATTGTGCGGTAGATCTGCAGGATTTCCTCTTTTTTTCCCAACACGGAAAGTACCATGGAAGAAGAATCAATGCCTCCACGCCGGCAGACCACCGGTGCTTTCCTTGGCTCGACCGTAATAAAACCTTCCCTTTTCAGGGCGGCAAGGACGTCGTTTATCGTGCGGATGCTCACCTGATAATCCTTGCAGAGCTGCCTGCCGGAAGGAAGATTCTTTCCGGGCTGCAGCTGGCCGCTTTCAATCCGGCCTCTTAAATCATGATATACATAAGAAAAACGAGTCTCCTTACTTTCCATGGTATTTTCCTCCTATTTGCCAAATAGTATAGCAAAAGCATCAAACCGTTTCAATACCGGACAACCGTTCCGGAAAGGGGAGAACTGGAAAAAAGGATATCATAAGCCGGAGGTCTGTGCTATAATGATCTAAATTATGATTAACAAAAAATAAAACAAGATGTTCCGGGGGGATAAGGCTCTATGAAAGCCGCAAAAAAAATTGATATGACGCAAGGCTCCATTATGAAAAAGGTGCTGATATTCGCCTTGCCTATTTGCGCAGGGAATGTACTGCAGCAGCTTTACGGTACGGTTGATACGCTGGTAATCGGTAATTACTGCGGTTCCGTATCCCTGGCTGCGGTGGGTACCAGCAGCCAGCCGGTGGAAATGCTGCTGTGTATATTCCTGGGTCTGGGTACCGGTGTATCCATACTGGTGTCACAGTTTTCCGGCAGAGGAGACCGGAAAAGCCAGAGGGAGATTGTTGCCACCGCCATATCCTTTTTATACATATGTGCCATTCCGTTGGCCGTCCTCGGACAGTTTGCAGGGCCTCTGGTGCTTAAATTCATGCAGGTTCCGGCGGATACCTGGAAGCTTGCCAATGATTACATCCGTATTATTTTCATAGGAACCCTGGGAAACATGGGATATAATATGAATGCGGGCATTCTGCGCGGGATGGGAGACAGCAAAGCGTCCCTGCTGTTTCTGCTTGTTTCCTGTTTTGTGAATATCGCTTTGGATCTGCTGTTTGTTGCGGTGCTCGGCATGGATGTGGCAGGGGCGGCCCTGGCTACGATGCTGGCTATGTATTGCTCCTGGCTGTTCAGCGTGGCCTACATCTGCAGACAATATCCGGAACTTGGTTTTACCCTGCTCCCGCGCCGTCTGAATAAGGTGATGCTTTCCGCGATTGTAAAAATAGGACTTCCCTTGGGGCTGAACGGCTCTATCTATTCCGTGGGACATATCCTGATGCAGTCTCTGATCAATATGCAGGGGTCCGTGTTCATAGCTGCCTGTGCGGTGAGCGGCAAGGTTACCGGAATCGCCAATGTGGCGATAACCTCCCTGTCCTCGGCTGCCACCACCTTTTCCGGCCAGAATCTGGGGGCTGAGAACTATACATATCTGAAAAAAGGAGGGCTGCAGATCCCGCTGTTCTCCGGGCTGATTACCTGTATTGCCGGACTGCTGGTGACGATTTTCTGCAGGCCTTTGTTAAGTCTGTTTACCAGGGATCCTGAGGTGCTGGAAATTGCGGTGCGTTATATCCGTATCGTGCTGCCCTTTACGTGGACGTTTGCCGTTTTTAACGGTATTATTTCATTTGTCAACGGAATGGGAGAGGTGCGGTTCCCTACGATTGTTAATCTTTTGATGCTCTGGGCCGTTCGGATTCCGGTAGGTTATCTGATTGCTTATTTTATCGACGGCGGCTATGTCATGGCCTGCCTGCCGATAAGCTTTGCCTTCGGTATGCTGTGTATGCTCAGTTATTTTTTCTCCAAGCGGTGGAAAAAGATAAAAGAGCTTGCCGCAGGGGAGAAAACGGTGCAGGGGCAATAAGGGAAAACATACTGTCTTTACTCTGTATCGGAATCGTTAAAGAACCTGACGATTTCCTTTATCCCGTTCATTGCGCCGTCATCTTCAGCGGCAGGCCGGATATTTGTATTGTGGCTGCAGACAGCAGGATAAATATCATAGCAGTTCATATGATGTAAAAGTGTGCAGGCTGTTTCATAAGCTTTACTCATATGCCCGTCTCCGCCGCCTGTCAGGATTACAGCCCCTTTTTTGGGTTTGGCAACAGGTTGTTCCTTCCTGAAAAAACGGGCGCAGTAGTAGGTTTGGAGACGGCTGCCCAAATCCAGCATTTTTCCTGTTAATTCAGAAAAATAAATGGGAGATGCTATTAAAATATTGTCACATATTTGTATATAATCATATATTTCCACCATTTCATCCTGTATGGAGCATCCCGCGTTTGTCCAGCAAAAACGACAGTCTGTGCATGGTGATACATTGCAAAAATAGGCATTGACGATTTTACTTTCGCCATTTGTATTTTCTATTACTTTCTGTATTAAGTTGACCGTATCCCCCGTTTTTCTTGGTGAACCGTTCCATATTAACGTTTTCATAGGATTTTCCATTTCTCCCCCGCATCTTCCAAACAATTGACTGTAATACGTAATTAGTCTAAATTCTAACTGCTGTAAGCAGAAATGTCAAACCTTCACTTGCCGGATTTCCCGGAGAATACGTAACCGTTCCTATTAATTTCCATAAAAAAGATAGGCAAAACGTAATTATTTAAAATTGAAAACAAGGCCGTATCCTTTTAAGATATGGTTGCATAACGATGCAGCCTGATGAGATGAGGAGGAAAAAATATGGCAAAGCTTGTTATCAATGCATGGGACAAAAAAAGTAAAATCAATAAGGAACTGTACGGACAGTTTTCGGAGCATCTGGGCAGAGGGATTTATGAAGGAATCTATGTGGGAGAGGATTCCGACATAAAGAACATAAAAGGGATACGGTGCGATGTGGCTGAGGCGCTTCGTCGTATCCGTCTTCCTGTACTGCGCTGGCCGGGAGGCTGCTTTGCAGATTATTACCATTGGAAAGATGGAGTCGGTCCCAGGGAAAATCGGAAAAAACTTGTCAATGCAAACTGGGGCAATGTACTGGAAGATAATTCCTTCGGAACGCATGAATTTATGGAATTATGTGAGCAGGTTGGCTGCGAGCCTTATATCTGCGGAAACGTGGGATCCGGTACGGTAGAGGAGATGAGTGACTGGATCGAATACCTGACCTTTGACGGGGTATCCCCGATGTCTGAACTGCGGGCACAAAACGGACACCCTGCTGCCTGGCGTGTAAAGTACTGGGGAGTGGGAAATGAAAACTGGGGATGCGGCGGCAATATGACGCCGGAGCAGTACGGCCAGGAATTCCGGCGTTACCGTACCTTCTGCCGGAATTACGGGGACAACCGTTTGTACTGTATAGCCGGAGGTGCCGATGTGGCTGATTACCGGTGGACGGAAGGCGTTATGAGGACCGCGGCGTATAAAGGGAACCACCGCCTTATGGACGGTATCTCCCTTCATTATTATACCCAGCCAAATACCTGGGAGCACAAAAAGAGAGCCGCTGAATTTGAACTGGCGGATTATTACCGGGGATTTGTACGTGCCCTGCGTATGGAGGAACTGATTGAGAAGCATTGTGAGATTATGAGCAGATACGATCCGGCCCATGAAGTAGGACTGGTGGTGGATGAATGGGGAGCCTGGTATGAAGTCGAAGAAGGAACCCATCCTGCTTTTTTATATCAGCAGGGGACCATCAGGGATGCCCTGTTGGCTGCAGTTACGCTGGATATATTCAACAGACATTCGGATCGTGTGAAAATGGCCAATCTTGCCCAGATGGTCAATGTAATCCACGCAATCATTCTCACGGAAGGAAAGAATATGGTACTTACACCTACCTATTATACGTTTGATTTGTATAAGGGACATCAGGATGCCGCCCTTCTTGGCAGTTGGCTGGAGACAGATGAGATAGGGGACGCAGAGAGCCGCATACCCTCCCTGTCCCATACCGCTTCCATAAAGGACGGTGTGCTTCATCTGACAATAAGCAACCTGTCCCCCTGCCGATCGGAGGAAATCGACTGCTATCTTCTGGGTTACACCACGGAGACTACACAGGGCAGGCTTCTGCAGGGAGACATGGCGGCGCACAATACATTTGACTGTCCGGAAAAGGTAAAGCCCGAAATGCTCCGGGATATCAAGATAACGGATGGAGGAATACGTTTTACCCTGCCGGCATGTGCGGTAGCGGAAATTATACTGGACGAAAAAAAGATAAAGGGAACAAAAGCATAAAAAAGAAAAAGAAATCGAAAAAACCTAATCTTGTTGGAGTGGTTTCGAACCATTAGTATTATGTTACAGGAGCTGCCCGGGAGCTCATGAGTAAAAGCAGGAGGATATGCGATGAAAAAGAAAATAGCGGCGGTGCTGCTTACCTTGTCTATGGTAGTCTCCATAGCGGGATGCGGACAGGAAGCACAAACCGGAGGAACACAAAGCGGAGGAACACAAAGCGGGAGCAGTTCAGACAGTACAGGGGCGGAAAACCTGCCTTCCGACGGAATTCCGGTTCCGGAAGAGTGGGATGATCCCTATAAGGAAACACTGACGGTTACCATTGGCGGGCTGGGAAATCCGCAGGATATGAATCTGCCGGAAGGGGATACGCTGGAGGATAATGAATTCACCCGCCTTTACAAAGAACGCTGGAATATGGATGTAAAGGTAGAATGGATGGCGGTAGATGAGGCGGCGCTTTCCCAGAAGGTCAGTCTTGCGATCACCTCGGGCCAGATGCCGGATATTATGATGGTACCCAACCAGGTTCTGTTATCCCAGCTTGTGGAATCTGATTTGGTGGCGGATTTGGATTCTGCCTACGAAATAGGCATGAGCCCTTATAATAAGGCGGTTCTGGATACGTATGGGGATCGGAAATTTGATACGTGTACGTTCGACGGAAAGCTGAAAGCTATTTCCAATTATGTTCCCGGTTATTCCTACGCTTTTACCTGGATCAGGAAGGACTGGCTTGATAAGCTGGGGCTGGAGGAACCCGGTTCGCTGGAAGAACTGCAGGCAGTGGCAAAGGCGTTTGTGGAAGAGGATCCTGACGGAAACGGTCAGAAGGATACCATCGGCCTTCTCTGCGACCAGCGGGTGGGAGGACTGTATAACTCCAATCACACAATGGATCCTGTTTTTGGCTATTATGGCTCTTATCCCCGGCAGTGGCTTACCGATGAAAGCGGGAATGTGACGTATGGAACGATTGCCCCGGAAACAAAGGAAGCGCTTGCAACGCTCCGCCAGATGTATGCGGATAAGCTGATTGATGAAGAATTTGCGGTAAGGAACCCCAACGACATCAACGCCCCTCTGGCAGCAGGAAAATGCGGTATTATTTTCGGGCCATGGTGGGCGGCCTATACATTGCAGGACAGTATAAATAATGATCCGGATGCGGACTGGCAGCCTTATTTATGTCCCCTTGATCAGAACGGAGAGTTTAAAACCTACCAGCAGGAAATCCATACATACTGGGCGGTGGTAAGAAAGGATTTCCCTCATCCGGAAGCTCTGATGAAGCTGCAAAGTCAGCTGAGCGAGTGGCTTCAGCCTGTAAAGGATTTGCCGGAAGGCTACGCTTATCCCTACAGGGGAACCCCGGCCGACGGAAAGACCATTATTCCGCTTAACCTCCAGTTTTCCGAGCAGGATTATATGCCGAAGGAATATGCGGCTTTGAATGAAGCGGAAGAAAAAAAGGATCCCGGCATACTCAGTGACGTTATGGTACCGGTATATGAGGCCAGGCTGAAATATAAAGAGGATCCAGTGGCAAACAGGGACCAGTGGTCCGGCTATATGGCGCGTACTGGCGGGTATGAAGTGGCAAGTATGGAGAATGTCAGAGTGGCGGAAAATTGTGTATTCTTTGCCATGACGGATTCCATGACAGCGAGATGGACTTCTCTGGAAAAGCTGGAAAATGAAGCGTTGCTTGCTATTATTACAGGAGAAAAGGATTTGGATTATTTTGACGAATTCGTTTCCCAGTGGAAATCTCTGGGCGGGGATCAGATTATGCAGGAAGCTACCGAGATTATAAAGAAGCAGGGCTGATAAGGAATAGTAAGGACAGCCGGATGTCTGCAGCGGGCGGCATCCGGCTGTTGTAAGGAGGAAGCAACGTGAAAAACAGAAAAGCGAATATCACTTTTCATGCCATGATAGCTCCGGGCATGATATTTATATTGCTGTTTAATATTATACCGCTTACGGGTCTTGTTATGGCCTTCCAGAATTTTCTCCCGGCGAAAGGGCTTCTGGGATCCAAATGGGTAGGGATGGATAATTTCAGATTTATGTTCCAGCTTCCTGACAGCAGGCAGATTTTCGTAAACACCCTGGTAATTGCTGTATCCAAGATGGTCCTGAATCTACTGGTGCCGCTGGTTTTTGCATTGATGCTGAATGCAATCCGATGTAAACTGTTAAAAAGGACACTGCAGACAATTGTTTATCTTCCTAATTTTATATCCTGGGTTATCCTGGGAAGCATAATTGCGGATATATTTTCCAAATCCGGAATTGTGAATACCCTCCTGTCGGGGATCGGAATAGACCCCATTATTTTTATGGGCAGCAATTTCTGGTTCCGTCCGATTGTGGTTCTATCCGATGTATGGAAGGGCTTTGGGTATAACAGCATTATTTTTCTTGCCGCGTTGGCGGGAATTGATCCCACTCTGTATGAAGCGAGTGCCATCGACGGTGCATCCAAATCCAAACAGCTTTTATATATAACGCTGCCATCTATTGTGAGCACCATAGTCCTGGTGGGGACGCTGAGTCTGGGAAATGTTTTGAATGCGGGGTTTGATCAGGTTTTTAACCTGTATAATCCGCTGGTATATCAGACCGGAGATATCATTGACACCTATGTGTACCGTATGGGACTGGAAAATGCCCAGTTCAGCCTTGCAACGGCGGTGGGGATGATGAAATCCGTCATAAGCTTTTTGCTGATTATTATTTCCTATAAGCTGGCGGAGAAATTTGCCAACTACCGGATTTTCTGACAGAGCGGGAAAGGTGGTACAGATCATGAAAATAAAAGAAAAAACCGGAGAAAAACTGGGACATTTTTTGATTGTTATAGTAGTTGTGGCAGTAAGCCTTACCTGTCTGATCCCTTTTTTGAATACGCTGTCCCTCTCCTTCAGCAACAAATCCAGGGCGGCGGCAGGTGAAGTGTTTTTGCTCCCGAAAGGCTTTACCCTTGCATCCTACAAGATGCTGCTGAAGGACAGTGGGTTCTTTACCGCCTTTGGCGTATCGGTCCTGCGGGTAATTGTGGGAGGGGGCCTGAATTTTATATTGACGGTCCTGATGGCATATCCCCTGTCCAAATCCCCGAAGCTGTTCCGTGGACGGAATGTATATATGTGGATTCTGATCTTCTGCATGATGTTTTCCGCAGGCCTGATTCCTCTGTATCTGACGGTCAGCCGGCTGGGATTGATTAATTCCTTCTGGTCCCTGGTACTTCCCGGCGCGGTTCCGATTTATAATGTTATCCTTCTGATGAACTATTTCCGCAACATCAGCCCCGGTATGGAGGAAGCAGCGATTATGGACGGAGCTTCTCATGTGGATATTCTCTTTAAAATATTCCTTCCGATTTCCCTTCCCTGTCTTGCCACGATCACTCTTTTCAGTATTGTAAACCAGTGGAATTCCTTTTTTGACGGGATGATATATATCAATACACCGTCCAAAGTCCCGATGATGACATACATACAACAGCTGGTCATACCAACGGATACTACCAATATTACGGATCCCAGGCAGCTGGAAAATATCATGCAGTCTTCCAACAAGACACTGAATGCGGCGAAAATTATGATTGCCCTGCTTCCCATATTAGTGGTTTATCCATTCCTGCAAAAATATTTTGTGACCGGCATAACGCTTGGTTCCGTTAAGGAATAAGGTTTTGGAAAGTTACGGAGGGGAAAATGCTGTCGGTATTAATTGCAGATGACGAATGGATTGAGAGAGAAGGGATAAGCCTTCTGCTGGAACGCAGTCCCTATGAATTCCAGGTTTATATGGCGGAAAATGGTGAGGAAGCCATGAAATGTCTGGAAAAAAATACGGTGGACATTCTTTTTACGGATATAAAAATGCCTTTTATGGATGGCCTGGAACTGCTGGTACAGGCAAACCAAACCTATAAGGGATTGAAAATAGTGATTTTCAGCGCTTTTGCGGACTTTGACTATGCAAAAACCGCTTTGGAAAACAGAGTGCTCCACTATTTCCTGAAGCCGATCGATCCGGATGAATTCCAGACGGTCCTTGCCCAAGTTGTGGAGGCTGTGATCAGGGAACAGGAGGAAAGCAGACGTCTGCAGCGCCCTGGTACAGGGGCGGAGGATGTTATGGCGGCTTTCCTGCATAAAGAAGGGCCGCCGTCGGAATGGCTTGCTAAGCTGCTGGAGGGAAGCGAAACCTTCCGGCTGCAGCTTTACGATATACAGGATGAAAACGAAACGGCCATTGCCGCCTTTTACGAGAGGGTAAAGGATAATTTTGTTCTCCTTCGAAGCATTATCACCGTAAGCGAGGGTATTATCCTTTTGCTTCTGGATGAGGGGGAAGAAGGGGATCAGGCAGTTATGGAGTTCCTGGAAAGCTGTAATATCCGGCAGGCCTGTGTCGTACTGGGAAAAGAAGCGGGCAGCTGCGGGGAACTCCAGGACAGCTTCCTGCGGATGGAAGAGATGCTGCGTTTCCACTTCTTCATGGATGGGAACCAGCTGCTCCATTGGAATGAAAGCAACAAGGCATCAGGGAATTCAGAACAGATCATAGAACGGATTATAAAAGAAATTTACTATGGGGTGGATAACAATAATCTCCCCTATGTGACGGAGAATCTGAAGCTGCTTCGGGAGGAACTTCGTTCCCATATTATGGATTCCCAGATTTATGTGAAATATCTGTACTCCAATATCCTTAAAAGAATGTTTGACAACAGCCGGATACCTTATGGGGATTTTAAAACCCATCTGGACAGATTGTTTCAGGAAAATTCCCTGTCGGGGATCCATAAAATGATACTCACGCTTACGGTACAGTTTATGGAAGCGCATAAGGCGGAGGAGGCGGGCGGCAGCGAACAGAAAAAAGTAATACGTTCTGTTATTGAAATCGTGGAACTGCGTTATCAGGAGGATATCAGCCTGCAGTCCATTGCCGAAGAAGTGTATCTTTCCCCTTCTTATTTAAGTTATCTGTTTAAGAAGGAGGTGGGAGTCAGCCTGATTAAATATATTACAATGACCCGGCTGGACAAGGCGAAGGAACTGCTTCTTTCCGGAAATATGAAGATAGCGGAGGTGGCCGCAAAGGTGGGATATCAGAACTATTCATACTTTAATATCACTTTTAAAAATAATGTGGGCATATCTCCTGCCCAGTTCAGGGAGCACGGCAGATAGGAATGGCAGCCGGTAAGGATAAAAGGCGGTGGAATGGGGGAGGAAAGAGAAGATGAAACTATGGCCCAGGCTGAAAAGAAAGATCCGGAATACGAGGTTTTCCCGAAAGCTGTTTGCCGCATTTTTCCTTACATCCAGCATTACACTGATCCCGCTGGGGATCTATTCGTATTACCAGGCCCATAATAATCTGCTGGATAAGGAAAAGCAGAGTGTGAAAGAACAGATCTGGCAGGCAAATACCATGCTGAACAGCCAGATCGCCCAGAGCCAGACCGTGATTTCCAGCCTTCTGTACAATTCTGAAATGATGCAATGTCTGAATACGGAAAATATCAGTTACTATCAGCAATATCTGATGTTTGAAAATAGTATGGAGCCTACGATTGAGAGTATTGTAAGCTCTCATTCCAATATATTGCTTGTTAAAATTTATACGGATAATGAGACGCTGAAAGGACATTCCAGATATCTCTATGATCTGGAAGGCCTGCCGGAGTATGACAAAAGCTCCGGCCGTATGCTGCTGCGCTATAAAGTCAGTGACGGCAGGCTTACGGCGGTATGCCAATACCCTCCGCAGGGGACGGGGGTGACAAACGTACTGTACATAGAGTTCCGTATATCCGAATCGCTTGGCCTGATGCTGACCGGGGAGAAACAGCTGATTTTGGCTGACGGGAGCGGACATATCATCTTTGAAAGTCCAGGAATGCAGGGCTATGCGGATTATGGACATGCGGAAACCTATCAGGAGGTCAGGCTGGACGGAGAAGATTATATTCTGTTTGTGAACAATATACCGGAAACCGGGTGGAAATCCCTCTGTTTTGTTCCCGAAAGGAAGATGGAAATCAACGATCCGTCCATATTAAAGGCTACCTTACTTGTGCTGATCCTCGCTGTTTTTCTCTGCCTTTTGATGAGCTGGCTGCTGTGCCTCTGGCTGCTTGGCCCGCTGGAAGGGCTGCGCAGCCATATCCGCAGGGTGGAGGAAGGCGATTTTTCCATTGAAGTAACATCGGAAGCGGAGGATGAAATCGGACAGCTTACCAATGCCTTCGGTGCAATGATTAAAAAGCTGAACATCTTGGTAAATGAGGTGTACCGAAGCCAGATTATTCAAAAAGAAGCGGAATTTAAAATGCTTCAGGCCCAGCTGAATCCTCATTTCCTGTATAACACCCTTTCCTTTATCAACTGGAGCGCTATCAGGGCAGGGGAAATGGAAATTGCCAAAATAAGCAGAGATATATCGGCTTTTTACCGGACAGCCCTGAACAGCGGAAAAGCAACCACAACAATAGAAGAAGAGCTTCTGAATGCCCAAAGCTATATCAACATTCAGCTGGCTCTGCACAATAACAGCTTTGATGCGGTATGTGAAATCGAAGAGTCCTGCAAACCCTGCCAGGTAATATGCAACATACTGCAGCCGCTGATTGAAAATGCGTTGGAGCATGGAATCGATAAAAAACGGGACGGACGGGGCCTGCTGCGTGTCCTTATTAAAAAAGACGGAGAGGAACTGCTGCTTGCTGTCACAGACAACGGGCAAGGGTTTGCCGCAGAAGAGGGAAACCAGGCGGTAAACCAGGAATCGAAGGGATATGGGCTGAAGAATGTAAACGACAGGATACGTATTTTTTACGGAGAGGATTACGGAATTGAAATCCGCAGCAAAGCAGGAGAAGATACAAGAATCCAGATTCGGATTCCTTATAGCTTTCCCGCCCAAAAGGTGCTATTCTGACTATAAAAGAGAAAAAACCCACAAATGGAAATTGACAGGGCAAGAAAGGAGCAGAATATGACCCGGGCGGAGCTGGCAAAAAGAGTGGGAACACAAAAAAGCAATATATCCCGCCTTGAAAGCGGAAATTACAATCCCAGTCTGGATTTTTTAGCGAAAGTTGCGGAAGCTTTGGGGAAAAACTTAAATGTACAGTTTAAGTAACCGGGAAGGTACGGAATTGTTATAAGGTGCAGGAAAGGCTGTGCAGGGAGAGGAAGGAGACGCATATGGGAGAAAAAATTCATGTAAAGGATCTGCACACCAGGGATGTATGTATAGTACCCTGGGAAAAAGAGAAAAAGTATTTTCTTTACGACTGTTTTGAAAGGCCGGGACAAAGGGGACGGGCTGTGAATGTGAGGGAGAGCGACGATCTTGTATGGTGGTCGGAAAGCTATCCGGTCTTTGAACCGGGGGAGGATTACTGGGGGCCGCTGGATTTCTGGGCACCGGAATGTCATTTCTGGAGAGGAAAATACTATCTGGTAAGCTCCTTCCGGGCGCCGGGAGGATACCGGGGCTGCCAGTTCCTGGAGGCGGAAACGCCCAGAGGCCCTTTCCTTCCGAAGAAAAACAAACCCGCAACCCCTGAAAACTGGCATTGCCTGGATGGGACCCTGTACGAAGACCGGCAGGGCAGGCCATGGATGGTATTCTGCCATGAATGGCTGCAGGTGCAGGACGGGCAAATCTGCGCTGTCCGTATGGAGGAGGATCTGTCGGATTCCATCGGGGAGCCTGTCATCCTGTTCCGGGCATCTGAGGCACCCTGGCGTTTCACGGACGACAAGGAATTATGGAAGCTGACGGAGCCGCAGCCCAAAATGGGATGGGCAAGGGTAACGGATGGCCCATATCTGTACCGGGCACAGAACGGAGAACTGCTTATGCTCTGGACCAGCTTTTCCAATACGGCCTATACCTGCGGATATGCCCGTTCTGTGTCGGGGGAAATTACCGGTCCGTGGAAACAGGAGCCGGAGCCTCTGTTCAGCCAGGACGGCGGCCATTCTATGCTGTTTACCCGGTTTGACGGAACCCTGATGATGTGTCTGCATTCCCCGAACCGGCCGGGAAAGGAGCGCATGCTTCTGTTTGAAATGGAAGACCGCTTCGGCAGGCTGCATATCTGTAATGAAGTGACGGGCAACTGGATGTATAACAAATACACGGAAGACGGCGGCGATAAAGGGCCGTACGGAGAAAAAGAATAGGGCAGGAAGCCGCTTTGCCGTCTGCGTGCAGACGGCAAAGGTTTCACAAACACACTCTAGGAAACCGGATCGGGATCGTCCGCTTCACAGGTACGGAAGGCCTGGAAATAGTTACAGGTAAAAAGAACCCCCGCCAGAAACAGGGCGGTCCCCAGCCCGGAATAAAAGACCGCTATGAAGATATCCGGACACAGGCCGGAAACGCGCAGGCCGATGCCGAATGTCATCATGAATGCCATGATGCAAAAGGATTTAATGTCAAAAAACTTGAGAAAAAACTGCATTTCCTCCTGGTATTGTAGGATACGGAGGGTATGTTTTCTGACAAGCTTACCGAATACCAGAAACCAGAAAACGGTAAATACTGCGCAGGACAGGATAAGGTTCAAAAACGTTACATATCCCTGATAGGAGAGAATCCCTATACGCAGAATATTAAAGCCGGCAATTGTCCAGACAAGGCCGGCCAGAAGCAGTAAATTTTTTTTCTTGATTTTCAAAGGAACATCCTCCCTATATGGTTTATACCCGCGGGCAGCGATCCGGAAGGATGCGCTTACCGCGGGTAATTGACTATATGAACGATGTTCATTATACGCCTGCAGCAGGCATCTGTCAATCCTTGCCAAGCCATCCGAACTGTTATGACAGGGGCGCACAGGGCAGCAGGAGGCGTATCGCCAGCATTCCATCCTCCAGCCGGGCTTCCATCCCGCCTCCCATCTGTTCGGCCAGCAGCTTTGCCACAGACAGCCCCAGGCCGCTGCTCTGGGCATTCCGGGAGGCTTCTTTCCTGTAAAAACGGTGGAATATTTGTTCCGCATCTCCAGGGGTCAGCCCGTCCGCCGCATTGCGGCAGGTCAGCACTGCTTGGCCTTCTGTGCATTCCAGGGAAACAGAGGCTTGCTTTTTGCCGTACTTCAGACAGTTAGAGGTCAGGTTATGGAAAATACGCTTAAGTCCGCCTTCATCGGCCATTACCCACACAGGCTGCTGCGGCAGCTGCAGGGTAAGTTCCAGCCCGGCTTTTTCGAATTCCCCGTAACAGGCAAGGATATGCTCCTTAAAAAGATAGGAAATATCCAGCCTTTCCGGGTTCAGGGGAAGCTCCCCGTTTTCCAGGCGGCTGAATTCATACAGCTGGGCAATCAGCTGGTTCAGGTATGAAGCGCGCCTTAACACCACATCCATATTTTCTTTCTGTTCGTCGCTTAATGATTCCTCTTCGATCAGCTCCAGATATCCCAGAATACTGGTGAGAGGGGTGCGCAGATCATGGGATATATTGGTGATTTCAGCCCGCATTTCCTGTTCCCGTATACTTTCCCGGCGGCTTCTGGCCCAGGCCGTGTCCATATACCGGTTCATTTCCCCGGCAAGGGACTGTAGGCAGGAATCAGGGGTTTCCACGGTCAGATGCCGGCGGGGGAAATCCCCGTCGTTGATCTCCTTCAGATCCTCCCGGATCAGCCGGAGAGCCTTGCGCAGGGAAATAAGGCGCATGGACAGCGCCAGGAGAAGCAGGAATAAAAAGATACACAGCAGCTTATCTGTCATAACAAACCTCATTTCCCGTCTGAACTGTTACGAATTATTTGATTTCCCGCCTGTTCAGCCAATATAAGCCGGCGAAGAGAAAGATCAGGGTCCCGCCCAGCCCGGCAAGATAGGTGCGCAGCAGTGTGGCAGGGGTATCCCAGTAAAAATGAATGCCGCTTTCGTCAAAATAAAGATCCAGCATACTTACGGGACACCATTGGGAAATCTCTGCAAAAACCGGATATTTCATACCCAGGAGAAGAAAAAGCTTGGGCAGGATATATACGATAACGAAGATCGGGATAATACCTGACATGCTGTTTCCGATATTAAAGAGAAAGCAGAAACAGACGGAAAGCATGAAAACACACAGCGGATACCCCCCGATCATGGAATGTACCAGATAATACCATTCCCCCTCGTTGCTGTGTTTGAGGAACAGCCAGGATAAAAGGGAGAGGACAGCGGGAAGGATGAGGAAAATTCCGGTACATACCAGCAGCTGTACCAGGAATTTCCCAAGGTATATGGTGCTGCGGGGAATTCCGAAGGCCACGCTGTTTTTCAGGGGAGACTGTCTGGTACGGGAATTGTTTTCCATGAAGGCGGCAAATACCATTGTCAGAGGGAAAATGCCGGACATGGAGGTATAGATTCCCCTGAGGGCAAAACCGGTGCTGGCATAGGCAAACCCCGGCTGTCTCCCGAAAAAGGCAAGAACGGCGGTCATAAGGACGAGAAGCCCCAGACATATCAGGAAAGTGATCTGCAGCCCCCGGTTATTGCACTGTCGGTACCATTCGCTTTTCATATAATTAAGCATTCGCTTCCCCTCCCATCAGATTCATATAATAATCTTCCAGTTCCATAGTCTGTGCGCTGATGGAATGCAGGCTGATCCCATGCTGGACAGCCGCCCGGCTGATCGCTTCCTTTTTTTCAGGAGGCGCACTGACGGAAAAATGGCCGTCCGGATAGAGTTTATATTCCGTAATGCCCAGCTCTTTTTCCAGGATCACGCTCATCTGTGCGGGATCCCCTACTTCCAGCAGAATACAGGTGCCGCATTTATCCTTCAGATCCTTTGCCGTTATCTGTTCAAGCAGCTTCCCGCGGGAAAGAAAACCGTATTCCGTCGCCACGTTTTCCAGTTCCGCCAGGATATGGCTGGAAATCAGCAATGTGATGCCGTTTTCCCGGTTCAGCTGCAGAAGGGTATTGCGGATTTCCAGGATTCCTTCCGGATCCAGCCCGTTGATGGGTTCATCCAGAATCAGGAATTCCGGGGAAGGCAGAAGGGCGAGGGCGAGGCCGAGACGCTGCTTCATGCCCATGGAAAAGTTCCGGTATTTCTTTTTCCCGGTATGTCCCAGACCGACAATATCCAGAAGCCGGTCAATGGAATCCTTTTCCGGAATCCCGTATTGGAGACGGTAATACTCCAGATTCTGCGCGGCGGAAAGCTCTCCGTAAAACCCCGGTTCCTCAATCAGGGTTCCGATCCGGTGACGCACCCGCTGTTCCTTTCCTTCGGGTATTTTACCGAAAAGCCGTATTTCACCCCGATCCATGCAGCTCTGCCCGGACACCAGACGCATCAGTGTGGATTTGCCGGCGCCGTTGTTCCCTACCAGCCCATATATGGCGCCCTTCGGGATATTCATCGTAATATTCTGCAGTACCGGAACGTTTCGATAGCGTTTTTCCACCTGCTTCATTGTCAGTACCATTTCATTCATGGGAAGTACTCCTTTCTTGTTCTCTCTAAGGATAGCCAAAACTTTCTAAGCAATCCTATGGAAAGGATAAAGAAAGTTTAAAGATAACGCATTACCCGTTCATCTTATAGCCGATACCCCACACGGTTTTTATATATTCTTCGGGGGTTATGGCGGCCAGCTTTTTGCGGATATTGCTGATATGGACGCTCACGGCATTATCCTCCCCATAAAAGCCGTTATCCCAGACGGACTGGTACAGCCCCTCTCTGGAAAACACCTTTTGCGGATGGGACATCATCAGCTGAAGAAGGAGGAATTCATGGGTGGTAAGGGAAATCTCCCTGCCCCTGAGCAGTACCTTGCGGCTTTCCGGGTATAATTCCAGTTCCCGGCAGACAAGCTTCTCCGGGGGGACGCTATCCGCTTTTGGGCCGGAATAGGTTCCCGCCCTGCGCAGCTGGGCCTGGATTCTCGCCAGAAGCTCCTGTTTTTCAAAGGGCTTGGTCATGTAATCATCGGCCCCGGCGCCCAGCACATGAACCTTATCCGACAGGCCGGCTTTGGCGGTCAGGGCAATGACGGGCATATGCCGGGTTTTCCTGATTTCGGCAAGCAGTTCTTCACCGGAGAGTCCGGGAAGCATCAGATCCAGCAGGACGAGGTCATAGGAATTCATCTGCAGCAGCAGCCTGCCCTCTGTGCCGGAAAAAGCGGTTTCCGTTTCATAGCCCTCCCGTTCCAATATTTTCTTTACCAGATGGTTGATATCCGCATCATCCTCGATGATTAATATTTTGCTGTTCATATAAGGCTCCTCTTACAGGGGGCAGGGGTTAAAGGTTTTCATGGCCGGCGAGGGCGGCCTGGGCTTTCGGGCTGGTGCCGAACTCCTTCCGGTGCATGCGGTAGAAGTGGGCATAATTGTTAAAGCCGGCATTGCTGCTTGCTTCCAGCAGGGACTGCCCGCTCTTGTACAGCTTATGGGCCAGCAGAAGCCGTTTGTGGTTGATATACTGGTTTATGGTATAACCGGTAATGGTTTTAAATATCCGGCACAGATGGTATTTATTGATATAGAAGGTCTGGGACAGGTGATCCAGGGTAAGCTCCTGTGTCAGATGACTGTTAATATAGATCAGAAGGTTCTGGATTCGCTCATCCGGTACCCGGGGCAGAGTCAGCGGCTCCTGTATGTGATTGAGAAGATACAGAAACTCGGTCAGCACACATTTGGCAATGCCTTCCGCACCGTCCTGCAGATAGCGGTTGGTTTTCATGAGAAGATGGTACATCTCCTCATTGACGATGCCGGCCGGGATCTGGCAGCCCATCCCCAGCGTGCGCTCCGTGAAAAAGCGTTCCAGTTCCGGGCAGCCGTTCTTATGAAAGAAGTCCAGGCTGATAAAAATAACAATCCGTTCGTATTTATCAGAAGTCAGAAACACGTTATGATGCATTTCATAGGGCCTGGCGATAAAAATATCATGGGGATGCGCCTGGTAAATATTGCCTTCAATATGAAATTCGGCATTCCCGGAAAGGAACAGATATATTTCATACAGATTATCGTGGTTATGGAGCCGGAATTCGGAATCATTTCTGGGAGAGTTGTCAACCGTATATACAAAATCGTAGCCCGGCTCGGAATGTAACTGATAATAAGCGGTTATTACTTTATCTACCATCTCTGCCTCCCGGGCCGCGCCTTTTTATCCGGCATGCCGCAAGTGCCCGTCCGGCCGGAAACCGGACCGGCCGGACGGCGTATTTTTGCTCCTGTCAGTAGCTTACCAGATCAAAGGAAAGGAAGTCAAGATACACAAGCTTTTTGCCAATAAAGTTACAGATAACTCAATATTCTTGAGATATGATAGAGAGGAAAGCGGGAGGAAAAGGTAACCGTTCAGCCTTGTTTGCACGGTTACCCGTAAAAAAAGGAGAGGCGTATGGATTTTATGATAAAGCGCGGACAGCGATACCGGGTCCGTGTCAGTGAAAAAGAAACGGAAGCGGTAAAAATTGCGGTTTCCAATCTGGAGACGGATTTGGCAAAGGTCCTGGGCGGGACGCCTGCCCGGGAGAAAGAGGCGGATGTCCCGGAGATTCTGGTGGGAACGCTGGGATGTTCGGAAGAAATCGGGGCATCCATAGACAGCAGCCGGCTGCAGGATGAGGATGGGAACCTGCGTAAGGAGGCTTATATACAATGCGTCCGCGGCGGCAGACTGGTGATCGCGGGGGCGGACCGGCGGGGGACTATATACGGCATCTATACGTTTTGTGAAGCTATTGGCGTATCCCCCTGGTATTTCTGGGCGGATGTGCCGGTGAAGCAAAAGCAGGAAATCCTTCTTCCGGAGGGGTATGCTAAGGCGGACTACCCTTCGGTGGAATACCGCGGGATTTTTATAAACGATGAGGAGGAGCTGGAGGCCTGGGTAAAAAAGCATATGGGAGAGACCACCATAGGCGTGAAAACCTATGAAAAGGTGTTTGAGCTTCTCCTGCGTCTGAAGGGAAATTACATCTGGCCCGCCATGCATGTTAATTCCTTTAACCAGAAGCGGGAAAACGGTGCGCTTGCCGACCGGATGGGAATCGTGGTGGGAACGTCCCACTGCGACATGCTCATGCGATCCAACAACAGAGAGTGGCATCCCTGGATCGAATCCAAGGGCTGTCAGGATGCGGTTTACGATTATTCCATCCCGGGAAGAAACCGGGAAATCCTGAAGGAATACTGGCGGGAAAGCGTGGAACAGAACCGGGATTTTGAGGTCTGCTATACGCTGGGGATGCGGGGGATCCACGATTCCGGCTTTGAGACGAAGACACTGGAAGGAAAGACGGAGGAAGAGAAAAGAAAGGCCAAGACGGAGCTTCTGGAAACTATTATCCGGGATCAGCGAGGCATTCTCTCCCAAACCCTGGGCCATGATACCATGATGACCTTTATTCCCTATAAAGAGGTACTTAAGCTGTATGATAACGGTCTGGAAATTCCGGAGGATATGACTCTGGTGTGGGCAAATGACAACTATGGCTATATCCGCCGTTACCCTTCGGAAAAGGAACAGCACCGCAGGGGAGGAAACGGAATTTATTATCATAATTCCTATTGGGCGCCTCCGGGTATGTCCTATGTGTTCCTCTGTTCCATTCCCCTTGCCCATACGCGCAACGAACTGAAGAAGGCTTATGCGGAAGGGATCCGTAAGCTGTGGGTCCTGAACAGCGGATCCATGAAGCCACTGGAACAGGAAATGGAATTCTTTCTGCGTCTTGCCTGGGAGATCGGCAGGGAGGACGCGCTCACAGCAGATGTGGACGCCTATGCGGCCGACTGGATCGACCGCAATTTCAGCGGCGGACATGGCAGGGAAACCGCCGCCCTTCTGAATGATTTTTCCCAGCTGACCAATGTAAGAAAGCTGGAAAATATGGATTACGATGCCTTTTCCCAGATCGCTTACGGCGATGAAGCCGCGGTTCGGATCCATAAATATGAGGAACTGTTCCATAAAGGAAATGCCATATACAGCCGGCTGCCGGAACCGGAAAAGGATGCGTTTTTCCAGTTGGTGCTCATGCGGATCCATGCCGCTTATTTTACCAATTGCCAGTTTTATTATGGGGATCGGAGCACCCTGTGCGTAAAACAGGGAAAAATGCAGGCGGCCCGGTTTTACACCCGCAAATCCATGGAATTTGACGATGCCAGAAGAAAAATGCTGCACTATTACAACAAAACCATGTCTGGCGGTAAATGGGACGGTATCCTGAATCCGGAAGGTTTCCCGCCGCCCAGGGCCGCCATGATGCCGGTATGTACACCCCCGCTGGAAATAGGGGAGCGCAGGATGCTGGTCACCGTGTGGAACGGGGCGGATTCCCTTTCTTTTACAAAGCCCGGTGAAAAATGGATCGAAATCGGGAACGCAGGAGAAGGAGAGGTGGAATTTTCCGTCTGTGCACCGGAGTGGCTGTCTGTTTCGGAAACGAGCGGCCGGGTCGGCTCCGAAAAAAGGATCCTGCTGTCTCCGAAGGGTTTTGACAGGGACAGACAAGGGGAGATTGTGATAAGTGACAGGACGGAAGGGGAAGAAGTGCGGATTCCCGTCCGCGTCCGCGCCCTTTCTGCGGACTGCCCGAATACGGAGGACGACGGCATGATTTCCGTGGAAGCGGATACTGCCGAATCATCCGCTTTCCGTGTGATACACCGTCTGGGGCGGTGCCGGGGAAACCTGATGGAAGCCGCGGTTGACAGGCAGCAATGGGAAAGCGGCAGGCCGGATGCCGCCGAGGCGCTCACCTATCCTTTTTACCTGACCCGGGATACGCCGGCGGAAGGCGCCCTGCTGGAAATCCATCGTTTTCCTTCCCTGAATTCCACGGGAAGGATACGAATCGGGGTAGCGGTGGACGATGGCCCGGCGGCTATTGTGGAATCCTTCTCCAACGATGAGTGGAGGGGAAACTGGAAGCAGAATGTACTCAATAATGTGGATCGGCTGTACCGGAAGCTTCCGGAGATGAAGAAAGGTCTGCATCACCTGTCCTTTTATCCGGTGGACCGCTATTTTGCCTTTACCAGATTTGTGATATATCAGGGAGAAAGGAAGGAGAACAGCCTGGGCCTGCCCGGGGGCGATCAGAGACTTCCTGAACTGTGGGATCTGAATGCCTGGGAAAACCAGTTTTACGGGGACATTTCCCTGAAGCCGAGGCCGGTGGAATATGCGCCGGCAGAAAGCGGGGAGGACAGCCTGACGGTCACCTCTCTTGTGAAATATCCGGATGCCTATGCGGAACCGATAACCCCGGAATGGTATCTGAAGGCCGGAAAAAGGGGACCGGAGGAAGTGTCCGGCGCGATCCGTATCGATGCCGCCACAGCGCTTTCCGGTTCCTCCCGGGCCTGGACGGAAGGTTCAGGATGGGAATACTGCAGCAGTGAATCCTTCGGACGCAGCGGGCTGGCAATGTATATCAGAGATCGGAGCCTGTGCTGGGAAACGGCGGAGGAGGCCCCTTCCCTGCATTACCGGTTCCGGTGCGCCGGCGGCATGTACCGTATCTGGATGCTCGCCAAGTTTAACCTGAGAGAAGAAGCCGGTTTTGCCATGGGAATTGACGGAGAGCTGTTTTCCGAAGAAGAGCTGTACAACGGAGGAAACCTGTTCCGCTATGAAGCGGAGCAGATCTACCGGTGGGTGCCTGCCGCCCGGATGACAATCGGGCCGGGAGGGCATGTCCTGCAGGTGCGGCCCCTGGCTGCCGGCCTGAGAATTGACAGGCTGTATCTGACAAAAGGAGAGGAACTTCCACCGCCGGATACGGCGTGGAAAGGTTGAATTACATAGGGTTTATTTGGTGTAATGCGGCGAACTTGGGTATGCATTGCGCCCTGTTCGGGTAAACTATGCATTGCTATGATTGTCATAGAAAATGCGAGGTGATACCCATGGGGAATGAGCATAAGCAGCAGGGCGATGAACAGAAACAGCGTAAGGAAGAAGAAAAGAGACTGAATCTGGAAATAGGCTGCCGGCTTAAGGAAGTACGGACGAATACCAAATATACGCAGGAACAGTTTGCAGAAGCTATGCAGGTGTCCGTGGAGCAGTACCGTAAAATTGAAAACGGCAGGTATGGTCTCAATCCTAAGAAGATGGAAATCTTAAATAAGAAGTACCGTATCGATCTGAATTATCTGATCACCGGTATGAGAGACGGTTCACCGTTTGATGTCGAGTTTTACCTTGCCAACTGTGACCTTACGCAGAGAAATGAATTTATTGAACGTGTTCTGTTATATATGAAAAACCTGATGCTGAATTCCTGAAGCGTTCCGGAAGGACGGAGCGGAAGAAGTATCGGCGGCGGGAATAAGAAATAATAGAAGAAAAGAAATAAGAAACAGCAGCAGAATTAAGAACAGCAGCAGAGCGGTGCGGACATCCCCCTCCGGGGGAGCCGTACGGCTGCTGCTGTTTTTTTGTCTCCGCCCATGAGCGGCCGGTGAAAGGTATTCCTGTTTCCGGCCGGCCCGGATGTGCACAGTAAGCTATTTATCCAGGATCACGCAGGAAATTCCCAGAATATCCGATACTTTTTCCAGCACCGAAGCATTTTTACCCACACTCATTGCAAAATGATGGGTAGGTGCCTCCGCGAACCATTCATCCATATAGGCGTCCGGATCTTTTTGGAACTTTACCGGTGTCTGTGTATTGCCGATAGTCATGATCGGGCCGTCTGTGGACAGCGCCTCCGTAAGGATGAATTTGAGCCTGCCTTCTGCGGTCTGCGTACAGGCCAGATTCGTGATGGGGCCGGTGCGCACTTTCGCTTCCACAGAAACGCCGGTGCCCTGTTTGCCGTGATACAGTCCCATGCCGCGCAGGATGGGTTTACCCTTGGCAATTGCCGGATGGAAGGGGCCGTCATGGCCCAGAAGGATGGTACCGTCTTCATAATCCACCGTCACGATTTCACAGAAGCTGCCGCCGGTACCTAAAATGTCACATATTTTCATGGCAAGGCAGGTTTTCAGATCCCCTTCGCCGGCGCAGGGGATCCCCCGGGCTGTCAGCAGGGAATGGCCTACGATAAAGCCGCTTTGCAGTTTTTCATACGCGCCGCCGGGAGAACCGTGATAGTAATAGGTCAGGGCATCCAGGCGGTATTCCTTTACCAGCCTTTCCTGGGCGGCGGCCACCCGTGCGGACCAGTCCAGCTGCTCTTCGGAGGGCCTCTGTGCCAGAGGGTCGGCGGCTTTTTCTTCACTGATTACAAAGAAGTCCATGATTTCCTGTTTTTTCTCCAGGACCTCCCCCTGCGTAACCTGCTGAAGCATCCTGTCTAAATCACACATTTCCAGGATTTCTATATGTGCCCCTGTCTGGGCCTGGATCATGGTAAAATCACTGTACATGTCAAGCATGCCGTTATAGGTATTTCCCAGGAAGCCGAACCGGCATCCGGACAGCTCCCGCTTTACCGAGGCCGCTTTTACCCACTCGCCGATTTCCTTCCAGGCTTTCACGGCTTCAGGACGCTGTGCCGTATTCTCATCGGTAAGGGAGATTGCGGGGGTGTGATCCAGGCCGAGAAGCCCGTTGATAATCCGGCAGGAGATGCCGCTTCTGTGAAACGCGTTAGACAGCTCCGGAACCGGACATGCGCCGCAGTGGGCAAGCCATTCCCCGGTGGTGGTCCTGTCATAAGCGATCCGGGCGGTGGGCTGCAGGTTTACGATTACCACAGGCGCTTTACAGATCTGATGGATGGGAAGAACGGAGGAACTGTTAACATAGGTACCCGAATGGGCGAATATCAGATCGACATTATTGGCATTCAGATATTCTCCGCATTCCCTGCCTGCCTCTTCGCAGTCGGCCAGGCCATAGTAGAAGACCTCTCCGCCCAGCTGTGTTATTTTATCCGCGAGAAACTGTCCGTAGTAAAGCAGCCGCTCCCGGAGTCCGGGAAACTGGCTCCAGTAGGTTTTCAGCCCCATGGTATAAAGACCGATCCGGGGTTTTTTGGGAGCTTTCCATTTTTCCATACGTTATCCTTCCTTGTTGAAATAATATTTTTTTGGTAACTCAAACTTCGCAGGTGCCAAATGGCCCTCCGGCCGCTGTCTGTACGACCCTCCCGGGACTGAAAAGGAATTTCGCAGGT
>URMK01000046.1 GCA_900548905.1 uncultured Lachnospiraceae bacterium | reverse complement strand
TGAAAACGCCAGTCCTTACGCTGTGTCTTTTGCAGCGTTAGTACTGCTGCGTTTTTAGTCGAGCGAGAGCGGCCCCTGTAAGGAACCTTGCAGCCCCGCCGCCCCCGAGAAAAGCCGGGAGGGCAAAGCGGGCGGGCAAAACCACAGGGCGGCGGCACAGGGGGCCGTTATCAGTAACGATGTGTCCATTATAGGATGTTTTTTTGCAGGACAGTATTGAATAACAGGACGAAAAAGAATAGTATTTATGTAATAAAGTGACAAGGAGACAGCGATGGCGGAGGAGAAGGATCAAGATGCCGTGCGGGAATGGATCGCATGGGAAAAGAGCAGGCCGGAGAGCCCCAAAGACAGCAGAGAGGGATATTATACCAACCTGTCCGGGGAAAACGGGGAGGAAGAGGCCGGGACAGATGGGGGAAAGGAAAACCATCAGACCATACGGGCGGTGCATGCCTTTGCCGGGGATGAGCAGGTAAAGGCAGCTATGGAAACGATAAAAACAGCGGATCGCAGAAAGGGAGTGCACCGGTTTGTGACCCGGTATCATAACCATGATTTTTTTGAGCTGGTTTTTGTCTGTCAGGGGCATTGCACCACCACGATAGAGGGAAAAGCAGGGACTCTTAACGAGGGTGACATCTGTATTTATAACCTGGAGGCTGTACATCAGCTGGAAATTGAGGATGAGGAATCGGTGGTCTTTAATATCATTATGAAGAAGGAATGGTTTCACAGTACGCTTCTGCCCTTGCTGGATAATACCAATCCCATATCCGCCTTTTTTATCAAAGCGCTGTACCATATCGAATCGCCGGCCGGCCATCTGGTATTTTCCTGTGAGGAGGACAGCGGGGCGCGTTCCTATCTCCTGGCGGTTATTGCCGAATATTACCGGAAAAAAGAAATGTATCAGAATATGATGAATGTGAATCTGGCCGGGCTTTTTATCGCTTTGGCCCGGCAGTATGAAAAACGGATCGCCTGCCGGAGTATAGGGGAGGACCGGGTGGACATTGTCCGGGTCATCTCTTATATTTCCGTCAATTACAGAGATATCACGCTGGAAGCCCTGGCCGGTCATTTTAACTATACGCAGCGGACAATGATGCGTCTGATAAAAAAATATACCTACAGGACCTTCAGCAGCCTGGTCATGGAATTCCGTATGAACCGGGCCTGTGCGCTTCTGAAGGAGGGAAGGATGACCATTGAGGAGATTGCGGCACAGACAGGCTATGGGGACAGAAGTTATTTTGACAGGGTATTTAAACAGTGCCGCCGGATAACCCCTGCACGGTACCGGAAGGAATGTCAGTACTAGTACAGCGTTGCATTAATATCACGGTAATGCTGTACTAGAATGTTACCCGTTGTTAAAAATGATATGTTATAGTTTTGATTGCTATATTGACAATCAGTAAACTGTAAAGTATGATAATTATATTCGTATTATTTCATCATGTGCGCTCGCACATTCTGGCAGTTTCTGCCGAAAATCACATTTATTTAACGGCAGGGACGAAAGGCATGCCTCAAGGAGGCATTATCCGTGTTCCTGCCCATTTGGGAGGTAAAAATGAAACAAAGGACATGGATATCTGAGGAGCTGGAAGCGGCCCGGAGGGAAGGGAAAAGAGGATAGTTTGATAACAGGGGACAATACAGAAAGTAAAATTCCGGGGGAAGGTTGCATTACATATGATATCCGGTTCCGGGCCTGGATCCCTGGGGACGAAGATCCGTCCATGATAAAGCTCCTGATCAATATTGAAGCGCAGAAAAGTTTTTATTTAAAATACCGGATTGTCACAAGGGGAATATTTTATGGAGCACGGATGATTTCGGAACAATTTACGGAAGATTGAGCGCTGAAGAAAATTCCTTTTCCATCCCGGCAGCACGCCACTGACAGCGGGCGGAAGGCCATTCCGCGCCTGCGAAGTTTGAGTAACGCACCTAAGCCAAAAGGTTTAGGTGTTGTTTTTTATGTCCTGATCGGTACCGGAAAGAATGCGGCGGAACACATTGACTGCAAAATGCTGCTGGTGATAAGCTATATAACAGGGGAACGGTTCTCTCCCGGGTTTGCGGGCAGGGGGACTATGGTATGCATGTAGGGAATTATTTGTAACGGTCCGGACAGGTCTGAACGGTTACTATCATTTACGGGAGAGAAGGGGAGTTATGGTGAAAGTACTTGTGGCAGATGATGAACGTTGGATCCGCAAGGGTATCGTCCGGATGATTGACAGGGATAGGAATCATATCGGGGATGTCCTGGAAGCGGAAAATGTAACGCAGGCGCTGGAGATTTTTCGGCAGGAGATGCCGGATATCATCCTTTCGGATGTTATGTTTCCCCAGGAGAACGGGTGTGACCTGGGGGAACGGATTTATGAAATCAACCCCAAAGCGAAAATTGTGATGATTTCTGCCTATGACGATTTTGACAATGCGAGAAGGGCGATCCGGTTCCGGGCCGTGGATTATCTGCTGAAGCCGGTGAGCAGAGATCAGCTGAACGGGATTCTGGATGAGTGTGTACGGCAGCTTGAGGCGGAGCGGCAGCAGGGGGAGGGGGACAGGCCGGGAGGAGATGTGATGGAGGAACGTCTGGCAGCACTTGCGGATGAGAATTCGTCCTCCCGGTTTGTGGAAAAGATCATGCAGGATATCCGGGAGGATTGCGCCAGGCATTATACCCTGAGCCGGATGGCAGAGGAGTGCCATGTGACGGAGTCTTATTTTTCCAGCCTGTTTAAAAAGGTATCGGGAAAATCCCTCGTGAACTATCTTGCGCAGATGAGGGTGGAAAAGGCGCAGGAGCTGATTGCATCCACGGAATATAAGCTGGGACAGATTGCCGGGGCAGTGGGGTATGATGATTACCAGTATTTTACCAAAGTGTTTAAGAAAATCAGCGGGGAGACGCCGGGAGAATATAAAGCACGCATTGCCAGAGAGGTAGAGGACGGGGATGGAACGGAAATTTGAAAAGCTGGGGATGCGGACAAGGCTGATCCTGTCCTTCGGCCTGGTTCTGCTGGTGGCAATGCTGGGGACGACGCTTTCTATTAATTATTATAGCCATGACTTTATCAGCGGGCTTCTGGAGCAGAACAATTCCCAGCAGATGAAGGAGATCAATTATGAGCTTAACGGCCTTTCTGATAAGGTGAATCAGATTTTTATATCCTTCAACAGCGAGCAATTGTATGAAATGTTCCGTTACCAGCCCCATATGAGTGATTTTGAGCAGATGAAGCAGCGGCTGGATTATGAGCATGAAGTGAAGGAAATGATAAACGGCAATAACCTGCAGTCCGTTGTGACGGGAGTCATTTTTTATGTAAATAAAGACAAAAATGCTTATGTGGGAAACGGCGCCATACAGAAGGATTTTTCGTTTCAGGATGCGGACTGGTATCGGGAATTCCGTAATAGAGGCAGCTTGAAGCTGGTGTACGGGCCGCTGACGGAGGATTTCAGGCCGGAAAACATAACCAAAAATGAGTCCATCTATTATATGAGGGCCTGGAATGTGCCTTCTTCCAGCGGATTTAGACAGGAGGAGAAGCCGTTTATCCTGTTCAGCATCAATATGGATTATATCCGGGGAATTTTTGAGGAATATACGCAGAATTCCAGGGGATATCTGATAGCCGGCGGCGACGGGGAAATACTGGCCCGCATCAACCTGACGCCGGATCAGGAGAAGGACATCACCGGGCTGATTGCTAACCACAGGGAGGATCTGGGAAAGTCGGGAACCTTCCTGAATAAGGAATGGTTCGTGGACGGGGTGAGAAATGAGCAGTTCGGATGGCATATTTATTCTGCAGAATCCACGGAGGATACCTTCCGGGATATGAACCGTATTATCCGGAATATCAATCTCATTATTCTGGGGACCGGCATTGCCGCTATGGCGCTGACCGTTATTTTCAGCAGCCGGATCATGATGCCTATAACGCTGCTGAATAAGCTTATCAGCACCATAGAAGAAGAGAATGATACGTTTATCCAGGTAAAAAGCAATGATGAGCTGGGCCAGATCGGCAACCGCTTTAATCAGATGAAACGCAAACTTCAGGAAATGAGCGCTAATATGTACCTGAGCAGAGTGCAGGAAAAGGAGGCCCAGCTTTCCGCCCTGCAGTCCCAGATCAATCCTCATTTCCTGTATAATACGCTGGATAATATTTATTGCATCGCCCAGATAGAAGAGGTGGATTCCATCGTCCAGCTGACGGAAAACCTGTCCCATATGATGCGCTACAGCTGCGATATGAAAAATCACAGGGTACCTCTGGTGAGGGAGATCGAGCATGTCAAAGCTTATGTAAGCATCATAAATATGCGGTTTGACGACAGCATCAGCCTGGAATGCAAGGTGGACGGCCCTCTTTTGCAGATAAGCATTTTGAAGCTGACGCTGCAGCCTCTCGTGGAAAATGCCTGGAGCCACGGGATTCTGCCAAAAAACGGCCACCGGGGAAGCATCCGCATCTGTGCCGAAGCGGAAGGGGAAACGCTGACGGTGACCGTAACCGATGACGGAACGGGCATTACGCCGGAGCAGAGCAGGGAACTGAACGCCCAGCTGGCGGAGATCAATTATGAAGCCACGGATTCGGAGAAAGGGACCGGTGTGGCGCTGAAAAATGTGAACAACCGCATCAAGCTTTCCGACGGTCCGGAATATGGCGTGACACTGTATCCGGCGCAGGGGGGCGGCTGCCGGGTGGTGATGAAGGTAAAGCTGAAATAAAGTTCAGGCAGGTCCGCAAATTTACTGCGCTGCCCGTAAGAAAACGTGGCGGTAACGGTTCGGACCTGTCTGAACGGTTACAAGAGTAAAAAGAGAGAATAAAAGATATCTTATGCTGACAACGGATGTCCTGTAGTACGGGATATCCGTTGTTTTGGATAAGCAACATAAGGGAATGGGGCAAATTATATAAAAAAGTTAAAAATAATACACATAAAATATAAAAATAACCCACTGAATTACAGCCTGTGACCTTATAAAATAGATATATCGAATAAAACAAATGAGAAAACAGTCAGTTTGTTAAAGGATATTACAGATTTGACACAAGCGAAGGAGGGAAGGGGATATGAAACAACGGATGCCACGTTCTGCGAGCCATCCTCATGCACAAAAGGAACCGGCCGGCGGCCCCGGGGGGGATAGGGCGACACCGGTGAAAAAGAAATCTCTGTCCAGGATGGTGAAGCCGTATCTGTTCCTTCTGCCTATTTATCTGCTGATGGTCACCTTCAAGTATATTCCTTTTGGTATGGCGATTATAAAATCCTTTTTTAACTGGAATGGTGCCAACGTCAATCTTTTTGTTGGACTGGACAATTATATAGCGGCATTCAGGGATATCACCTTCACCAAATCCCTGGTAAACAGCCTCTGGATTGCCGGAGCGGATATTCTCATTGTCCTTTCGTTCCCTCTGCTGGCAGCGGAGCTGCTGTATGCGGTTAAGTCCGCCGGAAAACAATATGTGGTGAGAACTGCTTTCACTTTCCCCATGGTGGTCCCCAGTGTGGTAATCATCCTGCTGTGGAAGTGGATCCTGGCAGGGGATACGGGGGTTCTGAATAATATCCTCTCCTCCATCGGTCTGGACAATCTGGCAAAGCCGTGGCTGGGTGACAGCACGACGGCGCTGGGTTCTATTATAGCCATAGGGTTTCCCTGGCTTGGCAGCGCTTCCCTGGGGGGACTGCAGTTTCTTCTCTATTTCGGGGCACTTCAGAATATATCCAAAGACATGTTTGAAGCGGCGGAAATAGACGGCGCCAACATATTCCAGCGGTTTATCAAAATTGATTTACCTATGCTGGCCAGCCAGATGAAGCTTACGGTAACGCTTGCTATTATTAATGCGGTACAGGTATTTGATACGGTTTATATACTGACCAAGGGCGGGCCGGGGACAGCCACCATCACACCTTCGGTGGTACTCTACGAACAGGGCTTTACCTACCGGAAAATGGGGTACGCATCTGCAATCGGGGTAATTATGTTTGCCATTATTATGATACTGACGGTGATTAACCAGAGGGTTATGAAAAATACGGAACGTATGGATTAGGGGAGGAACAGCGCCATGAAAAAAACAGTCAGTATTTTCAGCCGTATTCTGTTGGGTATTCTTTTACTGCTCACCCTGGCCCCCTTTTACCTGCTGGTTATCAATTCCTTTAAAGGGCAGACCGAAATCATCAAGACGCCTTTTCAGCTGGCGGTAAACTGGCAGTTCCTGAATTATGCGAAGGCTCTGCCCCAGGTGGTCCGGCCCATGCTGAATTCCCTGCTGGTGACCTTTGCGGTCATTCTGATAACTGTGGTGGTTTCCATGCTGGCAAGCTACGCTTTCGTCCGGTATGAGTATTTCTGGGGAAAAGAGCTTTTTTATTACGGGATTATCGCGCTCCTCATGATACCGGGTTTTGTCATGCTGATACCGCAGTTTGTACAGATTACCAATCTGGGGCTGTTTAATTCCTATTGGGGGCTGATTCTGCCGCCCGCCGCCTATCAGGTGGCAATGGGGACTTTTCTCACACGAAGTTCCATGGAGTCCATCTCCAAGAGTCTGTTTGAAGCCGCGGAAATCGAAGGAGCAGGGGATATGGATATTTTGCTGAAGGTAGTGCTTCCCCTGTCAAAGCCTATCCTTTCCACCGTAACCATTATGACAGGGCTGAATGCATGGAACAATTACATCTGGCCGTTGGTAGCCAGTTCCGGCGAGGCCACGCAGCAGATAGCGGTGGCGCTGACCAAACTGATTGTATCGGTATCGGACGGCAACGGCGTGCTGTTTGCCGGATATATCATCGCGTCTCTTCCTCTCGTAATCCTGTTCTGTTTTGCCAGCAAATACTTTGTGGCAGGCATCACACAGGGCGCGGTAAAAGGATGAATTAGGAGGAAAAACGAAGGGTAAAAATTAAGGTTAAAATAAGGAGGAATCGTAATGAGAAAGAGAAGGAAAGCAATCGCTGCAATCGCAATATCCGTAACGCTGCTTGCGGGCTGCGGCAGTTCCCGGAAAGCTGAGGCACCGGCGGAAACCGGCGCAGGTACCGGTGGGGAGACACCGGTTTCGGCTGCGGCGGAAACGGGAGGGGAAGAAACAACGGCAGCCGGGGATACGGATTTTTCCGGGGTGACGCTTGTATTTGCCCAGGATCTATCCACGGATGAAACAGCCAATGCGCTGTCGGAAGAAATTATTAAGGAATGGGAAACCAAGACAGGGGCTGCCGTGAAATTTGAAAAGCAGCCTACCGATTACCGGGTCTGGCTGACCACCCAGTTTACGGCAAACCAGGGACCTGATGTCTATACAGGAATTATCTATGATATCACGGCGGATTATGAAGCGGGGTATCTGTATAATTTCAAGGATCTGTATGAAAAGGAAAGCCCCTATGATACGGGCAAGCCGTGGAAGGAAACGCTGCCGGACTCCATTCTGGAAAGGATGTATCTGACGGATAACGATGTGCCGGGATATCCGTCCTCCACAAGCGTTGTGCGGATTTTCTACAATAAGTCATTGTTTGACGCCGCTGGTGTCCAGGTGCCGGAAACGTGGGCGGAGTTCATGGATGTGTGCGGGAAGCTGAAGACTGCGGGGACAACACCCTTTGCCTTTCCCAATGCCTCTAAGGACGATCTATCCTGGCTGTGGTTCAACAACTCCGTGTGCAGCCAGCTGAACAACGACCTGGTGGCTGAGACGGATATATCCGGAAACGGCTTTATCGAACTCAATGAAATGGTCAAGGCCTTTGATGAAGGAACGCTGGATTTCACCTCCGATTCCATCAAGGATTCCTTTGACCTGATGAAGGATTTTTCCCAGTACTGGACCTCCGATTATAACGGGCTGGATCAGAAAACAGCAATCGATATGTTTATCCGGGGCGAGGTTGCCATGGTACAGGCCATGTCCACCAACCTGACCGCCATTTCCGCAAATGTGGGAGACAGCTTTGAATATGGCGTTATGGCAATCCCGGTCATTACAACGCAAACCAATGAAAATGCCATGGGGAAATCCGTGATTCTGGGCGGTCAGCCGGATATCATATTTGCCGTAAACAAAGCGTGTGAGGCCGATCCCGTGAAGCTGGCGGCTGCCATTGATTTCGCGCAGTTTATGTCATCCCCGGATGTGCAGAGGAGGTTTGCGGAAGGGATTAACCGTATCCCGCTTTCCACGAGTACGGAGCTGCCCGACAGGCTTTCCGGCTTTATTATTACAGAGGAACCGCTCCGTTTCGCCTATTACACGGGAGTGAACAGCGAACTTCGTGATTTCTTCTGCCGCGGCGGGCAGATGTATCTGGAGGGTACCTACGATACCGATGCGTTTGCGCAGTATGTGCAGGATTCCTTCCGTACGGTATTTGAAACCATCAAGGCGGAAAAAGAGTGGAGTGCCGATAACAATTACGGACTGGATGCGCAGTAAGTGTGAAAGGACCGAACCGTTATACAAAAAGAAGGTGCCCTGTCTGCGGACAGGCAGAGGAATAAGTGGGGCTGGCCCGATGGCCGGCCCCTTTTGGGAGGGATTATTATGGCGAAGCCGAATCTGATATATATACTGGCGGATGATATGGGGTACGGTGATATCTCCGCGCTGAATGAAAACTGCGGGTTTCAGACGCCGAACCTGGATGAAATGGCGGAAAACGGGATCTGCTTTACGGATGCCCATGCCACGGCCGCCGTCTGTACGCCGTCCCGTTACGGAATCCTGACCGGGCGCTATAACTGGCGTTCCCGGCTGAAATCCAGCGTGATGGGAGGCTATTCAGAGGCTTTAATCGAAACGGGGAGAAAAACACTGGCGGATATGCTGAAGGAAAACGGCTACCGGACGGCGATGATTGGAAAGTGGCATTTGGGGATGCATTTTGCCAAAGAACCGGGGTTTGTGGAAAAACCTGACTTCGATGCCTGCGATCATGTGGATTATGCCGGAAAAATAGAACGATCCCCGGTTTCCAACGGGTTTGAATATTTTTACGGGATCAGTGCCTCTCTGGATATGCCCCCTTATATTTATATCGAGAACGATCATTTCACGGCTTTGCCGGATCATGTGACCAAGGGCACAGGAAAAGGGTTTTTCCGGGAAGGGCCAACGGCTCCGGGTTTTGTACAGGAGAGGGTGCTGGATGAGCTGACGGATAAGGTGCTGGAAAAAATAGAGGAATACCGTGCCGAACCGTTTTTTCTTTATTTTCCCATGCCTGCACCTCATACCCCGATTCTCCCGGCGGAGCAGTTCCGGGGGAAATCCGGTACCAATGAATACGGGGATTTTGTGCTTCACTGTGATGATGTGGCGGGAAGAATCAACCGGAAACTGAAAGAATTAGGGCTTTATGAAAATACGATTGTGATCTATACTTCAGATAACGGCTGTTCTCCTATGGCGGATTATCCCCGGCTTCTGGAAAAGGGGCATAATCCCAGTTATGTTTTCCGCGGGACCAAGGCTGATATTTATGAAGGCGGGCACCGGATTCCGCTGATCGTCCAATGGCCGGAGAAGGTGCCGAAGGGGAAACGCTGCGGGGCGGTGGTCTGTCTTTGTGATATCATGGCGACCATGGCGGATTATCTGCAGCTAACGCCGGATCCCGGCATGGGGGAGGACAGCGTGAGCAATCTGCCGCTGTGGATGAATCCGGACGGAGGTGAGGTAAGGGAAGATCTGAT
Organism: uncultured Lachnospiraceae bacterium; assembly: GCA_900548905.1. Lineage (GTDB taxonomy): Bacteria > Bacillota > Clostridia > Lachnospirales > Lachnospiraceae > Eisenbergiella. The sequence continues at coordinate 44,953 of URMK01000046.1, read as the reverse complement.
TCATCAGAGTATTGACGGCTCCCTTTCCATCCGGAAGGGACGGTTCAAGCTGGAAATGTGTCCCGGGTCCGGCGGCTGGTCGGATCCAAGGCCCGGAGAAGAGCCTGCGGGTGCACCCAGGTTCCAGCTGTATGATTTATCCGCCGATATCGGAGAGAGATGGAATGTTATCGGAGATTACCCGGAGGTGGAACAAGAACTGCGTGCGCTTCTGAAGGCTCATATTTTCCGGGGAAGGAGCACTCCGGGGCCTGCACGGCGCAACGACGGAGAACCGGTATGGGAAACCATACGCTGGGTGGAGGAACTGTAATTCGAAAAGCAAAGAAAAAGGGTAACGGAAAAGGAGAGGGAACATGTATCAGTTTAACAGGGAAGACTATGACAAAAGAATGGAATGGTACAGGCAGGCGCGGTTCGGGATGTTTATTCACTGGGGGCTGTATGCCATTCCGGCAAGGGGGGAATGGCTGCGCAGTACGGAGCAGATTCCCAAAGAAGAGTACATGAAGTATTTTTATGAATTCGATCCCAGGGACTACGATCCCCAAAAATGGGCCAGGGCGGCCAAAAATGCCGGCATGAAATATGTGGTGCTTACCGCAAAGCATCATGACGGCTTCTGCCTGTTTGACAGCCAGTACACGGATTTCAAATCCACCAATACCAGGTGCGGCAGGGATCTGGTGGCGGAATATGTGGAAGCCGTTAGGGCGGAGGGCCTGAAGGTGGGGCTTTATTTCTCCCTTCTGGACTGGTACCATGAGGATTACCCTCATTACGCCGACCGGAACCATCCCATGAGGGGAAACGAAGCCTACAGCGACGAAAACAGGGATTTCAACCGTTATCTGGATTATATGCACAACCAGGTCCGGGAGATCTGCACCAATTACGGAAAGCTGGATGTACTGTGGTTTGATTTTTCCTATGACGATATGCGGGGAGAAAAATGGAGGGCCACGGAGCTTATCAATATGGTGCGCAGCCTGCAGCCTACGGTCATTATTGACAACCGGCTGGAGGTGAGCGGAGAGGGCTTCGGCTCACTGGCGGAATGTGCCCCCACCCCCTATCATGGGGATTTTGTAAGTCCCGAGCAAATTATTCCCCCGAAAGGACTGACGGATAAAGAAGGGAAACCGCTTGCCTGGGAAGCCTGCATCACCATGAACGGAAACTGGGGCTATCACGGTACCGATCGGTTCTACAAGCCTGCCCCCATGCTCATAAAGAAGCTGGTGGAATGTGTTTCCAAGGGCGGAAATATGCTGCTGAATGTGGGGCCGGACGCCTATGGCAATATCCCGCCCCAGTCTATGGAGATACTGGAAACCATCGGAAAATGGATGCGTTACAACCATGACAGCATCTACGGCTGCGGGGCCTGTGATTTGCCGAAGCCGGATTTCGGACGGATTACCAGGAACGGGAACCGCTATTATTTCCACATGTATGAAAACACCATCGGCCCTGTGCCTCTCATAGGGCTGGAAAAAGACAGGGTGAAAAAAATCCGTGCCCTGTCCACCGGGTATGAGATCCCGGTATCCACCAGCTGGGTACACAGTGATTATCCGGATATTGTGTTTGCAGATTTGGGCCCCGACCCTGTGCTGCCGGACGATATTGATTACGTGCTGGAAGTGGAGATGGAAGAATAAACTGCCAAAAATCATAACAAAACCGGGCGTATCGCTGAAAACAGCGGTGCGCCCGGTTTTGTTATTCATGCTTCCCGGATTGTCCTTTATTCCGGGATATCCAGCATCCAGCAAACGCGCATCATAGTCAGCCGGTTCCGTGCGCTGGGGGAAAAGCGCAGAAGCTGCGGCAGATAAGCGGAAGGGACCTCAATATCCTCCATGGATTTCTTCGCTCCGATTTCTTCATATAAAGCGGTAAGCTCCTCCGGGCGGGGAATTGTGTTGATAATTCTGCGGATTTCCGGCCAGGCATTTATCAGCATTTCCGGTGTAACCCCATCCATGCAATCCTTTTTGTTTTCCTCCAGTATGCTGGGATACAGGGCGGAGCCATATATGGCTTCCAGTTCCTCCCCGGGGAGCATGGAATAGGAACGGACATAGGGGGAGATATCTTCAATGTCAGCAAGCCTGTGGCAGGCCCGGGAGATGAGGATGGTACCCACCCCTACTTTTTCCCCATGCAGCGCATCGGAGTGAAACGGGAAGGCGGCGGGCTGCATTTCGATCAAATGGGAAATGTGATGCTCGGAACCGGAGGCCGGCCGGGAATTTCCCATCAGCTGCATGGCAAGTCCGGAGAGGATAAGCCCATAGGTCAGTTGTTCAAAGGCGGTTTCATCCTGTACCTTCAGACCCGCGCAGCAGGAACGGACGGCGTCCACCGCATCCCGGGTCATGGATTCGATGACCGGGCATACATATTCCCCGGTCAGGGCATGGCCGATATTCCAATCCGCAAGAGCAGTATATTTTCCAAAGATATCCCCTGCGCCGCTGAGGGCCAGATACAGAGGGGCTTTTTTGATAATGTCAATATCCGCCAGCACAAAAACAGGTGCCACGCCGGGCATGGTCTTCTTATACCCCTTCCAGGTCATGGCGGACACGGTGGAACAGAAGCCGTCCACACTGGCGGCGGTAGGGCAGGAAATAAAAGGGATTCCTCTGTCATTGGCACAGTACCGGGTGGTATCATGAATGGTGCCGCTGCCTATGGCAACCAGATAATCAACATCCTCCGACAGCTGTTCCATCACCTTTCCCACGGCGATTTCATTAGCATGCAGGTTAGCCGGATCCAGAATGATTTCCTGATCGGCGGCGGGATGCACCCTGTTTGTGGCATGATAGGTGTTTTCGTCATAAATAACCGCCCGCTTTCCGGTAATTCCGTATTTGTCCGTATAAAAATCCAGCTTTTCCAGGCAGCCGGCTTCGATGACGGCCTCTTTCGTGATCATTTCATGGCTTCTGCCGCAGGAACAGGGGCCGTTTAGCTTTGCACTGTCGATTATCATATGGATTCCTCCTAATAAATAAGTATATGTATGATTGCTGCCAGAGCATTTAGGTACCCTTCTGCCCGCAGAACGGCTTTTCCCGCAGTCTGGAAAAACTGCCGGAGCAAGGCCGCATATCCTGCAGACAGCAAGGCCCGGACATGCCCCGGTGCCGCCAGGCGGCACCGTTTATAGTTGCATTATAATATATTCATCTTTTGATGTCTATAGAAAATGAAATATATTCGTAACTAAATTGAAAGTAAAGCGACTGTTAAGACTGGTTTTTCCGGATTATCCTCACCCCGGCCACAATAATCGGCAAGAGATGGTTGCAGAGTGTGCGCGAGGAAGTATATAATTGGAGTAAAAAAAAAGAATACGCCGGGCCGTCCGGCGGTGAGGTGCATTATGAATCAGGACGAACGTCGGAAATACATCTTGGATCAACTGAAAATAAAATCTTCCATATCGGTTTCGGAATTGAGTGAAGCCTTTTCACTTTCGGAGGTTTCCGTGCGCAAGCTGCTTGCGAACATGGAACAGGAAGGGGTTTTAAAGCGTACCTGGGGTGGCGCGGTAAGCCGGTACGGTTCGCTGCGGGAATTTTCCCATCAGGAAAATGAGGTGCGCCACCGGGAAGAAAAGAAAGCGATTGCCGCCGCAGCCTACGACTGCATCCAGGATGGGGAGGCGGTTTTCCTGGACAGCGGAACGACGACTTTTGAACTCGCCCGTATGATTGTGGAAGGGCCGAAACGGAATATTATGCCCTGTACCAACAATATTTTTGTGGCGATGGAGCTTGCCAAAGCTGCGGATATCCACAGCATTATTATAGGAGGCGAGCTGCGCACCAATATTTATTCCTGCGTGGGATATCTGGCGGAACAGGTGCTGGGGAACCTCTTTTTCGACAAAGGATTCATCAGTGCCAATCATTTCACAGTGGAAAGAGGTTTTTCCACGCCAACGCTGGGAGAAGCGGAGCTGAAACGGAAAATCCTGACTATTTCCAAAGAAAAAATCATGCTGCTGGATTATACCAAATTCGGGGATGATTCCATGGTTCTGATCGCCCGGCCGGAGGACGTGGATGTTCTCATTACGGACTGGCATGCGCCGGACGAACTGGTAGCGGGCTTCGGTGACAAGGGCGTCAAAACAATTATGGCTCCGCAGGTATAACTATGGCAGATCTGCTTCAGGCAATCGGAACGGCAGGAAGGAATCAAAATACATGAGACAAAAAACGGATACCTTGTTTTACCGGAACTTTTTTTCTATCTACATTGTGCTTGTACTGCAGAATGTAGTGACCTTAAGCGTGAATCTGGCGGACAATATGATGCTGGGTGCTTACAGTGAAACGGCCCTTTCCGGAGTGGCGGCAGTGAATCAGATCCAGTTTATTTATCAACAGCTCCTGACGGCCCTGGGAGAGGGGCTTGTCATTTTTTGCAGCCAGTACTGGGGGCAGCGGCGGACGGAGCCGATGAAAAAAATCGCGGCAGGGGCTATGTGGGCAGGGCTTGGGGTCGCGGTTATCCTGTTTACCCTGGTCAGCATTTTTCCGTACCAGACCATGGGGATTTTTACAACGGAGCAGGCTATTATTAAGGAAGGCGTCCGTTACCTCGTCATTATCCGCTTTACTTATTTCTTCTTTGCCATAACCCAAATCCTTCTCGCTACCATGCGCAGCGTGGAGTTGGTGAAAATCGCCTTCGGGCTGTCCGTAATCACGTTTTTCATAAACTGCGGAATCAATTATGTCCTGATATACGGGCACTTCGGTGCCCCGGAAATGGGCGCGGCAGGAGCGGCAATAGGTACGCTGGCTGCCCGGATTATAGAACTGGCGGTGCTGCTTTTCTATATCCGCAAAAAGGAGACCAATCTGCGGCTTAGGCCGGGGGATTATTTTCACCTGGATAAGGCCTTATGCAGAGATTATTTTAAAATAACAGCCCCTATGCTGGTGGTGCAGGGGCTGTGGGGAATCAACACGGCGCTTCAGACCGTTATCCTGGGCCATATGACGGCGGCTGCAATCGCGGCGAACAGTGTGGCGTCCACTATTTTTCTGATGGTAAAATCCATGGCGGTGGGTGCGGCGTCAACGGCATCCGTTATCATCGGTAAGACGATCGGGACGGGGGATATTCCCCTTGTTAAACATTATGCCAGGCTGATGCAGCGGATGTTTCTGATAATAGGAGTGGTTTCCGGACTTATCCTGTTTGTTATCCGCATCCCTCTGCTGCGTTTCTATGATTTGGCGCCGGCGACCAAAGATATGGCAAATACATTCCTGATGATACTCAGCGTTGTGATCGTGGGAATGTCCTATCAGATGCCTACGAATAACGGAATTATCCGCGGCGGGGGAAATGCCATGTTTGTTGTGAAAATGGACTTGATAAGCATCTGGGGAATTGTTATTCCGCTGTCCTTTATTATGGCATTCGTGGTCAAGGCTTCTCCTGCAGTGGTGGTATGCTGCCTGAATGCGGATCAGATATTCAAATGTATTCCCGCTTTCCTGGAATCCCATTATGGGAACTGGATACGGAAATTAACGAGGGAATAAGGGAATGGTAAGGGATTGCACTGGTTATACCCCTCAAAGAACTTAAAAAAGAACTTTATGTTGTGAGGAATCATAATGATACGGTATTCCGTATGCTGTATAATGACAGGAGTAAACTCCTGGAATTATACAATGTGCTTAACGGAACCTCTTACGGGGATACCGACAACATGGAAATTTGTACGCTGGAAAACGCGATCTATATGGGGGTTAAGAATGATGTTTCATTCCTGTTTGATTCAGAGATGAGTTTATATGAACATCAGTCAACTTTTAATCCGAATATGCCGCTGCGGGATCTCTTTTATATGTCCAGACAGCTGGAGAAGTATGTGGTGGGGAGAACCTTATATTCCAGTAAAATGGTGAAAATCCCCGTCCCTCGTTTCATGATATTTTATAATGGGACGGAGGAACAGCCGGAAAGCAGGGTTATGAAGCTGTCTGATGCATTTGAGAAGAATGTCCTCTCACCTGAACTGGAGCTTAAGGTAACAATGCTTAATATCAATCTGGGGAAAAACCGGGAACTGATGGAGAAATGTAAAACCCTGCGGGAATATTGTTTGTTTGTGGAACGTGTCCGGAGATACGCCAAAGAGATGACTATTGAGGAAGCCGTAGATCAGGCGGTAACGGAATGCATCCGGGAAAATATCCTTGCGGACTTTTTATCTGCACAGAGGGCGGAGGTTGTTGCCATGTCAATTTTTGAATATAACGAAGAAGAAGAAATGAAAAAAATCCGGGCTGATGAATACAGTGTGGGAAAAGCGGAATATGTGCTTGATCTTTTGGAGGATGTGGGAGAAATTCCTGCGGGGCTTCGTGAACGGATCCTATCGGAAACCGATTTGACGCTTCTAAAAAAATGGCATAAATTGGCGGCCAAAGCCAGGACGGTCCGGGAATTCATGGACCAATCAGGACTGGCCTGATACCGGGCAGCTTATGGCAGAGACGAATCAGGGGCGAAACCTGTAAAGACCAAACCGGATATTTCCATGGTATTAAACGATAAAAGTTGACAAATAAAGTTGTCATTGACAACTTTATTTGTCAATGCTATGATAAGGATGACAAGGAAAGTTGTCATCCTTTTTTGTGTTACAGGGAATTTCACGGGAACAGCCGTGGGAAAGGAGGCCGTAATGCCATTATATAACCAACTGAAGGAGCATCGGGCAAGACTGGGAGTAAACCAGGAGGAGCTGGGGAAAATGGCCGGTGTATCCAGGCAGACGATCAGCCTGATTGAGAGAGGGGATTACTCGCCTTCCGTGAGTCTGGCCCTGAAGCTGGCTGCTATCTGTCAGACTACGGTGGAGGACATTTTCCGATATGAAGAGTGAAGATAACCGTTCGGCAGGCCCGTGCATCTACGGTTCTGCCCGAGATTCAGGAGTGAAAAAAGCGTAACTGTGAGGGTACTGAACAGTTACAAAAAAGCAATAATGCAATAGCAGCGGATGGGCCGGCTGTGACCGGCGGATTGGAGAGAACGATGAAGGACAATAAAAACAAACCAAAAAGTATGGGACGAATTCTTGCTAAAATGGCATTGTGGCTGGTTATAGGAGGAGTTATCGGCTACGCGGCAGCATTTCTTGTTTTTGCCGTCAAGGGGGATACGGCAGATGCCATGCGTTTCTTTTATAACGGCTATTTACAGTATGCATTAGGGTACCAGGCAGGCTTTTTTGTAGTATTGGGTGGGGTGGCCCTTGTGTATTACCGGAAAGCGGGAGCACAGATCAGGCTGGGGACCTACGAAGGCGAGGATCAGGCAAACGATTATCAGAATGCCGCTATGACCGCCAATGAAATGAATATGGTCATCCAGTTTTTGCTGTTCGGTTTAGCCATGGATAAGAAGAATCCGTATATGCTGGTATCTGTAGTTCTGTTTCTGGTGTTCTGTTCTGTGGTGTTTCTTATGGAAGCGCTTCTGATAAAACAGATCAAAAAAATCCATCCCTTAAAAGAAGGGGATGTAGGCGACACTAATTTTAATAAGAAATGGATGGAAAGCTGTGACGAAGCCGAACGGATGATAGTTTACAAGTCTGCCTATGGTACCTTCCAGGTTATGAAATCCCTGCTTCCTATTATGGAAGCGGTTGCCCTCCTGGGGAAATTAATGTTCGGCACCGGCAATTTCCCCATTGTCCTGGTGTGTGTTCTATGGGGCGTACACACGGGCGTATACTGCTTTTACTGCATGAGGCTGGAGAAAAACGGGCCGGAGTAGGACGCGATGTCCGCCAGCCATGGGATGTTACCGTTCGCGGCCCTTTGTGCCTGCGGACAGAAATGGGAATTGTTTCCGGACACACCGTATGCTACACTGAAGGTAGGAAGCGCCGGTATGTCAGAAAGGGCCACCTTTGAATAGCGGCGCCAAAACAGGCAAAAACTATAAACAAAAGCCGCAGGATTTCCGTACAGGGAATCAGGGAGGAGGCAGTATGCTGAAAAATCATGTGGAGCAGGAAAAACCCCGGGAAGAGGAATTGCTCAGACGGCTGGAGGATGCGAGGAACCACCTGTTTGCCTTACAGATGCAGATTAAGGACAGGGGGCTTCCGGTGCTGGTCCTGATGGAAGGCTGGGGGGCCGCCGGAAAAGGAAGTACGATAGGTAAAATTATCCGTAACATTGATCCCCGTTTCTTCAAGGTGGCGACCATGTCCGCCCCGACGGAGGAGGAACTGCGCAAGCCTTTCCTGTACCGCTATTTTGCACGTCTGCCGGAAGCGGGGAAATTCACATTTCTGGATTCCGGCTGGATGGAGGAAATTACAGGTGATGTGCTCCGGGATAAGCTGGATCAAAAGGGATATGCTTCCCATATTGAAAGCGTGAAGCGTTTTGAAAGGCAGCTGACGGATAACGGCTATCTGGTGATGAAATTTTTCTTCCATATAGAAGAAAAAGAGCAGAAAAAACGTCTGGACGGCCTTTTGTCAAACGAGGATACCAGCTGGAGGGTGAGCGATTCTGACCGCTGGCAGAGTAAGCATTATGACAAATGCATGAAGGTATTTGACCGGTATCTGAATGATACCAATGTGTCAACCGCACCCTGGTACATTGTGGATGCCCACTCCCGCAAATGGGCGCAGCTGCAGGTATTGGAAATGCTGTGTCAGGGAATAGAGGTGGCGCTGCAGAATAAGAGCCTGGCGGTTCCTCTGCTGCAGAACACTTTCCCTCTGGAAAAAATGCCCCGGCTGGAGGAGATTCCCCTGGATAAAACCATGGAGGAAGAGGAATACCAGGAGGAGCTGGAAAAGCTTCAAAAAAGGCTGGGAGAGCTTCACAACCGGCTTTACCGCAAACGCGTGCCTCTGATTATTGCCTACGAAGGCTGGGACGCCGCCGGAAAAGGAGGCAATATAAAACGGATCACCGGAGCGCTGGATCCCAGAGGCTTTGAGGTGCATCCCATCGCCAGCCCGGAGCCTCATGAAAAAGCGCGGCATTATCTGTGGCGTTTCTGGACCCGGCTGCCCAAGACAGGCCATGTCGCCATCTTCGACCGCACCTGGTACGGAAGGGTAATGGTGGAACGCATTGAAGGCTTCTGCAGTACCAACGACTGGCAGCGGGCCTATAACGAAATCAATGAATTTGAAAAGGAACTGGTGGACTGGGGCGCAGTGGTTATTAAATTCTGGGTCCATATTGATAAGGATACGCAGCTGGAACGCTTTAACGAGAGACAGAACACACCCGAAAAACGGTGGAAAATAACCGATGAAGATTGGAGAAACCGGGAAAAATGGGATGCCTATGAGGCGGCTGTAAACGAAATGATACAAAAGACCAGCACAGTTTATGCTCCCTGGCATATCCTGGAGTCCGCCGACAAAAAATATGCGAGAGTCAAGGCGCTGAAAATTGTGATCCGGGAACTGGAAAAAGTCCTCGGGGAGTCATAGCAGCCGCAAGGCACAAAGAGCCGTCTGGACTGCTGCCATTTACCGCAGTTCAGGTTATTTCCTGAACTGCGGTTCTTCTGATAATTTCTTGATAGAAGAGGAATATTCCGAAGGCGTCATTCCTGTCACCTTTTTAAACTGCCTGGAAAAGTAGTGGACCGAGGTATAGCCCATGGTGTCCGCTATCTGCGTGAAGTTCAGGCTCTGGTTCCGGATGAGCTGCTTTGCCGCGTCAATTTTCATATGGGAAAAATAATCGATGATGCCGCAGCCGTTGCGTTCCCGGAACAGCTTCTGAAGCTGGGACCGGCCCACCAGATTGTCTTTGCAGATTTGCTCAATGGTCAGCTGGGAATACAGGTTCTGTTCCAGATATGTCATAATCCGTTCATATAAATCCACATCGGATTTCTGCTTCAGGGTGGAGGGTTGCCTGCGTTCCTGCCGGGACGCGGTGTAGCGGCGGATCAGCTGTATCAGCAGCTGTTCCAGATGAATCTGTATCATCTGGCTGCAGCCGAAGGGCGGATTTTCCGCCGGCTCCATCTTTTTTAAATACGGATCATCCAGAGAACAGGAAAACATCTGCCGGGCCTCCATTATGATCTGGGCAATCAGGCTGCGCTCCGCCTCCCCGATGGTAAGGACCCGATCCTTGAAGAAGTTCATGGAAGGGGAGGTACACTCAAAAGAAACCACCACCACATTGGGCGCGACTTTTCCGTTGGAACGCACTGTATGGAATTCATTCGGCTTATGGAAGATGATTTCGTCCTTTTTCAGGGAAAGAGTGCGGCTTCCTGCCACCACATCCACTTCCCCCTTATCCACACACAGGAACTCCCAGAAATTATGGGCTTCCCCGGGAAAGGAGAAATCATTCATATATTCAAAATAATGGACGGTAAAGAGCTTGCTGATCAGAAGGGATTGATGTAAGGTTACAGATTCGTAGCTATTAACGGTATTCGGCTCCATTTGTATCATCCTCCGGCTCCGGAGCAGGAAAACAGGTTTCTTCCCGAATTCTTCCTGCGTGCATTTTCCACATCCCGGCTTTATCTTCTGTTACTCAAACTTCGCAGGTGCCAAATGGCCCTTTGTCCGTGCGAAGTTTAAATTCTATTATATATAGTAACAAATTTCACACAGTAAATCACCTTTTTTTCTTCCGTTTTTTTGAGAATTTTATAATAGTACAAAGATTTGGATGCATTGTGCAAAAACAAACGGGGAAATTGTGCATTCCGACTTCTGCGTTTTCAAATAACCAGAACAGTATAGAAATACATAATAGAAAAATGGCGCTGTCATCTTAAAAATTGTAAAAATAGACGAGAAAAGCCATGATTGGATAAAAAACCGAAATTATTGTGTAAATAAATTTTGTACAATAGTGTTATAATGAAACTGCAAAACGGGGACGGCCGGCAGGACTGCGGCTGAGATACATAAGGTGAGGTAGGAAAATGGATAAATTGGACATGAATTTGGTAAAAGAAAAAATTGCTCCCAGGTTTCGCACGGAAGGAATCCTGACGGAGGCGGTTCCTTACGGAAGCGGCCATATCAATGACACCGTATGTCTGACCTGTGATTTGGGAAACGGGAAACACAGACGTTATATCCTGCAGCGCATGAACGATGATATATTTAAAAAACCCAGGGAACTGATGGAAAACATCATGAATGTTACCTCTTTCCTCCGAAATAAAATCATCAGGAACGGCGGCGACCCGGATCGGGAAACCCTGAATGTTATACGCACCGTGGACGGAGAGAATTATCTGGTGGACGAGGACGGGGACTTCTGGAGGATGTATATTTTTATTGAAGACGCCACCAGCTTTGATACCGTGGAAAAGCCGGAGGACTTCTATAACAGCGCCCTTTCTTTTGGTAATTTCCAGAAGCTGCTTGCGGATTATCCGGCAGCGACCCTGCATGAAACGATTCCTGATTTCCATAATACGGTGAAACGGTTTGCCGATTTCAGAAAAGCGGTGGAAGCGGATACCTTCAAAAGGGCGGCAGGAGTGGAAAAGGAAATCCGTTTTGTGCTGGACAGGGAACCGGATACCCATGTTATCTGTGATGCCCTGGCTAAAAGCAGGATTCCGCTGCGTGTTACCCATAACGATACCAAGCTGAATAATATTATGATAGATAACAAAACCGGAAAAGGTCTCTGCGTCATTGACCTGGATACGGTTATGCCGGGTTCCGCCCTCTATGACTACGGCGATTCCATCCGCTTCGGAGCCAGTACAGGAGCGGAGGACGAGAGAAACCTGGATCTGATCAGCTGTGATTTAAAGCTGTTTGAGATATATACAAAGGGTTATGTGGAAGGCTGCGGGGGCAGTCTGACCGAGCAGGAAATCCGCATGCTTCCCATGGGAGCCAAGCTGATGACCCTGGAATGCGGAATGCGCTTCCTGGCGGATTACCTCCAGGGCGACGTATATTTTAAAATCCACCGCCCCGAACATAATCTGGACCGGGCCCGCACACAGTTCAAGCTGGTTGCGGATATGGAAAGCAAGTGGGATAAAATGATGAGTATTGCAGAGAAGTATCTATAAGCAAAGCCGTTCCATTTATGAAACAGCAGGCCGCCTTTAGGGGAATGATATAGAACAAAAAATACCGTGCCGGTTTTCCGGCGCGGTATTTTTTTGCGGGGCGGTTATTCCCGTCAGGCGGCAGAGTGGAAGATACGCGCTGTTTTCACCCGCCTTTCTTCCATTTCCGTGACGGTGACCTGCCAGTCATGGAAATGGAAGGAATCCCCTTTTTCCGGTATTTTCTGGAGTTCATTCATTATCCATCCGTTAACCGATACGGATTCCGTTTCCTCTTCAATACCCAGCTGTTCAAAAAGCTTATCTGCATTGGCGCTTCCCATAACAACGTATTCATTGCCGGAAAGCTTCTGTATGGACTGTATAATTTCATCATGTTCATCCCAGATCTCGCCCACCAGCTCTTCCAGGATATCCTCCAGGGTAATAATCCCTACGGTTCCTCCGAATTCATCAATAACTATGGCAATATGCAGCTTTGAAGCCTGCAGTTCCTGCAGCAGATGGCTGATCTTCCGGTGTTTGGTGATGTAGAGGGCGGGACGGATCACGTCCTTTATTTTCTTGCCCGTCCCGTAAATCCGGTTATAAAAATCTTTATGGTACAGGATGCCGGTTATATTATCGATGGAATCATGATATACCGGAAGCCTGGAATAACCTGTGGCCGCGAATACGGAAGCGATCTCTTCCCCGGAGGAATCCATGCTCACCCCTTTGATATCAATTCTCGGGGTGAGAATGTCTGCCGCCTTCAAATCGTTGAATTCAATGGCATTCCGCAGCAAATCCCCTTCCTGTTCGTCGATCCCCCCGCCCTGCTGGGCTTCCTCCACAATGGTAATCAGCTCCTCTTCCGTAATGGCCTGGCTGGTGGACGTGCGGAACAGCCTGGACAGGACCCGCTTCCACTGCTTGAACAGATAATTCAGGGGAGTGAGGAGTATTGCCATAACATTCAGGATGGGTGCGGAAAACATGGCAAAGCTTTCCGGGCTTTCCTTTGCAATACTTTTCGGAGACACCTCACCGAAAATAAGGACGATGACGGTGGTGGCGGCAGTGGACACACTGGCGCCCAAATCTTCTCCTAAAAGACGCACAAACAAAAGCGTGGCAAGAGAGGCGCAGGCGATGTTCACGATATTATTACCGATGAGAATGGTGGACAGAAGCCTGTCATAATCCGCGGACAGTTTCAAAACCAAAGCGGCCCGTTTGTTCCCCTTTTCGGCCATATTCTTGATACGGATACGGTTTAAAGAAGAAAATGCAGTTTCCGTTGCCGAGAAATAAGCAGACATGATAATACACAATACAATAATGAGCAAAGTAATATTCATATGTAAATGAAATCCTTTCTTTTTTCAATCCTATGACGGTTACCCGGAAAATGAAATCCGTATTCATTCCAGCAGAATAACCGCAGGGCATTGAAAGCGGGAAGGGTTCCCGTTGCCGTCGTCCGATTCTTCCATAATAATGTACATCCTCCTTTCTGCTGTTGTTTTTTAAAACACAGGATACCAGACCGGAAGATAAGAAGCAAGAATTCTGCGGGTAATTTAGCAATAATTTAACATATGCCATTTGCCGCGATTTTCGCTTCCTTAATTTAAGATTGATTCCTTTTTCTGTTTCCTCTATAATAAAGTATTAGTAACCAACTATGAAAGTTTTATTGATGCATACATAATATAGAAGGAGGATACACATGGTAACATTACTGGAAGGCGGTGCCTATCTTGTAAACGGCACGGAAATCATTCCTGATAATCAGGAAGCGGCAGCTGCGGTTGCAGCAAAAACCGGAAAGCAGATAGGTAAGGAAGCGGCGGCAAAGGAAACGATAAGCTATGGGATTCTGGAGAGCCACAATACCTCCGGCAGCATGGACAACCTGAAAATTAAATTTGACAAGCTCACATCCCATGATATCACTTTTGTGGGGATTATACAGACGGCCAGGGCTTCCGGCCTGACGAAGTTCCCCATCCCCTATGTGCTTACCAACTGCCACAATTCCCTTTGTGCGGTGGGCGGTACCATCAATGAGGACGACCATCTGTTCGGCCTTACCTGTGCAAAGAAGTACGGCGGGGTTTATGTTCCCCCCCATCAGGCGGTTATCCACCAGTTTGCCAGGGAAATGCTGGCGGGCGGCGGCAGGATGATTCTGGGATCCGATTCCCATACCCGCTACGGCGCACTGGGTACCATGGCTATGGGCGAAGGCGGGCCGGAGCTGGTAAAACAGCTTCTGAACCAGACCTATGATATCAGGATGCCCGGCGTGATCGGCGTTTACCTTACCGGAGAACCGGTAAAGGGGGTAGGTCCCCAGGACGTTGCGCTTGCTATCATTGGGGCTGTTTTCAAAAATGGCTATGTAAAAAACAAAGTGATGGAATTCGTAGGCCCCGGTGTGGAAAGCTTAAGTGCGGATTTCCGTATCGGCATTGATGTCATGACTACGGAGACAACCTGTCTTTCCTCCATCTGGAAAACGGATCAGGTGATCGAGGAATTTTACGAAATCCATGGAAGAAAAGAAGACTACAAGGAGCTTGCCCCCGGAGAGGCGGCATATTATGACGGCATGATCTGCGTGGATCTGTCTGCGGTAAGACCTATGATCGCCATGCCTTTCCATCCCAGCAATACGTATACCATTGAAGAAGTGAACGCCAATCTGGAGGATATCCTCCATGAAGTGGAGCAGCGGGCCGCGGTAAGCCTTGACGGCGCTGTGGAATATTCCCTGAAGGATAAGGTGCGAAACGGTAGATTCTATGTGGATCAGGGTATTATTGCGGGCTGTGCGGGCGGCGGTTTCGAGAATATCTGCGCGGCGGCGGATATCCTGAAGGGGCAGTACATCGGTGCGGATGAATTCACCCTGAGCGTATACCCGGCTTCCATGCCTGTTTATATGGAACTCATTAAAAACGGCTGTGCGGCCGCTATTCTGGAAACCGGCGCTGTAATGAAGACCGCCTTCTGTGGCCCGTGCTTCGGCGCAGGGGATACGCCTGCCAATAACGGCTTCAGTATCCGCCATTCCACCAGGAACTTCCCCAACAGGGAAGGAAGCAAGCTCCAGAACGGCCAGATTGCATCCGTTGCCCTTATGGATGCCCGTTCCATCGCGGCAACAGCCGCCAATAAAGGTGTCCTCACACCTGCTACGGAATTTGAGGGCGAGCTTGGGAAATATAAATATCATTTTGATTCCAAGATTTATCAAAACCGTGTATTCGATTCCAAGGGCGCGGCCGATCCGGAGGTGGAGATCCATTTCGGCCCCAATATCAAGGACTGGCCGGCGATGTGCAGCCTTCCTGAAAATATGGTGCTTCAGGTGGTATCCGAAATCCATGATCCGGTCACCACAACGGACGAGCTGATCCCTTCCGGGGAAACCTCTTCTTACCGTTCCAATCCTCTGGGCCTTGCGGAGTTTACGTTGTCCAGAAAAGATCCTGCCTATGTGGGGAGGGCAAAGGAAATCCAGAAAGCGCAGGCTGCGGTGATGGAAGGCAGATGCCCTGTAGAAGCAAGACCGGAGCTGGTTCCTGTCATGGAAACCGTCCATAAGCAGTTCCCGGATGTGGGAGAAGGAAATATCGGTTTTGGTTCCACTATTTTTGCGGTGAAGCCCGGAGACGGTTCCGCCAGGGAACAGGCCGCGAGCTGCCAGAAGGTGCTGGGAGGCTGGGCTAACATAGCCAATGAATACGCCACCAAGAGATACCGTTCCAACCTGATCAACTGGGGAATGCTTCCTTTCCTTATAGAAGAAGGGGAACTTCCCTTCACCAATCTGGATTACCTGTTTATTCCCGGGATCCGGAAGGCTGTGGAGGAGGAGCAGGACAGCATTACCGCTTATGCGGTGAAAGACGGCGGACTGAAGCCATTCACCCTCACATTAGGTGAATTGACAAAGGAAGAACGCCGGATTATTCTGGAGGGCTGCCTTATCAATTACAACAGAGTATAGGAAAAAATATGAGCCGTATCCGTGTTCCTTTCCCGCGCCGAAATATCCCGGCGCGGGAAAAAACCGGATACGGCTTTTTTTGTCCTGTACTTTCCGCAATAAGCGCAGCAAATGAAAGTTAGCGGGGGATTTGCCCTGCGCTCCGTCCGTCCGGTTACCCGCGGGAATAAATTTACGATTGTCACATAAAATATAGTACCTGTAATTTACGCTGCTGTACATTTTTGCGGGAAAAGGAGAAATGCATATGGACAGAAATTCCCTATTACCGAAAGCGCGGTCTTTTTCCCGAAGGCCGCTGCAGGGTGCGTTCCGAAGCACCGCAGGCCGGCAGAGGCTGCTGGACCTTTGCGCGGTGCTTTTATTTTTGCTGCTTCTGCCCTATGCCTGCAGTTTATTGTTCGGAAAAGGCGATGTGGGAGAGGAAACCCTGGCGGTACCCGGAGAGGAAAGTAGCATAATGGTAGCCTGCGAGACAGGAATCGGTGTGAGCAGGCTTCCTCTGGAAACCTATGTGGAGGGCGCTCTTGCCGCGAGCATTCCCGCGGACTGCGAAGAGGAGACTCTCAAGGCCCAGGCGGTAATCCTGCGTACCCTTTGCATGCGGGCCTATGAAAACAGGAATTCCATAGATGATAATCTCATTTATGCCAGGGATATCGGCCAGGATTATCTGGATATCCGCAGCAGGGAAACCCTCTGGGAGGATGCCTATGAGGAAAAGCAGGCCAAAATAGCCTCCGCTGCCGCGCAGACCAGGGGAATGTACCTGACCTGGGAAGGCCAGATTATGGAACCTGCTTATTTCTGGCTCAGTGCGGGAAAGACAAGAAACGGAAACGAAGTGTTTGGAGAAGGCTATGAGTACCTGGCCAGCGTGGACTGCAGCCATGATATTGAAGCGTCCGGTTACAGCAGCACAATCACCCTGAAGGAAAAAGATTTCTGGCAGACACTGGGAGCGGATGGGGCCGAAAAAATTACCCTGACCCGGGACAGCGCCGGGTATGTGCTGTGGGTGGAG
This sequence comes from uncultured Lachnospiraceae bacterium, assembly GCA_900548905.1. Taxonomy (GTDB): domain Bacteria; phylum Bacillota; class Clostridia; order Lachnospirales; family Lachnospiraceae; genus Eisenbergiella. The sequence continues at coordinate 27,815 of URMK01000046.1, read as the reverse complement.
GCAGCAGGAATACATATGTCCGGAGAAAAATTCCGCAGCCTTTTTTCCATCCAGTCCTCTTGTTTTACCATAAGTGAAAAGGAGGGAACCGTCACGCTGGAAAGCAGGGGAGTGGGGCATGGCCTGGGCTTCTGCCAGTATGAAGCGAACAGGAGGGCAGTACAGGGAGAAGATTTTCTCGCGCTTTTAAAAGGTTTTTTTGAAGGTGTTGAAATACAAAAAACTGAATAAAGGAAAGGAAAACGGAAAGACTAAGCTTGAAGGATTTCAACTGATAATTGGCATCTGCCAAAATGAATAGGAAAGAGAAGGAATGCCCTATGAGAAGAAGAAGGAGATCAAGCTTTAGAAAAGAAAAAGCGATCATGCTGGTGTCCAGCTGCCTCGTACTGACGGCGCTGACTGCTACCGGTTTGTATGTAAGAAACAAAAGTCAGGACAAGGAAGACGGATATGTGGTGGATTTTACCGCTTTGGAAGAATCCAATAAGGAAAAGGCGGGAGAAGCACAGGCCGACGGCAGCACAGGAGACGGACAGCTTGCCGACAGCGGTGAACTGGATTACGATCCCAGCTTCCAGGAAGCCAATTCCGGGAATGTGGACAACCCCGGCATGAATATGCTGGGAAGCACGGCCGGACAAAACCAGGCATCTCTGGAAAACGGACAGGCAGGCGAAGGCCTGGCGGATGCCGCACAGAATGAACAGGCGGCAAAGGAAGAGGAACTTGCGGCGGCGGATCCGGCTGAAGAAGCGCTGGAAGCCAATGCAGCGGATGCCATTGCCAAGACAGACGATTCCTCCGATACCGCAAAACGTGACGAAGACGCCATGAACACCACACCCGCCCTTGATTTTACGGACAGCGATACCCTGGTATGGCCTATCGTGGGAAATGTCCTTGTCAATTACAGCATGGACAAGACCGTTTATTTCGCAACTCTCCAGCAATACAAATATAATCCCGCCATCATTATCGCGGCCACCCAGGGAGAAGGGATTGCCGCAGCAGCGGATGGACAGGTTTCCGCCGTCTATCAGGATCCTGAAATCGGAATGGCTGTGGTGGTGAACCTGGGAGACGGGTATGAGCTTACCTACGGACAGCTCACCGATCTTACCGTTGCGGAAGGCGACGTGATCACCACAGGAGAAATTATAGGAAAGGTAGCGGAACCCACGAAATATTACAGCGTGGAGGGCTGCAATGTTTATTTCAAGCTGACCAAGGACGGCCAACCGGTGAATCCGCTGAACAGGCTGAGCTGAAATGTGTGAAACGCTTCTTATAATAAATGGGCGCATTCTGACTATGGCAGGGAAAGTCCTGCCAAGAGGATGCGTGCTTATTGAAAATGGAAAAATTGCCGCAGTTGCGGATCAGATAAAAATACCGGAGGGCAAAGACACGGAAATTATCGATGCCTCCGGTTGTCTGGTTATGCCCGGCCTGATAGAGGCGCACTGCCATGTGGGCATCACGGAAGAGAAAAAAGGCATGGAGGGAGACGACTGCAACGAAAACGTGTCTCCCATCACGCCCTGGCTGAGGGCGCTGGATGCGGTAAACACCATGGACGCCGCTTTTGACGACGCTGTCCGTGCGGGGATCACCTCTATCATGGTAGGCCCGGGAAGCTCCAATATCGTTGGCGGCCAGTTTATTTTTATCAAAACAAAAGGCCGGCGTATTGACGACTTAATCGTCAAAGAACCCGCCGCCATGAAAATTGCCTTCGGGGAAAATCCAAAAGTGAACTTTGCCGATCAGCAGAAATCACCTGTAACCCGGATGGCTATAGCCGGGCTGCTCCGGGAAGAACTCTTCAAGGCCGTACAATACCAAAAGAAAAAGCAAGCCTGGCAGGCTTCCGGAGAGGATGAAAACAAACCATCCGCAGAGGCCCCTTTTGAACCCGATTTCCGCATGGAATGCTGGCTGCCCGTCCTGGAAGGGAAAATCCCCCTCAAAGCCCATGTACATCGCGTGGATGATATCTTTACCGCTATCAGGATCGCCAGGGAATTCGGCCTTTCCATCACCCTTGACCACTGCAGCGAAGGCCACCTCATAGCCGGGGAACTGGCCAGGGAAGGCTTCCCCGCCATCGTAGGACCCGACCTGTCAAGCCGCAGCAAGATCGAGGTACAGAACATGGCCTTCAAAACGGCGGGCATCCTCCACAAAGCCGGAGTTCTCGTGGCTATAACCACGGACCATCCCGTCACCCTCATTCAGTCCCTCCCCCTTTGTGCAGGCCTTGCCGTAAAATCCGGCCTCCCTATGGAAGAGGGCCTGCGCGCCATCACCTGCAACCCTGCCCGCATCTGCCGTGTCTATGACAGGGTAGGCAGCCTGGAACCCGGAAAAGACGCAGACATCGCCATTTTTTCCGGTAACCCCATGGAAACCTTCACCAAAACCATGTGTACCATAATCAACGGCAATATCGTATACCGTGCCGAAAACTTCTAACCATTTCCTCCCTAAATACCCGCCGGTAACAGCCGGTCCCGGCTTCAACACCGGAAAATCAAGGTTCTTTCCCCTGTCCCCCGACAGGTGAGAGAACCTTCCGCATGTCTCATCCCTCTTTTTCCCTCCCCACATTACCCCGGCCTCCCGGCTTGCACGCTTCCGTTTCTGCAGAGTTACTCTTCATCCGTGACCAGTAACTTAGCAGCACACAGCGCCAAAAAAGAAGCACTTTTTTCATTTTACAAACGCTGCATATATGCTACAATTGAGAAGCACAGTCAAAAATACACTTTTCCGACTCGTTCCTGCATAAACAGGAGGAGTGAAAAATAAGGTAGAAAAAGGGGTAACCGTACTCAGGAATTCAGCTGTTTGTGAAAGAGAGGGACTGTTACGAAAAAAAGACTGTGGAATGACGCGATAATGGAGGAAATGCATGAAAATCGTAGTGTTAGGCGGCGGAATCAGTACAGAAAGGGATGTATCCCTCAGCTCCAGCCGGATGATTTATCAAGCGCTGAAGAAAAAAGGACACCAGGCCATTCTTCTGGATGTCTATTTAGGATATGAAGGGGACTATGAAGCTATTTTCGAAAAGGATGTGGACTGGGCGGAAAATATCGGTGGGGTTCAGGAAAGCAATCCCGATATTTCCCGGATAAAAGCGATGCGCCAAGACGGCGGGAAGAGCTTTTTCGGCCCGGGAGTCATCCCTGTCTGCCAGACGGCGGATGTGGTTTTCCTGGGACTGCACGGCGAAGACGGGGAAAACGGAAAGGTACAGGCGGCCTTTGACCTGTTGGGAATCCGGTATACCGGTACGGATTATGTCAGTTCCGCACTGGCTATGGATAAAAGCCTGGCGAAGGAGCTGTTTGCCTTCCATTCCATTCCCACCCCGGAGGGGATCCATGTGGTTAAGGGGGAGGATAACGGGGAAAGGGTTCCTTTTCCCTGTGTGGTAAAAGCCTGCAGGGGCGGCTCCAGCGTCGGCGTATGCATCGCCCATGATGAGACGGAATACCAGGCGGCCCTAAAGGAAGCTTTCCTATATGATGAAGAAGCGGTAGTGGAACAATATATTCAGGGCCGGGAGTTTTCCTGTGCCGTTATCGGCGGAAAAGCTTTGCCGGTGATTGAGATTGCACCCAAAAGCGGATTTTATGATTATAAAAATAAATACCAGGCGGGCAGCACGGTTGAAACCTGCCCTGCCGATTTGCCGGAAGAGAAGGCGGAGGAAATGCAGCGTATCTCAGAGCAGGTATTCCAGGCGCTGCGCCTGAAGCAGTATGCCCGTATGGATTTCATGATGGACGGGGACGGGAAGGTCTATTGCCTGGAGGCCAATACACTGCCGGGAATGACACCCACCTCCCTGATCCCCCAGGAAGCGCAGGCCATCGGCATCTGCTTTGAGGATTTGTGTGAATGGATTCTGCAGCTGGCACTGAAGGAAGGAATGTAACATCCGGGCTTGTCCGAACGGTTACGAACGAACCTCAACGGAATAGGCATAAGGAGAATACGATTATGAAAAATATGACATTGACCAATATTGCAAAGGTCTGTGAAGGAAGGCTTGTGTATCCTTCCGAAGAGAGCAGGAAGGATACGCAGCACAGGGAAGCCGCCGGCGTTGTAATAGATTCCAGAAAGGCGGCCGCGGATTTTATATTTGTTGCCACAAAGGGGGAACGGGTGGACGGACACCGGTTTATACCCGATGTTTTTGCCGGGGGCGCTCTGGGCGTGGTGTGTGAAAAGGAACCGGAAAATCTGCAGGGGCCTTGTATTGTGGTAAAAGACAGCTTTGAAGCCCTGAAACGGATCGGGGGATTCTACCGCAGGCAGCTGCCTGTAAAGGTGGTGGGAATCACCGGAAGTGTGGGAAAGACCAGCACAAAGGAGTTTGTGGCGTCGGTGCTCGCCCAAAAATATAAGGTACACAAAACCCAGGGCAACTATAATAATGAAATAGGGGTACCGCTTACCGTACTTTCCATGCCCGCAGACACGGAGGTGGCTGTGCTGGAAATGGGAATCAACCATTTTGGGGAGATGCATAATCTGAGCCGTATTGCCGGGCCGGATATCTGCATTATGACCAATATCGGCCAGTGCCATCTGGAATTTCTGGGGAGCCGGGAGGGGATCCTGAAGGCAAAATCGGAAATCTTTGATTTTATGAGCGAGGACGGCAGCGTTTGTGTGAACGGCGATGATGATATGCTGGCTTCCATAAAGGAAGTGAAGGGCAAAAAGCCCGTCACCTTCGGCCTGTCGGAGGAATGTCAGGTATATGCAACGGATGTCCGGGGAAAAGGGCTGCTTGGAAGCGAGGCGGTCATCCACGGGAACGGGGAAAGCTTTGCGGTACAAATCCCCCTGCCGGGAGAGCATATGGTATATAACGCCCTGGCGGCAACCGCGGCGGGGCTGCTGCTCGGACTGACGCCGGAGGAAATCCGGGACGGGATTGCCGGGGCGGAAAGTGTGAGCGGGCGCAGCCATATAGTAAAGCTGGCGGATAAGGTGCTGATCGATGACTGCTATAATGCCAATCCGGTCTCTATGGAGGCGGCTGTTGATTTGCTTCTGCAGGCGGACGGCCGCAGGGTCGCCGTCATGGGAGATATGTTTGAGCTGGGAGAGCAGGAAAAAGAAATGCACGCCCGCGTGGGAAAATACGCGGTGGACGCAGGGGTGGAATGCGTTGTCTGCGCAGGAACACTGGCCCGCTGTATTTATGAAGGGGCAGTGAAAGCGGCAGAAGAAAAGAACACTGGCGCGGCAGATGCTGTTTTCTATTTTGAAGACAGGGAAAGCCTGCTCAAAGGGATAGAAGAGATACTCAGGCCCGGAGATACCGTATTGATTAAAGCTTCCCATGGTATGGGATTTGATAAGATAGTGGAGCAGCTGTCATGATTGTATCCGTATCCAGGCGGACCGATATCCCGTGCCGGCACAGCGAATGGTTTATGAACCGGATCCGCGCCGGATATGTGGTGGTGAGAAATCCCATGAACCACGGCCAGATCAGCAGAATTCCCCTTTCACCGGAGAACGTGGATGGTATCGTATTCTGGAGCAAGGATCCGGCGCCCTTCATGCCCTATCTGAAGGAGCTTTCCGACAGGGGCTACCGGTATTATTTCCAGTTCACGCTGACCCCTTACGGAAAAAACCTGGAACCGGGGCTGCGGGATAAAAAGGAGATCGAGGACTGCTTCCGGGAGCTTGCCCGGGAAATCGGAAGAGAGCGCATCATATGGCGTTATGATCCGGTGGTGGTAAATGAGGTCCTGAATCCGGCTTACCATAAAAGGGAATTTGCAAGACTTTGCAGAGAGCTTCAGGGATGCATGCGGAGTATTACCATCAGCTTTGTGGATATGTACGAAAAGCGCGGGATAGGAAACGCCGCGCAGCGATCCGGCTGCCCGGAGGCGGGGAGTGACGCCCTTAGTTCCCGGGAGGAAAAGCTTCTGCGCCCCGTAGTAAAAGAAGAAATGGAAGAATTGGCCTCCTTTTTTTCCCGCACAGCATCGTCTATGGGCATCCCTGTGAATGCCTGCTGTGAAGAAGCGGATCTGTCCGCTCTGGGTGTGGGAAGGGCCGCCTGTATCGATAAGGCGGTGCTGGAGGAAATCCTGGGCGGAAAGCTCCGCCTTAAGCCGGATAAAGGGCAGCGGAAAGGCTGCGGCTGTTATGAAAGCGTTGATATCGGCGCTTACAATACCTGCCGCAACGGCTGCATTTACTGCTATGCCAACCATTCGCCAAGGTCCTTGGAGGAAAATCTGCGTAAGGCGGACAAACAGGGAGAGCTGCTCGTGGGCAGCGTCCGGGAAGGGGAGAAGGTGAGGGAACGAAAGGCTGTTTCCTGCTTCGAAGGACAGTATGAACTGCCCCTTTGAGAAAATAAGGATATCCGTTCCTGTTCCGTCCATAGGTGTATTTGCTGCAGATCGGAAAACAGCTTATGTTCATTCGTTGTGACAGGCTTTCCGGTATGCGCTGGCGGTCATGCGGCAGTGCTTCAGGAAACACTGGGCAAAATAGCTCTGGGAGGAAAAGCCCGAGGACTGGGCGACCTCCGTGATACTGTAATCCGTAGTGGCCAGCAGCTCTTTGCTGGCCTTTATTCTTACCTCACACAGATAATTGATGGGGGAGCATCCGAACTGGCGCGTGAAGGCATGCACCATATAATATTTATTCAGATGGGAAACCTCCGCAAGGGTATCCAGGGTGATATCCTGCGGATAGTTTGACTCAATGTACTGTTTCAGCTTAATACACTCACGGCTGGATTTAACGGATGGGACGAATTCAAAGTCAAAATGTGTGCGCCGGATCAGATTGACGATCAGCAGTTCCAGCAGATCCTGGCATACCAGTTCGTAATGAGGCTTCTTTTCCTCCATTTCCAGGAGCAGCCCGTTCATAAGATAGATAAACTTGGCATGATCATTCCTGCAGTTGAAAATAATGTGCTCGTGCTCCCCTTCAAAAGAAAAATTAAGCCCTTCCACGCCCAGGATGATATATTCCAGAGGAACCTCACCCACCGAACGTTCCGTATGGGCGATATTGGCATTAATAATAATAAAGTCGTCCTCTTTAATCGGATAAATCTGATCTTCTATCAAATAATTCCCGTTTCCCTTTTTAATATAGCATAACTCCGTAAAGTAATGGGTATGGGGCAGGCTCGGCCAGTCATTTTCATATACGGAATGTGTGACGTATAACAGTTTTGCATTAATCGGATTAATGTCATCATTTTCCAGCGGATATCTTGAAATAGGCATAAATACGCTCCTTTTTTAGAAATACTGCGTTGGTAAAAATAGGATGTGCAAAGAAAGCGAGCATTTGTACAAAAAAGATGTGCAAAAATGTAAAAATGACAACCTCAAAAATTGCCCTCTTAAGCACATTGTTGAAAAAATATATTCAATTATTTCATTGATGCACGTTTATCACTAAAAATATTTTATCAAATGTTGCTTCAAAAAGCAATAATTATAAAAAATGAAGCAACATATGGATTGTATAGATATGTTATTGAGGATATACTGATATTATCAAAAAGCAATACGGAAATGTTCAAACAAAAGGAGGAAAAAAATGAAAAAGAAGATTGTCAGTTTGTTATTAACTGCTGTTATGGCGACGAGCCTGCTCGCAGGCTGCGGCAGCAGCAGCAAACCTGCTGAAAGCACACCGGCCGAGACACCGGCGCCTGCAGCTACCGAAGAAGCAAAAGAAGAAACACCCGCTGATACAACAGCAGAGACCACCGCAGATGCCGGTGCAGCTGATTACAGCGACGTAACATTGACCTTCTGGTCCATGTGGAACTCCACAGAACCTCAGGGGAAAGTAATCCAGGAAGCTGCCGACGCTTTTAAAGAGCAGACAGGCGCAACCATAAATATCGAGTGGAAGGGCCGTGATGTTAAGACCATACTTGCAACGGCACTGGAATCCGGAGAGAAGATTGATATCTTCGAGGATGACTACTCCAGAATCGGAAAGACCTATGCAGAATACTGCTACGATTTAACAGACATGGCAAAGGCCGCCAACTATGAAGCCAACAGCTTTAAGTGCTTTAATGAAGTGGTAACAGGATGGGCCGGATTCCTTTGCGCAATTACCGAACAGCCCCAGGTAGGCGGTGTATTCTACAACAAAGACATCTTTGAAGATTGCGGAATCGAAGTTCCCGCCACATGGGATGAATTCCTCGCAGCCTGCCAGACCATGGTAGACAAGGGATATCAGCCGCTGGCACTTGACAGTACATATTCCGATTTCACATTCGGTTACCATCTTGACAGGGTTATCGGAGAGGATGTCATTAAAGAACTTTCCCTGAACGGCGGATGGAGCGAGAACGAAGGCGTTGCCAAGGCTGCACAGCAGATTATCGACTTTGTAAATGCCGGATATCTGGCAGACGGCGCACCGGATGAATATCCTTCCAGCCAGAATAAGATTGGCCTTACCGGCAAAGTGGCAATGGTCGTATGTGCGAACTACGTAGCAGCTGAAATCAACAACAACACCGGAACAGAGATTAACTGGGGAATGTTCAATTACCCTGAAATAGAAGGCGGCGCGGATCCTTCCAACGCTTATGCAGGTGCCAACTCCCTTGCAATTACTTCCTACAGTGAGAATCCTCAGGCTGCATTCGATTTCCTGATGTTACTTACAAGCGGAGAATTTGACCAGAAGATGGCTGATGCAGGTTCTCAGATTCCTGCGGACCCTAACAACACAGCTCCTGCCATCATGAATGGTACCGTTGAAACTCTGTTAGCAACAAGCAACCCTCTCAGCTGGAACATGGGACTGAATGAAAACGCTGATTTGGGCACAAATATTAAAGATATCTGTATCGGACTGTATGAAGGCAGATATGCTACCGGCGAAGACTTTGCCAAGGCTTTGGACGCTTTGTATAAATAAGTTTTTCTGGCGGAGGCGGCGCTTAAGTGGCGCCGCCTCTTTTCATAAGGTGAGGTGACATAGAATGAAAAAAAACAAGGCTTTAATTGTAGGTTTCATACTTCCATGCCTGTTGACCCTGATTGTTATGTATCTGTACCCGGTTGCCAGGACATTAGTCATGAGTTTCTTTCAGATAGAGAGTGTTACCGCCAACATGTCCACATGGACTTTCAACGGTTTTGGGAACTATGCCCGGATTTTTAAGAGTCCTACCTACTTGGTTTCCATGTGGAATATGTTCCGTATCTGGCTGGTGGGCGGTATTATTACTCTGTCTTTTTCCCTGCTTTTTGCGGTAATCCTTACCAGCGGAATCCGTTTTAAAAAATTCTTCCGTGCTGCCATTTACCTTCCTAACGTAATCAGTGCGGTTGCACTGGCTACCATGTGGATTCAGTACGTATATAATAACGATTATGGTATGCTGAACAAGATTCTGACCTCATTAGGGCTGAACGGAGTGAAGTGGCTGGGAACCGATACCAAATTCTGGGCGATGCTCTTTGCTTTCATTTTCGGCGCCGTGGGCTATTATATGCTGATTTTTATCAGCGGTATTGAAAGAATCCCGCAGGATCTGTATGAGGCGGCCACCATTGACGGTGCCAATAAAGTACAGCAGTTCGGAAAGATAACCATGCCCCTGCTGAAAGGGATTACCAAAACCAATATCACATTCTGGAGTGTGCATACCACCACATTCTTCCTCTGGTCCAAGATGTTCTCCCCCGTGGATTCGGAAGCGACCACCATTGTTCCGGTAGTTTATCTGTATGATACGGTATTCGGCGGAAAAGCGAATGCAACAAGGGATGCGGGCGCAGGTGCTGCTGTGGGTGTTGTCCTTGCACTCATTATTATAGTGATTTATTTCATTATGAACAGATTGCTTCGGGATGACGACCTGGAATTTTAAGGAGGGTAAGATGAGTAAAAAGAACAAAGTAAAAGAAAAAGTGAACTGGAGAAAAGAACTGGCTCTCCTTCCGGGATATATTATTGTACTTGTCTGGATTATTTTTACCGCTGCCTTTTTGTTTTGGATTCTGGGGGCCAGCCTTTCGACATCCAGGGAAATCTTTTCCGGCGGCGTTTTCAAATTTGAGACGGGATTCCATCTGGAAAACTATGTGAATGCATGGCAGGCACAGAATGTGTCCGTGTTCTTTGCGAACTCCCTGCTTTATGCAGTCGTTTCCTGTACAGGCGTTATCCTGATATCTGCACCGGGCGCTTACGTGCTGTCCAGATTTGATTTCATAGGAAATAAGATTATCAAATCAGGGCTTATCGTGGCTATGAGTATCCCGGCCGTTATGATCATCATGCCTATCTTCGCCCTGACAACGAAATGGAACCTGAAGGGCAGGATTCTTCTGATACTGCTGTATATCTTTTTGAATGTGCCTTATACCACAACCTATCTGCTCAACTTCTTCGCAACGCTTTCAAGAACCTATGAAGAAGCGGCGGCGATTGACGGCTGCCCTCCGGCGAAAACCTTCTGGGTTATCATGCTGCCTCTGGTACAGCCCGCGCTGATCACGGTTACTATTTTCAACTTCCTGGGAGTATGGAATGAATTCTTCATGGCCCTGATCTTCGCAAGTTCCGAGAAGATGACTCCTGTTGGAGTCGGTTTGCTGCAGATTGTAAACTCCATGAAATACACAGGAGATTACGGCGGATTGTTCGCAGCTGTTGTCATCGTATTTTTACCTACGTTCTTATTATATATCTTCTTATCCGAGAAGATTATTGCCGGCGTAACAGGCGGCGGTATCAAGGGATAATACCTTGTAAATAAAAGAAAAGACAGGAGGGGCCGCAGGATGGACCAGAAGAAAGGAAGAGTAACAATTCCTACTGATATAGATGTGATTCAGGAGACCCTGGAATTATCCAGGCGCTGGGGGGCCGACGCGGTGCGCGACTGCGACGGTACGGATTTCCCCATAGAATTAAAGGATGTGGGATTAAAGGTATATTCCACCTATTATACCACAAGAAAAGATAATGACTGGGCGAAGGCCAATCCGGATGAAATCCAGCAGATGTATGTAATGACGCCTATTTACACGGCGGACGGGGATGTTCTCAGGGTCCGTCTCATGAAGGGCCTGTATCCGGATATGCTCACCCCCAACAGCCGGGATGATATCAGGCGCTGGTGGGAAGTGATTGACAGGAGCACCGCAGAAGTGGTACCTGCAGGGGACTGGTCTTATGATGAAGCCGCAGGAGAGGTGGAAATCAAGAGTATTCCTTTCCATGATTATACGGTGAGCTTTCTTGCCTATATTATGTGGGATCCGGTTCACATGTACAATGCCGTTGTAAATGACTGGAAGGATGTGGAGCATCAGATCACCTTTGATGTGAGACAGCCGAAGACCCATGAATATACGATGAAGCGTCTGCGGAAGTTCATTGAGGATCATCCTTATGTTAATGTGCTCCGTTTCACCACCTTTTTCCACCAGTTCACCCTGATGTTCGACGAACTGGCGAGAGAAAAGTACGTGGACTGGTATGGCTATTCCGCATCGGTAAGCCCTTATATTCTGGAGCAGTTTGAAAAGGAAGCAGGCTATCCTTTCCGGCCGGAATATATCATCGATCAGGGCTATTACAATAACCAGTACCGCATTCCTTCCAGGGAATTCAAGGATTTCCAGGCTTTCCAGAGACGGGAAGTAGCCAAGATAGCTAAGGAAATGGTGGATATCTGCCATGAATGCGGCAGAGAGGCCATGATGTTCCTGGGCGATCACTGGATCGGTACGGAACCGTTCATGGAAGAATTCAAGAGCATCGGACTGGACGCGGTGGTAGGAAGCGTTGGCAATGGATCGACCTTACGCCTGATCAGTGATATCGAAGGGGTTAAGTATACGGAAGGCCGCCTTCTGCCTTATTTCTTCCCCGATACCTTCCACGAGGGAGGCGATCCGGTAAAAGAGGCAAAATATAACTGGGTCACGGCAAGGCGCGCTATCTTAAGAAAACCCATTGATCGTATCGGTTACGGCGGGTATCTGAAGCTTGCCAATGAGTTCCCCGATTTTGTGGAATATGTGGAATCGGTTTGTGAGGAATTCAGGGAACTGTATGAAAATATCAAGGGTACCACCCCCTATTGTGTGAAAAAGGTGGCTGTACTGAACTGCTGGGGTAAAATGAGGGCCTGGGGCTGCCACATGGTGCACCATGCCATTTACTTCAAACAGAATTACTCCTATGCAGGGATCATAGAGGCCCTTTCAGGAGCTCCTTTTGATGTGAAGTTTATCAGCTTTGAGGATATTCTGGAAAATAAGGACATTCTCAAAGATATCGATGTGATTATCAACGTCGGGGATGCGGATACGGCCCATACGGGCGGCGAATGGTGGTGCAATCCGGTGATTTCTTCCGCCGTAAAGGAATTTGTATACAACGGAGGCGGTATTATCGGGGTGGGAGAACCCAGCGGCCATCAGGCCAACGGCCATTTCTTCCAGCTGTCCAATGTATTGGGTGTGGAAGAAGAACGAGATTTCACCCTGGGTTATGATAAGTATAACTGGGAGACCCACAGCCATTTTATCACGGAGGATTCGAAGGGCGCCATTGATTTTGGGGAATCAAGGAGATACGTTTATGCGCTTGCGGATGCAAAGGTGCTGTGTGCAGAGGATAAAGAGGTGCATCTGGCAGTAAATGAGTTCGGAAAAGGCCGTGCCGTTTACATCAGCGGACTTCCTTACAGTTTTGAAAACAGCAGGCTGCTTTACCGTGCTATCCTTTGGAGCGCCGGGGATGAAGAAAATATTAACAAGTGGTTCAGCACGAATGTAAATGTAGAAGTACATGCCTATATCAAGAACGGAAAATACTGTGTGGTTAACAATACCTATGAAGCACAGTCCACTACCGTTTACAAGGGAGACGGCACATGCTTTCAGCTGGATCTGGAAGCGAACCAGATTATCTGGTACGAGATCTGAATCGGGTAAAATGCCATACACAGGTGCTGCAGAGCCGGAATAACGGGTTCTGCAGCACCTTTTTTGCTGAGGCAAAAACCCAAACGGGGCATCAAACTTGAAACACCGTGAACGGCGGCCGTCAAGTGAGCAAGAGAACTTTCCGTTCTCTGCAGCCGTTGTTTCCGATCCGCAAGGGAGATGCTATAATTGGTTAGGGCCGGAAATACAGTCTGCCCAAGGAGGATGGAAAATGAAACCTGTAATAGGAATAGTCCCGTTGTACGACAGCGGGAAAGAGAGCTATTGGATGCTTCCCGGATATATGAAAGGTCTGGAGGAGGCGGGGGGAATCCCGGTAATGCTCCCATTGACCGGGGAACAGGAGACGCTTCGTCAGCTTGCCGCACAGCTGGACGGCTTTGTGCTGACAGGCGGGCCGGATGTGGAGCCGCCTGTCTATGGAGAAGAAAAGAAGGATACCTGCGGGGAAACCTGCGTCATGCGGGATGAGATGGAACAGATCCTTCTGCCCGAAATCCTGAAAGCGGATAAGCCTGTGCTTGGGATTTGCAGAGGGATTCAGATAATGAATGCGGTGCTGGGAGGGACGCTGTACCAGGATATTCCCACGGAGTATCCCACAGAAACCGAGCATCACCAGCAGCCGCCCTATGATCGCTGCGCTCATGAGGTAATTGTGGAAAAAGGCTCCCTTTTGTGGAAAATTACCGGTAAAAAAATGATTCCTGTGAACAGCTGCCATCATCAGGCTATCCGGGATTTGGCACCCGGCCTGGAAACAGCAGCGCGGTCCGCGGACGGGCTGGTTGAGAGTGTTTATATGAAAGGAAAACGATTTTTCCTTGGAGTACAGTGGCATCCCGAATTCTCGTATATCACATCACAAGACAGCAGATCCATATTTGCAGGCTTTGTTCAAGCCTGCGGGATGGAATTGTGACGGGAGGAAAGCCGCTTAGCCTAATCAGGACAGCGGAAGCTCCCCGGGGCCGGAAGCCGATTACAGGCGGAGCGCATACTGCTTCGGCGTAACGCCCATATATTTCCGGAAGGTTTTCACAAAATAGCTGCTGTCATTGAAGCCGCACTGATATGCGATGTCGGTGACGGGAAGTTCCGTGGTGCTCAGGATATAGCAGGCCCGTTCTATCCGGTAATAATTCAGGTAATCCATGGGTGTGCGGTGAATGGCGGCCCGGAAATAACGGCAGAAATATTTGGGGGTCATACCTGCGATGCGGGAAAGATCCGTAAGTGTGACGGTGCCGGAATAATTGGCATCGATGTATTCCAGCACCGGCTTCAGCTGATCCATTTTTTTCTGGCCGGAGGCGGGGGCTTGTGTCACCGGAGTATAATATTCTTCTTCAAAAAGACAGCCGAAAATCTCATAAAGGGCGCCGAGGGTGCTCAGTTCGCTGCCTGCATGAGGATAGCGGATGGCATCAAAGAGCCTTCCCACGGCCCGGAGAAGGCGGGAATAATCCTTCGGAGAAGGGAATGCACCGGGGAATGAGCAGGAGGACGGAGCCGTTTCTTCCGGAGGATCTGCCTGAAAATAATGATACAGCTGAATCTGATGGCGGGAAATGAGGCGGATGTATTTTTTACAGGCATCCGTGTGCATCAGGGTGGGCTTAAGGTCAAATACGGCGCATTCATAAACGCAGTGCTCCGGGATTCCCCCATGGATAACACCCTCCTCGATCAATATCACGTCACCTTTTTGGGCCAGGATCTCCCTGTCGTCCAGATACAGGCGCAGAGAGCCGCTTTGCACCTGTATCAGCTCCATTTCTTTATGCCAGTGGAAGGGCATGTTGTAGCGGGAATGATGCTCGTCCACATGATAAAAGGCGATGGGAAAGTCCGGGGTCCCGTGTTCTATCTTTTCATTATAATCCAGATAATGCATTCTTATTTCCCTCCGCGGTGCCCCTGGGGGCAGCCTTTGAAAGAACCGTTTTCCCCTTTTCCTCGGGAAAAGGGAGGTTTATAAAAAAAGTGAATATTGTTATATTTTTTGCCATTATAACACAGGTAAAAACAAATTGCCAATGCTATACTGAACATAACAGACATTGTCCGTATGGATATAACGGCGGCGTGTCAAACAGAAACCGGTAATGATATTTTTACAAGGAGGGAAAGAAAATGGCAGAGAACAGATATGTGGGGGATTTTCCGGTAATTGGTATCAGACCTACGATTGACGGAAGAAGAGGCTATCTTAAGGTGAGAGAGTCTCTGGAAGAGCAGACTATGAATATGGCCAAGGCGGCGGCGAAGCTGTTTGAGGAAAACCTTCGTTATGCCAACGGCGATCCGGTAAAGGTTATTATCGCGGATACCACTATCGGACGGGTGGGCGAGACTGCGGCATGTGCGGATAAATTCCGTAAGGCCGGTGTGGATATCACTCTGACGGTAACACCCTGCTGGTGCTATGGTGCAGAGACGATGGATATGGATCCCAAAACCATTAAGGGTGTATGGGGATTTAACGGAACAGAGCGTCCCGGTGCGGTGTATCTGGCAAGCGTGCTGGCTACCCATGCACAGAAGGGGCTTCCTGCATTTGGTATTTACGGACATGATGTGCAGGATGCGGATGCCACCGATATTCCGGAGGATGTGGTTGAGAAGCTTCTGCGTTTCGGCCGCGCTGCGGTAGCGGTTGCCAGCATGAGAGGCAAGTCTTACCTGCAGATCGGTTCTATTTGTATGGGGATCGGCGGATCCATTATCGATCCGGCATTTATCGAAGAATATCTGGGTATGCGTGTGGAATCCGTGGATGAAGTGGAAATTATCCGCCGCATGACGGAAGGTATTTATGATAAAGCCGAGTTTGAAAAAGCGTTAGCCTGGACAAAGGCCAACTGCATCGAGGGCTTTGACAAGAATCCGGAAGCTGTTCAGAAATCCAGGGAAAAGAAGGATGAGGACTGGGCGTTTGTTGTGAAGATGATGTGTATCATCAAGGATTTGATGAACGGTAATAAGAACCTTCCCGAAGGCTGCGAGGAAGAAATGGTGGGACACAATGCCATCGCGGCAGGCTTCCAGGGACAGCGCCAGTGGACGGATTTCTATCCTAACTGTGACTTTGCCGAGGCTATGCTGAATACTTCCTTTGACTGGAACGGGGCGAGGGAGCCTTATGTCCTTGCAACCGAAAATGATGTTCTGAACGGCCTGGGAATGATGTTTATGAAGCTTCTGACCAACCGCGCACAGATATTTGCCGATGTGCGTACCTACTGGAGCCCGGAAGCGGTTAAGAAAGCAACCGGCTATGATATCGAAGGTGTTGCCAGCGATGCGGGCGGATTTATCCATCTGATCAATTCCGGCGCGGCATGTCTGGACGCAAACGGACAGGCAAAGGACGAAAACGGCAATGGCGTGATGAAGCCCTGGTATGATATTACCGAAGAGGATCAGAAAGCCATTATGGATGCCACTACCTGGAATGCGGCTGATTTCGGCTATTTCAGAGGCGGCGGCTATTCTTCCAGATTCCTTACCGAAGCGGAAATGCCTGTTACCATGATCCGTCTGAATCTGGTTAAGGGTCTGGGGCCTGTGCTTCAGATTGCGGAAGGCTGGACCGTGAAGCTGCCGGACGAAGTATCCGACAAGCTCTGGAAACGTACCGACTATACATGGCCCTGCACCTGGTTCGCACCCCGCACTACGGGAAAAGGCGCGTTTGCAACGGCTTATGATGTAATGAATAACTGGGGCGCTAACCACGGCGCTATCAGCTACGGACATATCGGAGCGGATCTAATTACCATGTGCTCCATGCTGCGGATTCCGGTAAGCATGCACAATGTGCCGGAAGAGAAGATTTTCCGTCCTTCCGCATGGAATGCGTTCGGCATGGATAAGGAAGGCCAGGATTACCGTGCATGTGAGGCATACGGACCTCTGTACAAGTAGGAGGGGCCTATGGAAACAAAGAAGGTATTGGCGGTTGATCTGGGGGCTTCCAGCGGCAGGGTTATGCTGGGAACCTTTGACGGGGATAAAATAACCGTGGAGGAGCTTCACCGCTTCTCCAACGACCCCGTTATTCTCGGAAAAACGATGTATTGGGATTTTCTCCGGTTATTCCATGAAATAAAACAGGGGCTGCTCAAGTCCAAGGCTTACGGAAAAATAGACAGCATCAGTGTGGACACCTGGGGGGTTGATTTCGGCATCCTGGATGAGGCGGGAAACCTTCTGGAGAATCCGGTGCACTATCGGGACGGCAGAGTTGCCGGTATGCTGGAAAAAAGCTTTGAGAGCATTGACAAGGATCGGTTTTACCAAATCACCGGCAACCAGTTTATGGAAATCAATACGGTATTCCAGCTTCTGTACTTATCCCTGTACCGGAAAAAGCAGCTGGATATGGCGGACAGCCTCCTGATGATGCCGGATCTTTTTACCTATTATCTGTCCGGGGAAAAATGCTGTGAGTATTCCGCGGCATCCACCACACAGATGTTGGATGCGGTACATAAGGAGTGGTCACAGGAGGTTATTGAAAAATTAAAGCTGCCGGGACGTTTGCTTGCGCAAATCGTTCCAAGCGGTACACCGGTAGGTATGCTGCGGCCGGAAATCTGCGAGGAGCTGGGAGTGGAACCCATAAAAGTTGTGGCGGGTGCCGGACATGATACCCAATGTGCGCTGGCGGCGGTGCCTACCGGGGAAAAGGATTTTATTTTTATCAGCTGCGGTACCTGGAGCCTGTTCGGGACGGAACTGGATGCTCCTGTTATCAATGAGAACAGTACCCGTTTTAACATTACCAATGAAGGCGGCGTGGGAGGAAAGATTTCCTTCCTTAAAAATATCATAGGACTCTGGCTGATACAGGAAAGCCGCCGCCAGTGGATGAGGGAAGGAAAAGAATTCAGCTTCGGGGAACTGGAAAAACTGGCTGCACCGGAAGAACCCTTCCGATCCCTGATCGATCCGGATGCGCCGGAATTCGCCCCTTCAGGAAATGTGCCCCGCAGAATACGGGAATTCTGTAAACGTACCGGTCAGCCGGTGCCGGAAACAGAAGGCCAGCTGGTGCGCTGTATCAATGAAAGCCTTGCGCTGAAATACCGCATGGCGCTGGAAGAGATTAAAGAATGTACGGGAAAAGAATATCCGGTAATCCATATGGTGGGCGGCGGGACCCAGAGCGCCCTGCTCTGCCAGCTGACTGCAAATGCGTGCGGGTGCCCGGTCTGCGCCGGCCCGGTGGAAGCAACCGTTTACGGAAACATAGCTATCCAGCTGATGGCGGAAGGGTCTATCGGAAGCCTCGGCGAAATCCGCAGTGTGATCCGTGCATCGGAGGATATTCGCAGGTTTGAGCCTCAGGATCCGGAAAAATGGGAAGCGGCATACCGGAAATATCAGGAAGATTGTAAGAATTGGATGTAACAGCACAGATTTGTCCGAACTGTTACAGAATTGGTGATTGGAGGCAGCTATGTTAAAAGGAATCCCTTCTATTTTATCACCGGAGCTTTTAAAGGTTCTGTGTGAGATGGGCCACAGTGACAGAATCGTGATTGCGGACGGCAATTTCCCGGTGGAATCCATGGGGAAAAATGCCAAAGTCGTGCGTCTTGACGGCCACGGGGTGCCGGAAATCCTGGATGCGATCCTCCGGGTATTCCCGCTGGACACCTATGTGGAGCATCCGGTGAACCTCATGGAGGTAATGCCCGGCGATCCGGTAAAGACCCCTATCTGGGATACGTATAAGGAAATCATCACCAGGCATGACGACAGAGGGAGCGATGCGGTGGGGAATATCGAACGTTTCGCTTTTTATGAAGAAGCCAAAACCGCCTATGCCATTGTGGCAACCGGGGAAATGGCTGTTTATGCCAACGTGATGCTGCAAAAGGGCGTTGTCACCGGCTGAAAAACCGGTAAAAAAGTCAAAAACCCCGCTGCTTGCAGCGGGGGTATGATAAGGAAGGTGGGAAAAAGCCCGTAAAATAAAGGTTTTCAGGCATCCAAACAGGTAATGCCCCACCAAGCGAAGGGGGCTGATGCAAGCCGGCGTCCTTTTCTATGCCATAAATCAAGGCGTTCCAGAAATGGAGCGCTTATTTTGTTTATGGAGAATTTCAATATGGTATATACCATTTTCTTTGTCCCCGGCTATGTCTATTTGTACCGCTCCCCGATGCGCTTATATGATATGTCCGGTGGCCTCCTGCAAGTTTTTTTCGCGGCAGATTGACATCATTGACGAGGTGCAGAAGGCCCCGCAGCTTTTTGAGCAAATTAAAATCATGTGCGACGAGAGCGAGGAAAAAGGCCGCTTCTGGCTGACCGGTTCCCGGCAGTTTAGCATTATGAAGAATATCCGGGATACGCTGGCGGGGCGGTATTACGCTTATGCTAAGGCCAAAGGCAATATGACCTACTACCGCGACTCCAACGCCAAAGAAATCGACGTTTTTGTGGAGGAAAACAACCAAATACATCCGCTGGAGATCAAGAAGTCCGCAAACCCTGACCGGCGCGAGGTGAAAAAGTATGCGCTGGTGGATAAGACAACCCTGGAAAGGGGCAGCGGCGGCATCGTCTGCATGTGCGAGGAAGTTCTGCCTATAGACGATAAAAACTGCTTCATCCCCTGCAATTTGATATAGGCAGGACTGGAAGCAGCGGGGTTTTTGACCCTTGCGGCAATGGGCAAGGCCAGGCAAGCCTGGCTTTGAATAGCCACATCCTGCTTCAAGAGCACAGGCGACATGATATGCATCTTTTGTTGTAATGCCTGTTTTTAATGACTTGTCTGACCTGTTACAGTGTCCGCACACTGTCCCTCTTAATCAATTCCGGCCTTATTTTTTGCTTGATGACAGGTTTGGGATCTGCGGAGGAAAGCGCGTCCAATACCGTATCCGCTATGGTGTTTCCTACAAGAGTTATAGGCTGGGCGACTGCTGTGATTCCCATGATATCGGCCCAGGGATGATCGTCATATGCGATAAGGCTGATATCCTCCGGATAGTTCAGGTTCAGCTCCTTCAGGGCGGCCAGGGTCCATATGGTCAGCATTTCCGCATGGCAGATGATGGCGGTGGGCTTCAGCCGCAGGATATTGTCTTCGATGGATTTGATGTAATTCCGGTTACAGGAGTAGTGAAGGATGTATTCGGGATCCGGGACCAGATCCCTATCAAGATAAGCCTGCTGATACCCTTCGTCACGTACATCCTTGCCGTCTACGGCTACGTTCAGCACCAGGATTTTACGATGGCCGCATTCCAGCAGATATTTGACCGCAAGGTAGGTGCCGTAACGGTCATCGATGGTAATGGAATCCAGTTCGTCATAGTAATCCGTATAAAGCTGAAGGCAATATTGCTTGGAATTCGTAAACAGCCGCAGATCCTCCCTGTTATAAAAAAACGGGGTAAACAGGAAGGCGTCCAGCTGGTTGGAGCGCAGGTAGCGTATCACCTTGTTGTTTGAGAAGTAATTACCGGAAGGTGAAAACGTTAACAGCTGATAGTCGGTATGGTCCAGCCGGTTATGTATTTGTTCAATTACCTGAAAATAAAAAGGGTTTGTGAAATCGTTTACAGCAATGCCGATGGAGTTGCTCCTGCTTTGCTTAAGACTCCTTGCCAGAAGGTTGGGATAGTAGTCCAATTCCCTGGCAGCCTTTAAAACCAACTCTCTTGTTTCCGGCTTTACTCGTTCAGGATATTGATAAACTCTGGATATAGTGGCTACGGATACACCGGCCCGCCTGGCGACGTCTTTGCTGGTTGCCATAGGAATCCTCCTTTAAAGTATTTGTAAATATTATACAATAGCGTATGGGAAAAAGAAAGAAGATTTCTATTGTTTTTTGTGCAAATAAGAGAAAAACGGGAAAAATGTTGACAACGTTTACATTCGCTGTTATTATTTGCCTATACCAACAATGCAGTGATGAAACTGCAGTTTTTTTAAGAAGAAAATGTAAACGTATACATTAAGGAGGACACCTATTATGTATTACAGACCCGAAGAATCGGCAGCCGCCGATGTTATCCCTTTTTACAAAGACGGCGCCTTTCAGTTATTCTACCTGAGAGATTTCCGGAATGCGGACAGATGCGGGGAAGGTACCCCGTGGTATCTGCTGGAAACCAGAGATTTTGTTTCTTTTGCGGAAAAGGGGGAGGTTATTTCCAGAGGAAGCCGGGAGGAACAGGATCTATATATTTTTACCGGAAGTGTTTTTGAGAAGGACAGCAGCTATTACATATTTTATACCGGCCATAACCCTCATTTCCCGGAAGAAGGGAAGAAGCAGGAAGTCATCCGGATGGCGGTGAGCAGCGATTTCCGGACCTGGAAAAAAGACCCTACGTTCAGGATAGCCGCACCGGACTGCTTTGAACCTCATGATTTCAGGGATCCCTTTGTTTTTTATAACGAAGAAACAAAAAGATTTAATATGCTGCTGGCGGCCCGGGTTAATTATGGCCCAAGCAGGAGACGAGGATGTACGGCGGTGGCGGTCAGCGAGGATCTCATCAACTGGGAGGTCCGGGAGGAGCCGTTTTACAGCCCGAGAGAGTACTTTACCCATGAATGCCCCGATTTGTTCCGTATGGGAGAGTGGTGGTATCTGGTTTTCAGTGAATTCACAGACAAATGCGAAACGCATTACCGTATGGCCAAGTCATTAAAGGGGCCATGGCTGACACCGGAATACGACACCTTTGACAACCGTAATTTTTATGCGGCCAAGACGGTATCGGACGGAACGGACAGATACGTCATCGGATGGAATCCCACAACGGATCAGGACAAGGATTTTGCGGATACACAGTGGGGCGGTAACATTGTCATCCATAAAATTGTGCAGGGGGAGGACGGACAGCTTTTTGCAGCGGTTCCCGATAAAATAAAGGAGTCCTATTGTGTCCCGGTACGATACCGGGAAGGCTATACCATCGGTACGGTGCTGAAATACCAGGACAGCTGGAGAATCGGCAGGGCGGACGGCTTCAGCAGCCTGGATCTGGGCGACCTGGAAAACAGCTGCAGACTTTCCTTTGATGTAACCTTCCGGAAAGGAATCCGGAATTTCTACCTGTTTTTAAACAGTGATAAAGATAATGAAGCGGCCTATTATGTGGGAATTGATCTTGTCATGAACCGGATGACCTTTGACCGGTGGCCCAGAAAACGAAGCGATTATCCCTTTATGCTTGAGTCGGAAAGAAAAATAGAGGTGCAGCAGGATGTGACCTATCACATGGATGTCATCAAGGACGGACCGGTTCTGGAGGTATATTTCGGAGGAAAATATGCCATGAGTGCCAGGATGAACGAGTTCCGGGAAGGAACGTTCGGGTTTGCAGATTCGTACGGGGAAGCATGCATTGAAAACCTGGAATACAGGACTCTTGTTAAATAGAGGGAAGGGGGCGGATGAAATGAAGGAAAAAGTAAAGAGGACATTTTCCAGGAACTGGAGGCTGTATGTTTTGATGCTGCCGGCGTTGTTCTGGCTGGTGGTATTCGCATACATGCCTATGTACGGCATACTTATAGCCTTTAAGGATTATAAAGGGAAGCTGGGAATCCTGGGAAGCCCCTGGGCGGAGCCTATTCTGAAGCATTTTATTTCGTTTTTCAGCACCAGCGTGGCTCCCCAGATTATCGGAAATACCATAATACTGAGCTTGCTGACTATATTACTTTCCTTTCCGGTCCCGGTTATTTTTGCCCTGCTTTTGAACCAGATTAAAAATAACAAAAGAAGGAAAGTGGTACAGACGATTTCCTACGCGCCCTATTTTGTTTCCAATGTGGTCGTTGTAAGTATCCTGAGCGTTATTTGTGCCCCCAGCGGATTTATCAATACGATTATCAAATTTTTTAACGGAGGAAATGCGCTGTACCTTACGTCTGCGGCCGAATACTTCCGATCCTTATATGTTATCTCCAATATATGGCAGACCATGGGTTTTTCTGCAATCGTTTACATCGCGGCGCTGACCGGGATCAGCCAGGACTACTATGAGGCGGCTATTATGGACGGGGCCACAAAACTGAAACGGATTCTGTACATCGATATCCCTTTAATCATGCCCACAATTATCATCATGTTTATTCTTTCTATCGGAAATATCATGTCAATCGGGTATGAAAAGGTATATTTGATGCAAAGCGGGACAAATACCACGGTCAGCGAAATTATTTCCACTTATGTATATAAGGTGGGGCTGCAGAACGCCCAGTTCTCTTTTGCCACAGCGGTCGGCCTGTTTAACGCTATTGTTAATTTTGTTATATTGCTGATTGTAAATGCCATTTCCAGAAAAACTGCGGACATCAGTATTTTCTAGTGACTGTTCAGCCTTGTCCGCATTGTTATGTCTTTAAGGAGGGGACTTATGAAAAAAAAGCAAAATCCCGAAAGGGAAAGGGGCGGTTCTCTGCCCGCAGGGATGAAAAAAATGTGGGGGGATCGGGTTTTTGATGTGGTAAACGCCGTACTGATGGTTTTTATCTGCCTGGTGATTGCTTATCCTCTTTACTATGTACTGCTGGCATCCTTCACCGATCCTACGATTGTGAATTCAGGAAAGATTCTGTTGTATCCGGAAAAGCTCTTCCTGGGCGGGTACAAAAAGATATTTCAGTACCGTCCCATTTGGACGGGGTATGCCAATACACTTATTTATACATTTGGCGGAACCGCAGCAGCCATAGCGGCAACGGTTCCCTGCGCATTTGCCCTGTCCAGAAAGGCACTGTGGGGCAGAAGAGTGCTCAATTTCTTATTTACTTTTACCATGTTTTTCAGCGGCGGTATTATCCCGCTGTATCTGATTATCAACACGGTTGGCATATATGACACGATATGGGCCATGATTCTGCCGACAGCGGTATCCGTATATAACCTGATTGTCTGCCGTTCTTTTTTCGATTCCAATATCCCGGATGAACTGTACGACGCATCAAAAATTGACGGCTGCAATGATTTTGATTTTTTCTTCCGCGTAGCGGTTCCGCTGTCGTCGACGATTATAGCGGTTATGCTCCTCTTTTACGCCACATCCATATGGAATTCTTTTATGAATGCGTTGATGTTTATGGGGACGCAGGATAAGATGCCGCTGCAGGTAATCTTACGGAACCTGGTATTATCCAACCAGACCTCTGCCCTCACATCCAGTGGAACAGAGGTTGCACAGAGAATGAAGATGGCTGAGCAATTAAAATATTCCATTATTGTAGTATCGGCACTGCCGCTGCTGGTTGCTTATCCGTTTGTTCAGAAATATTTTGCAAAAGGTGTGTTAATGGGAGCTGTGAAAGGGTAGCGTGTTTTTGCAGCACGCTCCGGGAAAAGGAGATTGTATGAAAAAGAAAATGTTAGCGTGTATGTTATGTTTGTGCATTTGTTTTACGGCAGGATGCCAAAATACGCCTGCAGCGCAAAGCAGTCAAACGGCGCAGGCCGGCAGCCCGGCGGAAGCAGGACGCCTGGATAATTTTAATCTGGACGGGACGCTTCCTATTGTGAAGGATTCCGGTAAAATGGAGCCGATTACCATTGCGGTAGTGATTGGGGCGGACAGCTCGGTACCCACCAAAGACAAGGAAATGACCAAAAAAATTACGGAGGAAACAGGGATTCCGATTGAATGGCAGGAAATACCCGCCGACGGTTCCGCGGAGAAAATCAACCTTATGCTGACCAGCGGGGAATATCCCGACGTTTTCTGGAACGGAATCAGCAGCGATATGGCGGTTCAGTATTCCGATCAGGATATTTTTGTTCCGACAGAGGATTTGATTGATCAATATGCGCCAAGGCTGGCACAGATATTCAAGGATCACCCCCAGTATAAGCAGGGATCCACAACACCCAACGGCCATAGCTATGGCTTCCCTTATATTGAAGAGATGCACGGGCTTGTACTGACACCGGGGCCTTTTATGATCAACAAGGCCTGGCTGGATAAAGTGGGAAAACAAATGCCTGCCACAGTCGAAGAGTTTGTGGATTGCATGCGTGCATTTAAGGAGGCCGGCGATCTGAACGGGAACGGGGAAGCGGATGAAATTCCGTATGCTCTTGAGTTCGGAAATGATGACGGATTTGGTTCCTTTGATTCATTCTATTATTTTACCGGAGCCTTTGGAATGGCGGATTCGGTATGTTCGGGAAATGCCACGGCAAACCATCTGAGACTGATTGACGGAAAAATAGTATTTGCAGCCACCGATGCTTCTTTCCGCAAAACCTGTGATTTCTTCCATGATATGTATGCAGAAGGGCTGATCGATCCGGATTCCTTTGCACCTTCCGGAACAGGAACCCCTCTATATATTAATAAGCTGGCACAGCCGGATGCGGTTATCGGGGCATTCCAGTGCTGGACGCCCAGAGATAATATTGTGGATTTGGACGTAAGAGAAGAATATGTCCCGCTGCCAAGACTGTCCGGACCGGAAGGAAAATGCGGAAATGTACTGAATTATTCGGAGATGCAGGATACCTCTATGGTGGCAATCACCGATAAGTGCGAATATCCGGAGGTAATAGCGGCGCTGGTAAATTACTGCATGGATCCGGAAATATCGATTACGCTGAATTGGGGTGCTATCGGTTATACCTATGTGAAAGGGGATGACGGCCTCCTGCATTTTAACCTGGATGAAAATGATAACATCATTCTGCAGAATGGCTGGCAATATTTTTCGGAGCAGAGAACCAATACTTCCCCTACAAGAGGCTCCCTGGCTGTTTTAAATGAATATTACGACAAATATGTGGATTACACATGGGATGCGGTGCCGATTCTGGAAGGCCAGAGGGTAAACGGAAAAGAAGAATGCTTGGAGGAAATCCCCGCCATACCTAAAATGATGCTCTCTCTGGAAGAGAACAACAAGCTGTCACAGATCTATGGTACCATAGAGAATATTGTGAATGCATACCAGATGGATGCTGTTATGAACGGCACCACGGATGAGAGCTGGGATAAGTTCAAACAGGATCTGAACGCCGCCGGCATGGAAGAATTAGTTGCGATATATCAGGGAGCATATGACAGATATTGTTCCTTCGGCCAGTAGACAAAAACAACAACACACCTTGCAAAATAACAGCCCGCCGGGAATACCGGCGGGCTGGATTTATGTACTATACTGTAACGAACTCCTGTGACCGATTCATCGGGAATGGGAATGCATGAAATTGCATAGGAACCATATAAATGACACTCTTAAGGTGTGTACCGTAAATATTTTGCACTTCTGGTAAATACGGAGTACGCAGTGTACCTCTGTCTGCTGAACTGTTACCAAAAAGTTTACCAAAAAGATGGTATATGCAAATAAAAAGGGTACTTGAAAAAATCAAGTACCCCGTGTATAATCTACTTAGAAGTAATCAAAGGATTGGGTGATCCAATGATTGCACTTCGGATTGACACATAATTTTTAGTTACGGGCTATCCTCTAATGGCAGTAGAGGATAGCTATTTTTTGTCCTGATGGTTATCTATGTAAGCAAGTGCCGCAAAAATTACCAGCACCAATGTCAACACTTCAAGTGTGTCCATGCTCCCTTTCCTCCTTCGTTTATTTCCGAAGGAAACCATCAGACTATCCTCTGATTTCTTTTCAATTATACGTAGATATTTTATCATGCAGAAGATGAATATGCAACGATAAACCAAATGTATTTTAAAGCTAAACTACATTTTACAAGTGACCACAATTAGAAATAAGCGAGTTCCCGAAAGGGAAAGTAGCTGTTCGAAGCCCGGGAAGCCAAAGGCCCGCCGGTATTCCCGGCGGGCTGGATTTATGTACTAAACCAATTCTTTATTTCCGAAATACATTTCCTTAATCCGTTCCAACGTAATATCAGGCAGCCTTTTCTTCTCCTCCCGGGACAGTTCATTCGGATAGATCGGCTCCCCATATTCAATAACCACATGGGTTTTCTTAATTCTAGGGAAATGATCTTCAAAAACATCCCCCGCATTATTCAGGGCAATGGGGATGACAGGACAGCCGCTTTTTTCTGCGATCTTAAAGCTTCCGGCATGGAAAGGCAGAAACGTATCAACCACCTTGTTGCGCGTACCCTCCGGGAAAATACAGATGGAAATCCCATCTTTGATTTTACTGATTGCAGTAAGGATAATTTTAGCTCCCTGCTTCAGATCCTTCCGATCCAGGAACAGGCAATGCAGGTTTTTCATCCAGTGGCTCAGAAGCGGGATTTTCAGCATTTCCACCTTTGCCACATATCCGGTGGGGCGGGGAACCCGTACATAGGTCATGAGAATATCAAAATAGCTGCGGTGATTGCCGATATAAAGGACAGCCTGATCCTTTGGGATTCGATCCTCACCGATATAGGTGATTTTTACACCGGACAGGCGCAGACACCAGCGGAATGCCCAATTGACAATCGCAAGGGAACTGCGGTTTTTAATATCCATATTAAATTTACCGATAATCCACTCTGCAATGAGTAACGGAATGCTCAGGATGAGAAACAGAATAACAAACAATGCCACACTGATAAAACGAATCATAGGATAATCCCTTCCTTTTCTGGTTGCGTAAAGGCAGCGGAAGCAAAGACTACGCTGCCTTTTTAGTATATACTACCATTATTGCCAACGCAAGAGATTGTTAAGGGAAAACTCTTGGCCGCCCATCGTTGTTATTCATGGCCTTGTGCCTGCTGCCCGGTGGTTATGCCTGCCCGTTTTCCCCACCCGGTTTTTCCCTGGGGCGGCGGTGCTGCAAGGT
>URMK01000045.1 GCA_900548905.1 uncultured Lachnospiraceae bacterium | reverse complement strand
TTGCAGCACCGCCGCCCCAGGGAAATGCAGGGAGGGGGATGCCGCAGGACACAAAAGGCCGTCTGAACTGTTACTTAAAAACTGAAAAAGCGGGCGGAATGCCGCGGAAAGGTGAGGAGAAGGATTTTATGTATTTTAAGCTGATGAATGGCCGGGAGGAATATCTGGCCGGGATGCGGGAGCTGTTGGAGGAAAGGCACCATCAGGTAGCTGCGGAGGAAGCCGCGGAGAAGGTGAATCCGGTTCTGAACGGCGGGATGGAAACACCCGTGGAAATATGGATGGAACTGGTTCCCGGGGGGCAGGCCGGTTCGGAAGACATGAAAGCTGGCCCGGACGGGGAGGTTGTGACGGAGTTCAGCTGTGGAGAGGCGGACGGTTTAAGGAAGGGGAAGGCTGTGCTGAAGGCCGGTGGAAAAACCTTCTTGTTCCGTGCACTGATGACTCTGGTACGGGAGCTGGAAAAGCAGGAGGCCATGCATGCAGGTATGGCTGTGGAAAGCTTCCGCCGCAGGGAAAACGTATACCTGGATAAAAACGGCACCATGCTGGATTGTTCCAGAAACAGTGTGCTGCGTGTGGAAAGCATAAAAAAATATATCCGCATACAGGCTTCCTTAGGTATGAATACCATGATGCTTTATACCGAGGACACCTATGAGGTGCCGGAGTATCCTTATTTTGGGGCGTTCCGGGGAAGATATACCAGGGAAGAACTGAAGGAATGTGATGATTATGCACAGCTGTTCGGTATTGAAATGGTTCCCTGTATCCAGGCGCTTGCCCATCTGAAAACGGCGTTGCGCTGGGATGTGATGCAGGGAACCCGCGATACGGAGGATATTCTGCTGGTGGGAGAGGAGAAGGTTTATGATTTTGTAAAAGCCTGTATCCGTTCCGCGTCGGAACCTTTCCGCAGCAGGCGTGTGCATCTGGGAATGGATGAGGCCTGGTCTTTGGGGCTGGGGAATTATCTGCTGAAAAACGGATATCATACCAAGGCCGAAATCATGACAAAGCATTTGGACAAGGTGGCGGGTATCTGCCGGGAACTGGGGCTGGAGCCGATGATCTGGAGCGATATGTACCTGCGTATGAATTCTCCTGCCAGTGAATATTATGATGTGCCTCTGGATACCGATCTTTCCGGAGCGGTTAAGCCTCCCAGGGAAATTGGCCTGGTTTATTGGGATTATTATCATACGGATGAAAATTTCTATAAGGCGTATCTTCATATGCACAGACAGTTGTCGGAAAAAACTGTTTTTGCCGGAGGAGGCTGGGTTTGGAACGGTCTTGCCCCGAATTTCCGCGTGGCTTTTTCCACCACGGAAGCCGCCATGCGTGCATGTAAGGCGGAAGGGATCCGGGAAGCGGTATGTACCATGTGGCAGGATGATGGTGCGGAAACGCCTATGGCAGCAGGCCTTCCCTCTATTGTACTGTTTGCGGAGCATGGATTTTCGGAGCAGCCGGACAGAGAACAGCTGAAGGAGCAGTTTGAGTTCCTCACGGGAAGCAGCTATGATGCGTATATGGCGTTGGGGGAATTCGATGCGGTTCCGGGCAGCGAGACGTATGATAATCCTTCCAAGTATCTGTTCTATCAGGATATTCTGCTGGGGCTGTTTGACGGACAGGTGAGAGAGGCCGATGCCTTTATGAAGGCCGGTCCGTCTGCAAAAGCCGGTGCGGCATCCGGGGATTGTATTGCGGCGGCAGGGGGGCATAATCTGGATACATATTATGATTTGCTCCGGGAGAAGCTGCAGGATCTGGCCGGAAGCGAGACGGCTGTGGAGGATGGGGTCCTGGAGCTTTATATCCACCTGGCGGATGTGCTTTCCGTGAAAGCGGGCATGGGAAACCGGCTGTGCGCGGCTTATAAGGAAAAGGATCGGGAGACGATACAAAAGATTGCCGAAGAGGAAATCCCTTCCTGTATGGAAAAGGTGAAGGAATATAAAAGGTGCAGGGAAGCCGTATGGGATACGGAAAGTAAGATCTACGGCTTTGAAGTGCTGGATATCAGGATTGGCGGACTTCTGGCAAGAATGGAAAGCGCGCAGAGAAGGCTGCTGGCCTATGCGTGCGGAAAGCTGGAACGGCTGCCGGAGCTGGAGGAGGAAAGGCCTGCCTACCGTCCGTTGAAGGCAGGGGAGGAGCACACGCTCTGCAGCTGTAATACCTGGCGGATGATTGTGTCGGCTTCGCCGGTATAAAAAACAGAAAAGGAATGGATGGGGAACTGCCGAGGACTATGCCTTTAACCTGAGTGATTTTGCCTTGTTCTGCAGGGCGGCATCTGTACTGGAATTACTGGAAGAAATGGGAAAGGTTCCGAAAGAACTGGAAAACAGGATTATGGAACAGCATAATCCGGAAACCCTAAGTAAATGGCTGAAGCTTGCCGCCAGAGCGGAAACAATAGAGGAATTTGAAAAAGGAATAACTGCTGATAACTCCCCGGAATTTGGGGAAATATAAGAATAAGAATCATAACAGCCCCGGCTATGAAATGTTCATAGCCGGGGCTGTTTTCGGAAACAAATGTCCCTGTGGCTATGAGGCGGGATGGTAAGCAGGGAGACTAATTAAACTTAACTTAATAATCAGGTATCGAATCGGATAAACCCTTGGAAATATTGGAGAATATAGGAAAAGACACAGTAAATATAAACAAAAACAGCACACAAAAATTATGCAAATGATCAAACTGAGGATAATTATTAAAAAAAGTTTAATTAGTAGTTGATTTCTTAATTGAGATGGTATATATTGATACCAGAAAGAGAAATGGCACATAAATACTTATTAAAGACATACAAAATATACATAGTGCCCAATGAATTGCGGGGAAAAGGAGAGGATAACTTGAATTCGAAAAAAAGGAACAGATATGCATATTTTTATATTGCACCATTTTTTATAGTTTTTTTAATATTTAGTTTATTCCCAATTTTATATTCCTTTGTACTGAGTTTCTGCAATATGGACGTTCTGTCCGGGAAGTTTACCTTTATCGGACTGGAGAACTACCAGCGAATGATTGAATCGGGTTATTTTTTCCAGACCATTTTAAACACGCTGCTGATTTGGATCATGTCCATAATACCGCAGCTGACAATTGCATTTGTGCTTTCCCTGATTCTCAGCAACAAATGGTTCCGGGGAAAATTCCTTTTAAGGAATCTGTATTATTTCCCTAACCTGGTTACGCCGGTAACTATCGGCCTTCTGTTCGGCGCTCTGTTTTCCTATCCCGGCGGTGCGGTGAACAATATCATCAGTACATTCGGACTGGAAGCGGTGGATTTCCAGAACAACCCCATGCTGGCTAGGATCGTTATTGCGATTGCCATCTGCTGGAAGAATTTCGGTTTCAATATCATTTATTTTACGGCAGGTATCAATTCCATTTCCGAGGAGGTTATGGAGGCGGCAGAGGTGGATGGAGCCAGTGCATGGCAGAGGATAACCAGAATAACAATCCCGCTCATGAAGCCGATTCTGATTTACGTCATGGTTACTTCCATTATCGGCGGCCTGCAGATGTTTGATGAGTCCCATCTGGTATTCAAGTCCGTTCCGGGGGATGCAACCTGGACGATGGTTAAGTATATGTATGAATCCGCATTTGTAAGGTTCCAGTTTGGATATGGTGCGGCCGTGGCTTACGGTATCTTTGTTATCATTGCCATTTTCAGTGTGTTCTCGCTGCTGGTGACAAGGGATAAAAAAGATGATTACGGCAGCAAGCCGAAGAAAATTAAGAAAGGAGGAAAGGCATAATGCAAAACAGGAATGCGAAAACGAAAAGAATTCTGTGCAGGGGTGCTGTATATCTGTTCGCCATTGTAATGGCGGTAACAGCCTTTTATCCTTTCTTTGTAATGATAATTTCCTCCACGCATGATAACTATAATATAGTGGCTAAAATCAACGTGCTTCCCGGCACGCACCTGAAGGAAAACTTTGAACGTCTGACGCAGAACATTGATTTATATAAGGGTATCGTCAACAGCCTTATTCTTGCAATTACGGTGACAGTAGTTCAGAACTATTTCACTATGATGGCTGCTTATGCGTTCTCCAAATTTAACTTTAAAGGGAAGAACTTCCTGTTCTCCGTCATTCTGGTGGCGATGATGCTTCCTGGACAGCTGGGTATTATAGGCTTCTATAAGGAAATACAGGCAATGAAGCTTCTGAACAATTATTTTACCTTGATTGTACCCACCATATCCAACTGTTTTGCCGTGTTCTTCTATAAGCAGTATATTGACGGGGCACTTCCCAATGAGCTGATTGAAGCGGCGGTTATGGACGGATGTAAGGAGCTGACCATATACCATAAGCTGGTCCTTCCGCTGGTAGTGCCGGCGCTGGTAACACAGGGGGTCATGACATTTATCGGTACCTGGAACAGCTATCTGACTCCGCTGATTGTTTTAAATGACAAGAACAAATTCACACTTCCCCTGATGATCGCAACGGTCCGTGATTCCACGCATGCGGATTACGGCGCGCAGTATGTGGGGATGCTGGTCTCCATCATTCCTATGGTCATTGTATTCTGCTTTGCTTCCAGGATAATTATGGAGAAGATATCCATAGGAGCGGCAGTAAAAGGTTAGGAATCTGATATTATATCAGCACGACTGATAAATATAAACTTTCACATTTAATCATTTAGGAGGTATACTATGAAGAAGAAACTTTTATCTGTACTTTTGAGTACGGCGATGTTGGCAGGGGTGCTTGCAGGCTGCGGAAGCAATACTTCAACGCCGGCTGAAAGCACGGGGGAAGCACAGAGCACACCCGCTGCGGAAAGCTCCCAGGCAGCGGAAACGGGTACGGCGCAGTCCGAGGCCGCGCAGGTGGATCCGGCAAGTCTGGAAGGGGAGTTTACCTACTGGACCTATACCGACAGCGCGAACAACCTGGTGAACGCATTTAATGAGAAATATCCGAATGTAAAAATTGACCTTCAGGTATTCGGCGGGGACGAGTACAGGACCAAAATCCTGACAGCCCTGCAGAGCGGCGACAATGTACCGGATGTATTTGACCTGGAAGAAAATTATATGTATGAGTTCCTTGACAGCGAGCTGATTGCGGATCTGTCTTACATGAACATTGAAGAGCTGACCAAGGATTTCTATGATTTCCAGATCGCCGGAATGAAGGATTCCACCGGCAAGTTCAAAACAATGAGCTTCCAGTCCTCACCCGTAGGCTTCTGGTACTTAAGGGATGCCTGCGAAGAATGGCTGGGGACCAGTGACCCTGCTGAGATTTCCGCAATGCTGTCCGATTGGCCCTCCATCATTGCAAAGGGCGAAGAAATATATGAAAAATCAAACGGTACTGTTCAGCTGTGGCCGAACATTTCTGAAATGGTAAAGGTGGATGCCTTCTCCTTTGATCCTCTTGTAAGAGACGGAAAGCTGGAAATCACCGACGACTGGGTTGGTATGATTGACAATATGCGTACCATGTACAACAGCAAAGCCAATGCGGAACTGGGAAGCTGGAGTTCCGAATGGGCGGCTGCATGGAATGACGGAACCATTCTTTTCCGTGTAATGCCTTCCTGGGATTTCTTTACGGATTGGGATGCAAATAAAGGTAATGTAGGGATAGCAGTGCCGTTCAACGCTTCTTATGAAGGCGTGACGGGAACCTGTGTATATAATAACTCCGAGAAAAAAGATCTGGCGGCTGCATTCCTGACCTACATTGCATCCGATGATTTCCAGAAGCTGAATCTGGAGAAGTATAATCAGGTGCCTGCGAGCAAGAAGGTATGTGATGAAATGGCGGAAGGCTTTACTTCTGAAGATTTCGGCGGACAGAACCTGCTGGCAACCTATAGTGAAATCTGTGATAAAATAGTTGGTATCACCCCTGATAAGTTCACCCGTGTAACACAGAACAAATTCCAGGAAGCAGCAACTAACGGTATCAAAGAAGGAAAGGATAATGATGCAATTATCCAGGAGTTCAAAAATAAATTACATGACATGTATCCGGAAGTAGTAATGGATTAAGCTGTATATTCCGGGGATAACCGGAGCGGCAGAATCTGTGACGGAGCGGCGGAGGGAAGGGATTCCTTCCCTCCGCCGTCCGGATAAAAAGGAGCCAGAGGATGGGAGAGCAAACAAACCAGGTTCAACTGAAAAATTTTAACCGAAGGACGGTACTGAATTATATCAGGAAAAATAAAACCGCCACCAAAGCAGGCCTTGCGTCGGTGACGGGACTTACCTTCATGGCTATTAAAAAAATACTGGAGGAGCTGGAGGAGCTGCATCTGATCCGCTGCGACGAAATGGAAGCCGGCGGTATGGGACGCCGTGCGGTTACCTATGCGGTAAATGAAACTTACCGGTATGTGGTAGGAATACATATTAACAAATTTGTTACCAGCATTGCCATGATGGACCTGCGGGGTGAGATTCTGGAGGTGGAACGCTGTTCCATGCAGCAGGATTTTCCCAACCAGAGTGCGTTCGTAGAGATGCTGGTTTCTGAGATAGAAAAGGTAATACAAAGATCGGGAATTGAAAAGGATAACATTCTGGGGATTGGCGTTGGGGTGCCCGGCCCTGTGGATACGGAGAACGGCGTAATTCTCACCCCGCCCAATATACCGATGCTGAGCTATCTGCCTCTGAAGGAAATCCTGGAGTCAAAATGCGGATGCAGCGTGTATGTACAGAAGGATACCAATGTTATTGCGTTCGGGGAGTATTGGTACGGAAGCGGGAGCATCCGTGGAAGCGGGAGCATCCATGGCAGCGTCCCTTTCCACGGAAACGACTGCTATGATCTTGCCTATGTGGATGTGGATATGGGTATTGGTTCCGGCCTGATAATAGATGGTAAATTAAACATAGGAGCCAACAGTATAGCCGGAGAGTTCGGACATATTACGATAGATATCAACGGGCCGCTGTGCAACTGCGGCAACAAAGGCTGCCTGGAGGCCATGAGTTCGGGAATCGCGGTGCTGCGTGAACTGAAGGCCCAGCTGGAAAAGGAACCGGGGCATCCCCTTTATGCAAAACGGGAGGACCTGGTGATTGAAGACGTATTCAAGATGGCGGAAAAGAAGGATTTGCTGACGATTTCCATTCTGAACCAGTCCGCCTTTTATGTAGGGGTTGCCGTCAGCAACCTGATAAATATACTGGATCCCCAGATCATTATCCTGGGCGGGATCCTCATACAGAAATACCCCAGGTATTTTGACATCGTCACCAACGTGGCGAATGCCAGAAAGGTCAAGGGAGCCAAGGAAAATTTCCTTGCGGTATCCAAGCTGGGGGAAAATGCGGGTGTCATCGGTGCAGGGGAAATTGTAGCTGATAATTTCTTCAATGAAAAGGTAAATGAAGTATTCTGTAAAAATGCGTAACGGTTCAGTACCCTCAAATACACAAAAAATGATGGAGACGGGATATGTTTGTTAAAAAAACCAGTGAAGAGTTCCCTGTTGGCTGCGGACAGGAAGAAAAAGCAGTTCTGGAAACAGAAGGAGGAATGCGGATCCTTCTGGGTGCAGAAGAGTCAGAGGGAATCAGAACCTCTCTGGAAATCCGTCGGGAGGAAGAAGCGGCCGTTTTCTTCCATGCCGTGAAACCGCCGAAAGAACCCTTTTTCGGTCCGCAGACTTATCTCGATCCGGTAAAGGGCGTATCCTTCCGGATGGTTCTGGAAGGCACGGGAAGGCTAATGGCGGTATACCAGCATAAGGACTGGTGGATCCGGCCGGCTTTTCCTTCCTGCTGTAAGGAGGTACCGAAGCGGACACAGCTTCTTCTGGCCGAGAACAAAGACGGCGGGGAATATCTGGCCGTCCTGGCGGTGTGCGGGAAGGAGTATCGGACGGACATTGCGGGAGACGGGCTTTCGCTTCGGATCACTGCGGCCTCCAACTGTATCAATAAGGCTTCGGCGGATGATTTGAGCCTGGTTCTGGCAGCAGGAAGCGACCCCTATTTGTGCTGTGAACAGGCGGTGAAAAAAGCGCTGGCCCTCACCGGAAAGCAGAAGATGTTCCGGAAGGAGCGTACGTTTCCTGGAATGTTTGAATACTTCGGGTGGTGCAGCTGGGATGCTTTTTACCATGAGGTTTCCCGGGACGGGATAGAAGAAAAAATGAAAGAGCTGGCAGACAAACAGATTCCCGCGCGCTGGGTGCTGATTGATGACGGCTGGCTGGATGCGGATTATAAAAAGCAGGTGCTTAAGGGGATGGACGCCGCCGCGGATAAATTCCCTGGTGGATTGGGCGCCTGTGTAAATAAGCTGAAAAAGGAATACGGAATCTGGCAGGTAGGGGTCTGGCACGCGGTGATGGGATATTGGAACGGCCTGGAAGCGGGAAGCTGTGCACAGGAGGCGCTGCAGGCAGGCAGCAGGATTCTGGAGGACGGAAGGATTGTACCGGATGCGGAGGCGGGAAGGGCTTTCCTGTTTTACGATGCCTGGCATACGTATTTAAAGAACCGGTGTGATATCGACTTTGTGAAGGTGGACGGACAGAGCGCTGTTTCCCTGTTCTATGCAGGCAGGAAGGAATACGGCAGGGCCTCCGCAGAAATACAGAAGGGGCTGAACGCCTCCGCGGCCCTTCATTTTGACAACCGTATTATTAATTGTATGGGAATGGCTGCCGAAGATATGTGGAACCGGCCAAGCAGCGCCATATCCAGAAGCAGTGATGATTTTGTGCCGGATGTGCCCCATGGTTTCCGGGAGCATGCGGTACAGAACGGATATAACTCCCTTCTCCAGGGACAATTTTTCTGGGGAGATTGGGATATGTTCTGGAGTGATCATGAGGAAAACTGGCAGAATTCCATCCTCCGGGCGGTGAGCGGGGGGCCTGTGTACACCAGCGATAAGGTGGGACGAACGGACGGGACGTATATCCTTCCTCTGCTGAAAAAAGATGGAAAAGTGATCCGCTGTGAAGAAGTGGGGATGCCTACCCTGGATTGTCTGTTTGAAAATCCGGTGGATACCACCCATGCATTGAAGCTGTTTAACCGGTATCGGGACAGTTATGTGATAGCGGCATTTAATATTTCAAAAGAGGGCGGCGTAAGCATTCGGGGAAAGATTGGCCTTACTGACATTCCGGGACTGGAAAAAGGATCCTGGACGCTCTATTGCTACCGTACAAGGAAAGCGGTGCGTCTGGAAGGGAAAGAAGAATTTTCGTTCCGTCTGGAGGCAAACGACGGGGAATTGTTCCTTCTTCTGCCGGATAAGGAATTCACGGCGCTGGGGATTCTGGAAAAATATATTGGAGCCGGCTGCGTGGAAGCGGTACGCCGGGAAGAGGGGAAAACGACGGTTATTCTTTCCGAAGGAGGAACCTTTGGTTTTCTTACAGGAAGAAAGCCCGCATACATTCTGTATGACGGGATAAGGGCTGAAGGAACGGCGGCGGAAAGTATCGGAGCCGGCCGTATGTTTTACCAGGTGGAGGATCCGTTGGGACCGGACGGCAGGGAAGGCCGGATGGTGGAAATCATCTGGGAGTAATTCCGGATGCAATAATGCGGAGGTATAGGCATGAGGTCGCTGGGTATCGATATCGGAACAACATCGATTTGTGTGGTTTGTT
The DNA here is from genome assembly GCA_900548905.1 of uncultured Lachnospiraceae bacterium. Classification (GTDB taxonomy): domain Bacteria; phylum Bacillota; class Clostridia; order Lachnospirales; family Lachnospiraceae; genus Eisenbergiella. The sequence goes on along the minus strand of URMK01000045.1, from coordinate 45,108 downwards.
ATGAAGAAGGGCAGGAAACGCTGCCGTTTGCCGTAAGCCGGCAGAATGCGTTTCTTCCAGGGACCTTTGATCAGGATCCGGAAGCAATCGTGGAAAAGGTGCAGGATATGCTTGAACAGGCCGCAGAGAGCGGATTCGGTGCAGATACGGCGGAGGCTGTCGGCATATCCAGCCAGATGCACGGGATCCTTTATGTGGATGCGGCGGGCAGGGCGGTTTCCCCGTTTTACACATGGAAGGATGAAAAAGGCCGTAAGCCTATGGCGGATGGCATGAGCTATGAGGAACGGCTTGGCGGGACGGCGGGAATGCCCCTGTTCTCCGGGTTCGGTACGGTCACTCATTATTATCTCGCAAAAAATGGCCTTATTCCTGAACAGGCGGTGAAGCTGGCTAACATCGGAGATTATGTGGCCATGCGCCTTACGGGCAGGAAGGCCCCTCTTGTTCATGAATCCATAGCGGCCAGCTTCGGCGGCTATGAAGTGCAGACAGGGGATTTTGCCCGGGATAACCTGGCGCGGGCAGGCGTGGAGGTTTCTTATTACCCGCAGCTTTGCAAAAAGGAAGAAGCGGCAGGGACTTATCAGGGCATTCCGGTAAGCTGTGCGTTCGGTGACAACCAGGCCAGCTTTTACGGCGCATTGGATAAGCCGGAAACCCAGATCAGCATCAACGTGGGTACGGGTTCCCAGGTTTCCTTGTTTGACCGCCATTATTACCGGACCGCGGCGGCAGATATCCGGCCCTATTTTCACAAAGGCTGCCTTTATGTGGGAGCATCCTTAAACGGCGGAAAGGTTTATGAAAAACTGGCCGCTTTTTTTGAAGAAATTATATACGAATTTACGGGACAGAAAATACAGGCATTTGACCAGATGGCACGTCTTGGGGAAGAAAAGAAAGAAACGGGGCTGGTGGTGGATCCCTCTTTATATGGAAGCCGGAGAAAAACGGACGGTGCGGGGAAGACTTATGGAACCGTGGAAAACCTTACCTTTGACACGTTCCATGCATCCGACTTTGTCAGGGCATATGTGAGAGGCATGGCGGAGGAGCTGCACCGGATGTATCTGGAATTCCCGGAGGAAATCAGGAAAGGCCGGACGGAGATTGTGGCGAGCGGGAACGGGATCCGTAAAAATGTGCTGATGGCTGAGGAAACAGCCAGGAGCTTCGGTATGCCGGTGGTTTTTAAAGAGATACAAGAGGAAGCAGCGGCGGGAGCGGCCAAAGCGGCGTTGGATCTGTTCAGGAAAGGGACAGCAGAATGGATGAGAAACAAATAGGGCCGGAAGGCAGAATCGATTTAAACGGTACGGATTGGCAGATGAAGGAATTTGTGGGTATGGACTGGGTATGGAGGGATTCCGTGATGCCCGGGACGGCGGACGTGCGTTGGTGGTATCCGGCAAAGGTGCCCGGCAGCGTATTGCATGATCTGCGGGAAAACAATCTGGTGCCGGATCCTTATTACGAAAGGAATTCCCTGCTGGTGGAGTGGGTGCCGGACAGAACCTGGATTTACAGGAAAGAGTTTTTGGTTCCTGGTGGTCTGGAAGGTAAGCGGCTCACGCTGGTGTTTGAGGGCATTGACTACAATTCGGAAATCTTCCTGAACGGGGAATCCCTGGGAAAGCAGGAGGGGATGTATGTCCCCTGGAGTGTGGATGTCACCGGAAAGCTTTGTCCGGGAGAAAAGAACCTTCTGGCCGTGGTGCTGGAACCGGCTCCCTTTGAGCAACCACAGGTGGGAAAGACCAGCCTGGTATCTACCCACAAATCCAGAATGACCTACTGGTGGGATTTCTGCCCGCGTATGATCCATCAGGGAATCTGGCAGGATGTATACCTGAAGGTAAATAGGGAAGCGATCCTGACCGATGTGTATGTGCATTCCGTTTTAGCAGAGGACGGGGCGCAGGCGCTGGTTCATGTGGAACTGGAGGCCGACTGCCCTGACGGGTGCCTGGCGGAAGGAAGCTTCGGCGATACCCCGTTCCGGGAAACGGTGGAAAATGGGAAATGCCGAATCTGCCTTACCATAGAGGAACCCCGCCTGTGGTGGTGCAACGGACAGGGAGAGCCATACGAGTATCCGGTTGAGGTACATCTGCTTGACAGACAGGGCAGGGTATCCGACTGCCGGAAGCTGGATGCCGGAATCCGCAGCGTGGAATTCCTTCCTAATGAAAACGGGATTGCCGGAAGGGAAAAGGAAGGAAGCTTCACCCTGTGTCTGAACGGCAGAACCATATATATGAACGGCTATAACTGGGTGCCTGCAGATGTTATGTACGGCGCCGTAACGGAGGATACCTATGTGCACCTGATCCGGCTGGCGAAGGAAGCCGGCGTGAATATTCTCAGGGTATGGGGCGGCGGTCTGATAGAGAGGGATATTTTTTACCGGCTGTGCGCCAAAGCAGGAATCCTGGTGTGGCAGGAATTTATTTTGTCCAGTTCCGGGATTGACAACACCCCTTCGGAAGCGGAAAACTACACTCATTTTATGCGCAGTCAGGCGGAATCCATAATCCGGCAGAAAAGAGGGTTTACGGCCCTTGCCGTCTGGTGCGGCGGGAACGAGCTTCAGGAACCGGACGGCACGCCCCTGGATGAGAAAAACGCTCTGGTAAGAACGTTGGGGGAACAGGTCAGAAGGCTGGACGGTACAAGGAAATGGCTGCCCACCTCGCCTTCCGGCGGCGTATTCCTGAATTCCTTTGAAAATCTGGAGAAATGCCCGGAGGAGCTTTTCGATGTACACGGGCCCTGGGAGCATCAGGGGCTGCATAAGCAATATGAACTGTATAACCGGGGAACCTGTATGCTGCATTCCGAATTCGGTGTGGAAGGGATGACCAATTATGAGGCGCTGCGCCGGACCACTGCGCCGGAGCACTTCCTTCCTGCCGGCAAGGACAATCCCGTTTATTTTCACAGGGGGGCCTGGTGGAATAATGAACCCCTGGTACAGGAAACCTTCGGGGGGCTTTCGGACATCGAGGAAATCAGGAAGGGCAGCCAGTATATGCAGTATGAAGGTTTGAAATATGCGGTGGAATGCAACCGCCGCCGTGCTTTTCACAACAGCGGCACCTTCCCATGGCAGTTCAATGAACCTTATCCCAATCTGTACTGTACCTCTTCCCTGGATTATTACGGAAATCCGAAGCCTGCTTACTACGGGGTGAAAAAAGCGTATGCGCCATATCTGGTAACCGCATCTTTTGAGGGGGCATCTCTTTGGGAGAAGGAATGGCTGGAGGCGGATATCCATGCGGCCTGTAATCTGCCGGAGGGGGATAGACGCGGGCCCATAAAGGTGCGGGCACGGGTGTACGACATGTCCGGCATGCTTCTCCAGGAAGAAGTATTCCATTTGGATTCCATAAACATGCATTCATCCAGGATAGGAAAGCTGCGTTTCCTTCTGGCCCGGACGGACGGGGAACTCCTTCTTCTGCGGCTTGCACTGTTTGCCGAAGGACAGGATGATATGCTGGCCGGGAATGAGTATCTGTTCACAAAAGGACGTGATCTGGGAGCCGTATTCAGAATGGAGAAGCCGGTACTTACGGCACAGGGGATCAACAAGGGCATCCGATTAAAAAATACCGGAAAAAGCCCGGCGTTATTCTTGTTTCTGACCAATGAAAAGAGGGTAGTAACGGAACCGTTAGGCCTGGTTTACTGGAAGGATAATTATTTTACGCTCCTCCCCGGAGAGGAAAGACAGATTTTGACAGATGGGGAATGGAAAGCGGCTTGCGTGCAGGCTTTGAATATGGAATATAGCAGTTTAGACAGGTTTGCACAGTAACTGCGCAGTAACGGTCCGGACAAGTCTCAGCCGTTACTGCATATCAAAAATTGGAGGTAACACAATGCAGGTAGTGGTAGGAATAGATATAGGAGGAACAAAATGTGCGGTATCCTTCGCAAGACAGCATTCCGACGATATCGAGTTTCTTGATAAGGTCCGGATGAAGACAGAAACGGAGGATTTTGCCGGGGCTGTGGACAGCTTTATCAGGATCATCCGGGAAAAATTCAGCCGGAACACGGAGTGGCAGCTGATGTCCATCGGTATTTCCTGCGGCGGGCCTCTGGATGCCCAAAAAGGCCTGATACTGTCCCCGCCCAACCTGCCGGGATGGGACAGGGCAGATATCTATACGCCTTTGAAAAAAGCATTCGGCGTCCCGGTGATGCTGCAGAATGATGCGGATGCCTGTGCGCTTGCCGAATGGAGTATGGGAGCGGGGAAAGGCTGCAAAAATATGATTTTCCTGACCTTCGGTACCGGAATGGGGGCTGGCCTGATCCTGAATAATGAGCTCTACAGCGGGACGACCAGCATGGCCGGGGAAGTAGGACATATCCGTATGGAGGAGGAAGGCCCCTTCGGTTACGGAAAACACGGATCCTTTGAGGGATTCTGCAGCGGCGGCGGTATCGCCAAGCTGGGAAGGATGAAGGCCGAGGAGGCGCTGCGGGAAGGGAAGAGTCCCCTTTTCTGCCGGAACGAAGAAGAACTGGGGGACATCTCCAGCAAATCCATAGCCGAAGCGCTGGAACAGGGCGATGAACTTGCGGCGGAGATTTTTGATACGGTAGGAACCTATCTGGGAAGAGGGCTTTCCGTACTTATCGATATCCTGAACCCGGAGATGATTGTAATCGGCAGTATCTATGGCAGGCAAAAAGAGGTGCTGGATAAGAAAATGATGGAAACCCTGGAAAAGGAAGCGCTGCCTGTCTCCCGTAAGGCATGCAGGATCGTACCCGCCAGCCTGGGAGAACTGATCGGAGATTATGCGGCGATATCCGTAGGGATTAAGGCTTACCGGGATTTGTACCGCAGTGCGGAAGGGTTTAGCTTGAAAATGACGCTGGCTATGGAAGATGGGGTAAAAAAATGAAGCTTTTAAAGAATATTTACCAGGTGGGAGGTCCCAGTCTGACGCATTTCTTTGATGCGGCCGTTTATCTGCTGAAAGGAAAAGAAGGATGGTTTCTTATTGACTGCGGCACGCCCGAAGGTTATGAACAGATAAAAGAAAATATAAAGAAAATAGGCGTGGATCCTGCCCAAATCCGTTTTATCCTGGGAACCCACGGCCATTATGACCATGTGGGCGCCGCCCATTTATGGAAACAGGAATTCGGCTGTGCGCTGTTCCTGCATGAACGGGACAGGGAACAGGTGGAAACAGGGGACAGCGTCAAAACCTCCGCGGCCCTGCTGTACGGAACAAAGTCCGTACCCTGTCCGGTGGACGGGACGATTGGGGAGGGGGATACCTGGGAAGGTGACGGCTTTACCATGGAAGCCCTGTATACACCGGGGCATACGATGGGCTCGGTAAGCTTTGACATCACTGCCGGCGGATACCGTCTGCTGGTGGCCGGAGACGCTATATGGGGCGGCTTCAGTGAGAAAATCGGTTCCAGTGAGGAAGCCTGGTTTGAAACGCTTGAGAAAATAACGGCAAGGCATTATGATTTCTATACCTTCGGCCATGTGAATCCCCAGCTGATAGCCGATGCCGATGCACGCTTAAAGGAAGCTAAAATGGCATTTGCCAATTATTACAATCCCTGGTTTAAGACCTTCTTTGAAACCTATAAATACTGACAGACAGGAAACGAAATATGAAAAATAAAATTATGCTGATAACCTACGCGGACAGCTTCGGAAAAAATTTAAAAGAGTTAAAGCGGATGGTGGATACGTATTTCAAACGGGAAATCAATGGAATCCATATTCTCCCTTTTTTCCCTTCCTCCGGCGATCGGGGATTTGCCCCAATCAATTACAGGGAAGTGGATCCTGCGTTCGGCACATGGGAGGATATCCGGGCTCTGGCGGCGGATTATGAGCTGATGTTTGATTTCATGATCAATCATCTTTCCAGAAGGAGCCCGGAGTTCCTGGATTTTCTGGAAAAGCATGAAAATTCCGAATACGCGGATATGTTCCTGCGTTTTCAGAAATTCTGGCCGGGCGGCGAGCCTACACAGGAGCAGGTGGAGCTGCTGAACAAACGTAAGCCCTGCGCACCTTGCGAGGAGATCCGGTTTGCCGACGGCACGACGGAGAAGATCTGGTGCACCTTCGATGACGAGCAGATGGATCTGAACCTGGAATCGGAAACGGCGTGGCAGTTTGTGGAAAAAACGCTGCGTTTCCTGATGGATCAGGGGGCGGCCATGATACGTCTGGATGCCTTTGCATTCGCTACGAAAAAGCTGGATACCACCTGTTTTTTTATCGAACCGGAAATGTGGGATATGATGAAACGGGTACAGGGGATCCTGGATGAAAAAAAGGTTCCCATGGATACGACAGTTTCCATGGATGCGACGGTATCCATGCTGCCTGAAATTCATGACCACTATACGGTACAGCAGAAAATTGCGGATCATGGTTATGCCGTTTATGATTTTGTCCTTCCCGTCATGGTACTGCATACGCTGTACAGCGCCAGCAGCCGCAGGCTGCGCCATTGGCTCACCATCTGTCCTAAGAATCAGCATACTACCCTGGATACCCATGACGGACTGGGTACCGTGGATGTGGAGGATTTGCTTTCCGAAGAAGATCTTCAGGCTGTGATCGACCGGACGGAAGAGTACGGCGCTAATTTCAAGTGGGATTACAGCCGGAAAGCCCTTGGCGGAAAACGGGTTTACCAGATAAACTGCTCCTACTATTCCGCTGTGGGAGAGGACGATGACAGTTATCTTCTTTCGCGTGCCATCCAGTTCTTTACGCCGGGTGTCCCGCAGGTCTATTATATGGGGCTGCTGGCCGGTGAAAATGATTATGAACTCATGGAAAGGACGCAATATGACCGGAATATAAGCCGCCATGATTATACGGTGGAAGAAATAGAAAAACTGGTACAAAAGCCGGTTGTAAAACGGTTATGCAGGCTGATGCAGTTCCGCAATGCGTATCCGGTTTTTGACGGCGAAATGAGCCTGCCGGAAACGGCGGACTCCCGGCTGTGCATCGTCTGGTCCTGCCGGGGGCTGGAAGCCAGGCTGGATGCCGATTTACAGGAAAAAATGTTTACGGTAACCTATCTTGACAAATCAGGGAAAGCGGAGAAGCTGAGCCTGGAAGAGGATTTTAACTGGAATGAATAACCATGGATGCGCAAGCCGACATGCTTGCGGACTGCCGGTCATCGGGGAAGCGGACTATGTGTTTCTGAGCGGAACGCTGCAGGCCCTGCGCCGTGGACTGGAACTGGCAAAACAGGGTAAAAAAATAATATTGGCGGTACGGGGAACCTGTCTGGCAGAGGAAATCTGCCAGACCTTCCAATATCGCCTGACAAAAGAGGAACGCGCCTTTTTCCCGAAAGAGGCAAGGACAGGGAATCTCGGACTGTTAAGGCCGGACGAAGGCAAGCGCTGCCTGGAGGAGCGCTGTCTGGAAGCCGGCATAAAGCTGCTTTATGGGGTATGGCCCGTGGACTGCAGGGAATGGAAGGAAAACACCGGTGCCCCCGCCGGAGAAAAGTCCGGGGACAGCAGCGGGAAAAAGCTTCTGCGGGTGGCGGCGAAAGGCGGACTGTTCGGGATTCTCTGTGAGCAGGTATGGATGGAAGCTGACGCATGGATGGAAGCTGACGCATCCATGGAAACTTGCGTATCCATGGAAGAAGCCGGTGCTTCTACGGAAAAAACACCTGCGCCGGCGTATGGAAGCTCACGCATCCATAGATATACCACCTACACGGCTCTTGTGGGAGGGCTTCCGGAAAACGAAACGGTGGAAAAAGAAGGCCGGGCCACATGGAAGTTAACACATCCATGGAAGTTAACACATCCATGGAAGTTAACACATCCATGGAAGTTATCACATCCATGGAAAGAGCAGGAACTGTCTTATTTCCTGCAGGGGGAGGAAGGAAACGGGATCCTTACGGTTGCCCTGCCTTCTTTCCTGTCTGTCGGGCAAGCGCATCTGGGAGAGATCATAACCGCTGTTTATGCCCGGATAAAACAGGAAATTCCTTACCTGGAGCTGGGGCGCTTTGCACCCCGCCCGGCTTTGGTGCCGGCGGAAGAAAGAGGCAGCCTGGGCCGGGAAAACAGCCGGGTGACAGGGAAATGGGTTCCATTTCCGATCCGGGAAGATAGTTCCGCCGGCCGGGAAGAGAGGGGTGCTGATCCGGATTCCTCTCATGGCCCCGTCCGCGTTTCTATCCGTACAGGTAACGGGTTACCGGAGGAGGGGCGTCACAGATGCCTTCCCATAGCCAATGAGGTAATCTGTGAGACACAGGAATATGATTTGATTGTGGCAGGCGGCGGAACGGCGGGGGCTATGGCGGCCCTGTATGGGGCGAGAGGCGGCCTGAAAACGGTTTTGCTGGAGACGCAGTATACTCTGGGAGGGACCTCCACGGTAGGAGGGGTGAGTACCTACTGGTTTGGAAACCGTTTCCGCGATGTACGTGAAATTGATTCGGAGACGGAGCGGATGGCAGGGCCTCTGAAACTTCCGCGCCGGGAAGGAATATGGAGTGAAACGGACGATTTCCATCCGGGAATCCGCGGGGAGGTGCTCACGCGGCTTTGTCTGGAGGCCGGAGTAACAATCCGGTTCGGGCAGCTTGTTTTTGGGACAATATGCGAAGAAACGCCGGAGGGCGGCAGCTGTTGTAGAGGGGTGGCCGCTGCAGGCGGGGACGGAGTCAAAAATCCCGCGGGAATCAATGCTTATTATGGAAAAGCGGTGGTTGATGCCACGGGAGACGGAGATTTGGCTGTGTTTTCCGGAGCGGAGGCGGTATATGGTTCCGCCAGGGACTATATTACCTATTGGGCGTCTCTGGCCCAGTACACGGACGTAAACCGGTATAAAAACAATTTTTCTTCTATGGTAATCGCCGCGGATCCCGAGGATTTCACCCGTTTTGTTCTGCTGGGAAGGCGGCGCGGCGAAGCCACCCTGGATCATGGGATGTATGTAAGTATGAGAGAAAGCCGTCATATAAAGGGGCGCTACACGGTAAATTTGCAGGATTTAATGCAATACCGGACATATCCCGACGGGCTGTATACCTGTTATTCCAACTACGATCCCAAGGGCAAGCTGGATGCCGATGTAATATACTGCGGTATGCTTCCGCCTCAGGTTCAAATACAAATCCCTTTGTCTGCCCTGCTTCCCTGTGATAGGAACGGCGGACGGATAGAAGGACTGTATGTGGCGGGTAAAGCTGTCAGCGCCACACGGAATGTATTTCCCAGTATCCGCATGCAGCCGGATCTCATGCATCAGGGTGCCGTGCTGGGAGGACTCCTGGCAGAAAGCCTGAAAAGAGGGTTATATCCGGAGCAGATGGATACAGAAGAGAGAAGACATTTCCTTCTGGAGTTAACAGATGATCCGCTTACCCTACCCTGCCGGACAGGGGGAAAAGGGGACGGGTATTCTGCTTCCCCTGCGGATGGTAAGCGGCTGAAGGAACAGGTGGATGCTATAACAGCTTCGTCCAGAAGCCATTGGGTGGATGTTCCTTTTTTATATGAAGAGAAAGAAGAAAGCGAGATTCTTTCTGTGGCGGCGGCTCCTTCCGGGGAAGTGCTCCCGCTGCTGCGAAAAAGACTGGAAGCGGAGGTTCCGGGGAAGCCGGAACAAGAGGAACTGCGTATCCGTCTGCTGGAATTGTGCCTGTGGCATGAAAATAAAGAAACCTGTGCATCCGTGGGCAATGACCTGGCAGAGGAAATGAGCGCTTTCGTATTCCGGGAACTTTCCCGGGGCAAGCTCCCTGAAAGGAAAGGCTCCACCATGTGCGCACAGCTCCTTCCGGATCATGGGGTTATGCCGGAAACGGTTTACCGCCTGAATCTGCTGGGACGCAGCGGAAGAAGGTGCATCCTCCCTGTTTTCCGGAAGGTTCTGGAGCTGCTTCTTGCGGCAGACAGGGACTATGAGGACATCCATAAGGGGATTTATCATTATATAGAAAGCTTCGCCTATGCGGCGGAGCATTGTAAAGAAATCGATCCGGAAGTTTCCCGGGAATTTATCCCCATGCTGCGCAGCCTGACGGATTTACCGGAATTCAGGGATTGTCTGAAGGCGGACAGACAGGTGGAACTTTTGACAGAGAGGCTGCAGATCTTGCTGCTGATTCTCGGCAGGGCGCTGGCCGGCCTGGGGGATGCACAAGGGAGAAAGCGGCTGCAGGAACTGGAAGAGGAGCCGGCCGGACTGGCTGTAAGGCTGTCGGCCCGTAAAGCGTTGGAGGAAGCCGGGAAACCACAGGGGAAACCGGATAAAATCTGGTAAGGAAGTGTAACGTTGTTGCTGTTCCATTCACAGCGGTATCCCGCAAGGTATTTTATGTGAGTGCAGCGTAGCGAAAACCTAAGGGGTAAAGGAGAAAGCCGGCAAATGGAAAAGAAAGAGCTTTACATGATTGGAAATTCCCATATTGATCCCGTTTGGTTCTGGAGTTGGGAAGAGGGGATGCAGGAGGTTAAGGCGACTTATGCCTCCGCACTGGAGAGAATGAAGGAGTTCGCGGATTTTACATTCACTTCCACTTCAACACTGTTTTTTGAATGGATAGAAGGGATCCTTCCGGACATGTTTGAGGAAATCAGACAGCGTGTGGCGGAAGGGAGATGGGAAATAACAGGGGGGTGGTTCCTGGAACCGGATTGTATACTGCCTTGCGGAGAGGCTTTTGTGAGACAGGGGCTGTATGCCCAGCGTTATCTGAAAAGCCGTTTCGGCAGATTATGTACCATCGGATCCAATGTGGACAGTTTTGGCCATAACCATGTCCTTCCCCAAATCCTGAAAAAAAGCGGTATGGATTCCTATGTATTTATGCGTCCAAGGCTGGATACACCGGTTTTTGTATGGGAAGGCGGCGACGGAAGCCGGGTGAATGCCATCAGCCTTCCGGCAGAGTATACGACCTGGTTCCATGATCCTACCGTCAAAAATATAGAAACCACGCTGGAACGGACAAAGGGTTATGACAAAATGCCTTGCTGCTACGGCGTGGGAAATCATGGCGGCGGACCCACAATAAAAAATATTAAAAGTATTCTCAGCCTGCAGGCGGAAGCAGAAGCAGGCATTTCCGAGAATCCTTTTGCCGCTTACGGGGATGTCCGTCTGAAATTTTCCACGTACTCGGCCTTTTTGGCTGATCTCGATAAAGCCGGCCTTCCTGTAATCAAAGGGCCGTTTGAAAAGGTGAATGAGGGCTGCTATTCCATTGATTCTCATTTTAAGAGTCTGAACCGGCTTGCGGAACGAAGGCTTGTGGAGGCGGACTGTCTGATGAGCATGGCAGCGTGTGCAGCCATGGCAGCGTGTGCAGCCACGCAAGCGCCCACAGGCCAAGAAGAGGGCCCGGATTGGATGAAGCAGACGGCGGAAATGGAAAGCCTCTGGAAGATACTTTTGTTCAATGAGTTCCATGATACCATGGGGGGAACAACGATCAAAGCGGCCCGGGAGGAAGCGGTTATGCAGATGGCCGGTGTATGCGCACAGGCCGGAAAAATCAAGGCCCTCGCCATCCAGAAGATCGTAAACAGCATTTCCACGCTGGGAGAAGGGTTTCCGCTGATACTATTTAATACCGACAGCCAGCCGTTTGACGATTATGTGGAAACGGAACTGGAATGGTTCTGCCAGGCGCCGCTTAGGCTTCTGGCCCCGGAGGGGACGGAGGAGGAAACGGCATTGCATGCCTGTGTATACAGGGAAATCCCTTATCAGAGAATCCATACGGATGCCAAGGTAAGGCATACAACCCTGGGAGGGAGACGGCGTTTTGTATTCCATGCCCATATCCCGGCTTTTGGTTTTGCCGTATATCGGACGGTCAAAGAGGAACCCTCGCTGTGCTGCAACAATACTATGGAAATCGATAACCCGGTTTCCCATGTGCTGGAAAACCCTTTTATCCGTGCGGAATTCGACAGGGAAACCGGTGCGCTTATTTCTCTTGTGGATAAAGAAGCTTTTTCGGAGGCCGGCGGCGGCCAGTCCGGCTATGACGCCCTGAAGGGCGCCTGCAGCATCCGGGTATACCGGGATGAAAGGGATGCCTGGGGCGGCCTTCAGGGAAGGCGATATGAGGATCGTGGCGTCTCCTTCCGCCTGATTTCCATGGAGAAGGTGGAAAGCGGTGCAATCAGGGAAGTCATCCGGATACGGACCGCCTTTGAAGGAACCACACTGGAACAGCTTTATTCCCTGGGGGCGCAGGAAAAAGAGCTTTGTGTGGAAAACCGGCTGGTTTTCAACCATTCCTGGACGCTGCTGAAGGCGGCTTTCCCCACCGGGGAGGAATGCAGCAGGACTGCGGCGGAAACCGCTTACGGAACCCTGGAAAGAACTATTTCGGAAGACTTTTCCGAATATTATATGCAGCGTTTCCTGGATGTGAGCGATAAAGAAGGCAGAGGTCTGGCTATTGCCAATGATGGAAAATATGCGTTTAATATGGAAGACGGGAGAACCCAGATAACCCTTTGCAGAAGTGCCATTTATGCCCAGGGAAACAGCCCTGACTGGTACAATGAAAAGGAAAGCTACCAGTATACGGATATCGGCCCGCAGACGTTTCATTTCGTGTTAAAGCCTCACGGGAAAACGCTGCCCCGGGCGGAAGCCTACCGGATCGCCAAAAAAGCCAACGGTGCTTACGAATATCTCGCAGACAGCGCCCATCCGGGAAAAACACAGATAGCCGGTAAGAGTTTTGCTGCCGTCTGCGGGCCGCAGGACAAGGTCTCCTGTGATGTATCCAACGTACGGATTATGCTCATAAAAAAGTGTGAAGACGACAATTCTTTTATTGTCAGGCTTCTGGAAACGGAAGGAAGGGATACTTCCTGTACGCTGCTGCTAAACGGCATAAAATATCCCGTGCGGATCGGACATGAAGAGATCCTTACCCTGAAAATAGGGGGAGACGGGGAAACAAACGCCCGGGAAGTTAACCTGCTGGAATGGATTTGAGATTTGCGCGTGCCATAGCACGCAGATTGGAGTAAAAATGGAAAAAGACAAGACATTGTATATGATAGGAAATGCGCATCTGGACCCGGTATGGCTCTGGCAGTGGCAGGAAGGGTATCAGGAAGTAAAAGCAACCTTCCGTTCCGCTCTGGACCGGATGAAGGAATATGACGATTTCTTTTTTACAAGCAGCTCGGCGGCTTATTATGAGTGGGTGGAAGAAAACGAACCCGCCATGTTTGAAGAAATCCGGGAACGGGTAAAAGAAGGCCGCTGGGTAATCGCGGGGGGCTGGTGGATACAGCCGGACTGCAATGCGCCGGGCGGAGAATCCTATGTGCGCCAGGGGCTGTACGGGCAGCGTTATTTCCGGGAAAAACTGGGGGTTACCGCCCATACCGGCTACAACGTGGACAGCTTCGGACACAATGGGATGCTTCCTCAGATCCTCAAAAAACAGGGAATGGACAACTATGTATTTATGCGTCCGGGCCGTCATGAAAAAGGGCTGGAATCGGAAACTTTCCAATGGACGTCCATTGACGGTTCCCAGGTAATGGCCTTTCGCATCCCTTTTGAATACTGTACCTGGCCCAAAGAACTGAAAGAGCATGTCCTTCGGTGTGCAGGGGAAATCAAGGAGCCGGGCGGATGCATTATGTGCTTCTACGGCGTGGGAAATCACGGCGGCGGCCCCACCAAACAGAATATTGAAAGCATCCGTAAGCTGGATCAGGAGGCGGATATGCCTCATCTCATCCTTTCCACACCGGACGAGTATTTCCGGGATATTAAAAAACAGGGGAAAACACTGCCATCCGTTTCCGGGGATCTGTTCCATCATTCCAGCGGCTGCTACAGTGCGCACTCCGAAGTGAAGCGGCTGAACCGGCTTGCGGAAAACCGCCTTATCATGGCGGAGAAGTTCTCTGTGGCCGCCGGACACTGGACAGGAGGAAAATATCCTCTGGAAAAATACACGGAAAGCTGGAAAAAAGTGCTTTTCAACCAATTTCATGACATCATGGCGGGCACTTCCATAGAGCCGGCTTATGACGATGCAAGAGAAAGCTACGGCGCAGCCCTGGATACGGCGGCAAGAGGACTGAACGCAGCGATCCAGTCCATATCCTGGCACATTGATATCCCTATGGAAATGGAAGCTGGCGCATCCATGGAAGCTGGCGCATCCTTAGATATGAAGCCTATTGTGGTATTTAACCCTAATTCATTTCCGGGGAAATTTGAAGTGGAAATGGAATCCCCCGGCCTGAAGGAAAACCAGATTCTGGTGGATGAGGAGGGAACGGAAATTCCCCTGCAGCAAGTACAGTCCCTTGCTTCCTGCAACGGCCGGACAAGGCTTGTTTTCATCGCCAAGCTTCCTGCCATGGGCTACCGCACTTACCGGCTGGTGATCCGGGAAACCTCCCGTACCTTCCCTGCTGTGGAAAGTACCAATACCAGCGCTGAAAACCGTTGGTTTGGCATAACCTTCGACGAAAAGACGGGGTATATTACTTCCCTGTATAAAAAGAATGACGGAACCGAATATTTTGCAGGGCCGGCCGCCGTTCCCACTGTAATAGAGGATAAAAGCGACACCTGGTCCCATGGCGTACGTATTTTCGACACAGTGAAAGGCGTTTTTTCGGGCGTATCTGTAAAACGCGTGGAAAACGGACCTGTAAAATGCGTAATCCGTGTAACAAGCACCTATGGAAACTCCCGCATGTTCCAGGATTTCTCCATCTACAAAGAACTGGATTACATCCGGGTCAAAACCACAGTGGACTGGCATGAAAAATGGTCCATGCTTAAGCTGCGCTTCCCCATGCAGCTGAACTATCTGCGTGCCTCCTGGGAAATTCCCTACGGCGTTGCCGTCAGGGAGCCAAACGGAGAAGAATATCCCATGCAGAACTTCCTGGATGTGGAAGGCGCTAATCCGGGACTCACAACGGCGATCAACGGCCTTTCCTTCCTGAATGACGGCAAAACAGGCGGCAGCGTGGCAGGAAAGGAAGTATCCCTTACAGTGCTTCGCAGCCCTATCTATGCAAACCACGAGCCATATGTACCGGATGACAGCCTGGAATATGTCTATATGGATCAGGGTGTCCAGACCTTTACCTATGGCCTCTACCCGCATGACGGCAGCTGGGAGGACAGCTGTACCGTAAGAAGGAGCCGGGAATTCAATGAAAAGCCTGCCGCCCTTTTTGAAACCTACCATAAAGGGGAACTCCCGCAAAAGGCTTCCTTCCTGGAACTCTCAGCCGATAATGTGCTGCTTACGGTTATGAAAGAAGCGGAAGACGGAAGCCGGGATGTGATTCTGCGTCTGGTGGAAACGGTAGGAAAAAGCTGCGATACCGAATTGAAGCTTCCGGGACTTGGCAGGGAAACAACGTTGTCCTTTACCCCTTTTGAAATCAAGACCGTGCGGATTCCGGCCGCCGAAAATCTGGAAATCCAGGAAAATAATCTGTTGGAGTATATCTAAGTGTGCTGCAGCACACAGATAGGAGAAGAGCAAAATGAAAAAAATAGCCGTGATCCATACCACGCCGGTAACTATCCCCACACTGAAAAAACTGCTGACAGATAACTGGTCTGCATCCGGGAATGCTGTTACAGGCGGGGAAGAAATGGAAGTGGTGAATTTTCTGGATGACAGCATGCTGCCCGAGATCAACCGGCTGGGTGGCTGCACGGAAGGTGTGAAATACCGTCTGAATACCCTTTTGCTGTTATGCCAGACGGCAGGGGCGGATGCCGTCCTGTGTGCCTGCTCCTCCATCGGGGGGCTGGTGGAGGAAGGAAGCGCCCTGGTAGGAATCCCCGTTTTCCGTATCGATGAACCCATGGCCCGCCTCGCAGCCGGCTATGACCGTATAGGGGTGGCGGCAACGCTGCATTCAACGATACAGCCCACTACCGAACTGATACGGAAGAAAGCCGATATGGCAGGAAAAAAAATCAGCATCCAAAGCAAGGTGATCGAAAATGTGGGAACCTTGCTGGCGGAGGGCAAAGAGGAGCTATATGATGAGAGGGTGGGAGAAGAATTACGCCGTCTCTTGCGTGACAATGAAATTGTGGTTCTGGCGCAGGCATCTATGGCACGGGCGGTGGAAAAGTGGCCGGAGGAAGAAAAAAGCCGCTGTCTTACCAGCCCGGTAAGCGGTGCAAAGGCAGTACTCGCGTATCTGCGCCTGCAGTCCGGTCCCCAGGTACATCCGCATGACGACGGGCAGGAAAGGTAATCGGACATGGAACTTTATCTGGGGATTGATATCGGCACCACGCATATTAAAGTCTGTGCCGTAGATAAAGACGGCAGGCCGGCGGGAACCGCCCTGCGGGATCAGGACAACCGGCCCGTACCGGGCTGGGGAAACTGTTTTACGGCAGATGCGCTGTGGGAAAAAACAACAGAATGTCTGAAAGAAGTGCTCTTAGGGACAGAGCCCGGTTCCGTGCGGGGAATCGGCATAACCAGTATGGCGGAAGCCGGAGTCCCTGTTGACAGGGAGGGGATACCGCTTATGCCTGTTGTGCCCTGGAATGCCTGGGAAGCAATGGCAGGGACGCGGGAGGAATTTCCCGAAAACCTGAGAGGATTGGGGCTGTACCGGAAAACAGGACTTATCTGGCATCCCAAATATACCATAAACCAATTCCTGTTTCTGCGGAAAAACTGGCCCTCCCTGTTTGCGAAGATGGATTGCTTTTTATCCGTTTCCGACTATCTGCTCTTCTGCCTCACCGGTGAGCGTATGACGGAAGAATCGTTGGCCTGCCGGACTATGCTGTATCATATCCATGAACAGAAATGGGATGAAGAACTGACGGCTTTTGCCGGTGTGGACGGAAAACTTCCCCGGGTAGCTGCCGGGGAAGAAGACTGGCCGGTGATAAAAAAAGAGATGGCAGGCCGTTTCGGGCTACGGGAGGATGTGCGGGTATGTATAGGCGGCCACGATCATTTGTGTGCGGCGCATGCGGAAAATCTGAAGGAAGGGGAAATCCTTAATTCCATGGGAACCTCCGAGGTATACATCGGTTTTCCGGAGAGGGTTCCGTCCATAGAGCTTTTGTATGAAAAAGGAATCCAGCTGGGACGTTTTCAGGGAAAGTATTATTGGATATGCAATATGCCGTCCTCCGGAGCCTCCATAGAATGGCTGCGTTCCTTCCTTTCCCCGGACGGCAGGCCGGTCCCTTATGAAAGACTGATGCAGGAGGAGCGTCCCGTACCTTCCCGGGTGATGTACCTGCCCTTTGTGAACGGGGCGGGATCCCACCGGCTGGTATTTTCCGGGAATGACGCCCAAAGAACAGGGAAGACAGCGGGTGGCTTTCTGGACATTGCCATGACAACCTCTCCTATGGACATGGCCCAGGGAATTTATGAGGGCATAGGCTGTGAAACCAGAGTGATTCTGGAACTGCTGGAGGAAGCGGGAATAGGTACCGGACGGATTATCTGTGCCGGCGGCGGTACCAGGAACAGACTGCTGCTGCAGGCAAAGGCAGATGTGACAGGCCATACCTTCTTTATATCCCGCCGGACCCAGGCAACGGCGCTGGGAGCGGCGGCTATAGCGGGTGGTATCCGGTTGAAAGGAACTATGGAAAACGGCCGGGTATGTCCGGAAGAAAACTACCGGAAGACTTATGATGAAAAATATGAATCGTATCGGCAGATCAGCGCATTTACTGCGCAGACCGTAAGAAAGTGATTCAAAATACAAAACTTATCAAGAGCTGTTGTTTTAGCGGCAGCTTTTCAAAAAGAAAGGCAGGATTTTTATGGAATTAGTACCGGTAACGCAAATGCTCAGGGCTGCGGAAAAAGGCGGATATGGCGTAGGCTCTTTTTCTGCAAGAAATACGTATCTGATAGAAGCGATCCTGAAGGCGGCGCAGGAAACAAAAGCACCTGTTATTGTGCAGATTTCCGCCAACGAATTCAACTGGTTTGATGTGACTGCCAGGGAATTTGCCGACCGTTTTTATGCGATACATGATAAATACCAGGGCCGGGCAGCCCTCCACCTGGATCATACCAAGGATATAGAAATTATCAAAGCCGCCATTGATGCCGGCTTCCGGTCCGTTATGATCGACGCCTCCCAGAAAAGCTTTGAAGACAATATCGCCATCACCAGGGAAGTGGTGGAATATGCGCATGCAAAAAAGGTAGAGGTGGAAGCGGAGCTGGGAAAAATAGGGGCAACCGATAAAATAGAAACCGATAACGATGAAAGCCTTTATACCGATCCGGCGGAAGCGGAAGAATTTGTGGCAAGAACCGGTGTGGACACACTTGCGGTATCCATCGGAACGGCCCATGGAGTTTATCCTGTTAAAAATCCCAGGATAGATTTGGAACGTCTGGTACGGATCCGGGAGCGGGTAAGCATTCCCCTTGTGCTTCACGGCGGCAGCGGCCTTCCCCCGGAAACGGTACAGGCAGCCATCACCATTCCGGGCGGCGGCGTAAGCAAAATCAATATTGCCACCGATTTGGAACAGGCATTTCTGGGATCCCTTAACTGTGAAAGAAAAAGTAACCGGGAGATCTGGCAGATGGATAAGGATGCTTTGGCGAAAGCAGGCGAAGCGGTACAGCAGGTGGTGGAAGATAAAATCAGGAATTTCCTTTTGTGGAAGGAATGAGCACAAACAGGAGCAAAGTGAAAGGAAAGACGCTTTCACTTTCCGGGTATAAGATATGCGCAGAAGCGCACGCATGGGAGCAAGGATAATGAAAAAACGAATCGGTGTGGTTGCAGATGATGTAACCGGAGCGAATGATATAGGGGTTATGTTCCGAAAAGGCGGGTACCGCAGTGCGGTATTCCCCCTGTGTCTGCTTTCTCTGTGTGACTGGAAGAAGGAATGCGAAGAGCTGGATGTTATCATTATTGATACGGACAGCCGTTTTGATGATCCGGAAACAGCCGCGGGTAAGGTGGCACAGGCCACGGCACTGCTGCAGGAGCTTCCCTGTGACCGATACTTTAAGAAAACCTGTTCCGTTTTCCGGGGGAATGTCGGGGCGGAATTTGACAGCATGCAGGATGCACTCGGGGTTTCCTGCTCTATGGTAATCGCGGGTTTCCCCGGTAACGGGAGGACCACGGTGGACGGTATCCATTATGTATATGGAACAAGGCTGGAGGATTCCCAGTTTAGGACCGATCCTATCCACCCCATGGATACCTCTTATCTGCCTGCCGTCATGCACAGGCAGACCGAAAGGAAAATCGGCCAGGTAACATGGAAGGATTTGGATCAGGGGCTGGATTATGTGGTGGATAAAAAAGAACAGCTGAAAAAAAGCTGTTCCTATGTCCTCTTTGATATACGTAATCAGGAGGATTTGAAGCTGACCGCACGTGCTGTTGCGGATGAAACCAGCCTGTGCGGCAGCTCTGCGATCGGAGAAGAACTGCCGGCGGCCTTCCGGGAGCTGGAAGAGGAAGGACAGGCTCCGGTATTTCTGATAGCGGGCAGCCTCACCCGGCAGAGCATTGCGCAGACGGAATACCTGCGCACAAAAGGTTATCCGGTGATATCCTTTGATACGCAAGCCATATTTGAAGAGGAAGCTTTTGCCCGGGAAGAGGAAAGGCTTGCAGAGGAAGCGCTGAAGGCCATGAGGTTCACGCCTCTTATGCGGGCGCCTATGGTATTGGTGCATTCCGCCCAGCAGCCCGAAAAAGTGAAGGCCACCAAAGAGAAGGGACAGCGTCTGGGATTTACCCATGAAGAAATCGGAAAACGTATTTCCGGCTGCCTTTGCAGGGTGACCCGGCGGGTGCTTTCGGAAACGGGCTGCAGAAAGCTGGTGGTAGCCGGGGGAGACACCTCCGCGGCCGTCACCGGGGAACTGGAGATTTACCGTATGGAAATCGGAGAGGAAATCGAAGCCGGGGTTCCGGTTATGACCGGGAAAACGAATCTTGGTGAAATGTCGCTGGTTCTGAAATCGGGAAGCTTCGGAAGCGAAAGCTTTCTGGAGAAAGCGGCTCGTTATGTATAGACCTGCCCTGCCCGGCTACAGATAACAGATAACAACGGATCAGGCCTGCCTGACCTGCTATAACAGAAGGGAGAAGGTAAAAGAATGAACGATCTGGAACGTTTGACAGATAAATATCCGGCTCTGGCCGGTATTAAGGACGGGGTTGCCGGGGCATTCCAGCTCCTGAAGGAATCCTATGAAAACGGCGGAAAGCTGCTTGCCTGCGGAAATGGGGGAAGCGCTTCGGATTCCGATCATATTGTAGGGGAACTGATGAAGGGCTTTTATAAAAAAAGGCCTCTGAAAGAAGAGGAACAAGAAAAATACGGAAGCCTTGCGGCACATCTGCAGGGAGCGCTGCCGGCCGTTTCCCTGACAGGCCATCCGGCCCTTTCCACCGCATTTCTTAACGACGTGGATCCGGAAATGGTTTTTGCCCAGCAGGTATACGGATACGGTGTAAAAGGAGATGTGCTGATTGCCATAACCACTTCGGGGAATTCCGTTAATGTACTTCATGCGGCAAAGGTGGCAAGGGCGAAAGAAATGCGGATCATAGGCCTTACCGGCCATGACGGCGGAGCGCTCAAAGATCTGTGCGACGTATGCCTGATTGTTCCCGGCACCACCACTGCGGATATCCAGGAATACCATCTGCCCGTCTATCACACCCTTTGCGCTATGCTGGAAGAGCATTTTTTCCCGGGCGAGTGATAAGGAATAGGAATACAGGAGGAAAACGTGGAAGATAAAATAGAAGCCAAAGCATCCATGGAAGCCAAAGCATCCAAGGAAGTGATCTGCCGGATTGCCGGCCTGCTATTTCAGAAGGGGCTTGTGAGCGGCAAGGATGGAAATATAAGTATAAAAACGGCAAATGACGAAATGCTGATCACCCCGTCGGGGGTCTGCAAAGACTTTCTGACACCGGATATGATTATCCGGCAGCGGTTTGACGGTACGGTAACCGAAGGCAGCCTGAAGTCTACCAGGGAAGCTGCCATGCACAGCAGGCTCTATGAGCTGCGTCCGGATATCGGGGCTATTGTCCATACCCATCCGGCGGCTGCCACAGCCTTTGCCGTATGCGGACGGGGATTTCCGCAAAACTGGCTGCTGGAGGTACCCGCCCTCATCGGCAAAATCGGGATGGCCGGGTTTGCCCCCGCGGGCAGCGCCAAACTGGTGGAAGAGGTGGAAAAGGTGGCGGACAGTGATGTCATTTTTCTGTGCAACCATGGCGTGATCACCTATGGTCCCGACATTTATGAAGCATTTTCCCGGATGGACGCGGTGGAGAATACCGCGAAAACCATTCTGTTTGCAGGAATGCTCGGCGATGCTAAGGAATTTGATGAAACGATGTAACTGTCCCGTACCTGTTGAAGCGTTATAAAACGGTACGATATCATAAAGTTCAGAAAAACAGGTCCGTGGATGAGACTGCAGGTAATACAGCAGCATCTGCGGGCCTTTTAGCTGTGGGGATGCCGCGTGGTACAATGAGCCGTCTGAACTTTTATGGGAAATGGTTACTGTTCACGGCCCCCTGTGCCGCTGCCCCGTGGTTTTGCCTGCCCGGTTTGCCCTCCCGTTTTTTCCCTGAGGGGCGGCGGTGCTGCAAGGATTCCTGGAAGGGGCGTCTGAAAACGCCAGTCCTTACGCTGTGTTCTTTACAGCGTTAGTACTGCTGCGTTTTCGGCCGAGCGGGAGCGGCCACTGGAAGGAACCTTGCAGCACCGCCGCCCCTCAGGGAAAAGCCGGGAGGGCAAACCGGGCAGGCAAAACCACGGGGCAGCGGCACAGGGGGTCGTGAACAGTAACGGGAAATGCACATCCGGTTAAAATATATCTTGACACCTTAATTTCAGGGTAGTATATTGAATTCATAACAAACCTATTGAAATACTAGGAAATAAAAAGCAGGCCGGAAAACTTATAAAAGGAGAACAGTCATTATGGCAAATATTAAAAAAAGTGCGGAAGAGCTGATCGGAAAGACCCCTCTGATGGAGCTGGTGAACTATGAAAAAGAAGCAGGCGTAACCGACGCCGTCATCCTGGCAAAGCTGGAATATTTCAACCCGGCAGGCAGCGTAAAGGACAGAATCGCCCTGCAGATGATACTGGATGCGGAGGAGGCCGGCCTGTTAAAGCCGGGGGCTACTATTATAGAACCCACCAGCGGCAATACCGGAATCGGCCTGGCGGCCATGGCGGCGGCAAGAGGGTACAAAGCCATCCTGACCCTGCCGGAAACCATGAGCGTGGAGCGGCGCAAGCTGCTGAAGGCTTATGGCGCCAGGATTCTCCTGACTCCCGGTGCGGAAGGTATGAAGGGGGCAATTGCCAAGGCGGAAGAACTCCACCGGGAAATTCCCGGATCCTTCATCCCCGGACAGTTTGATAATCCTTCCAATGCAAAAGCCCACAGGCTGACCACCGGTCCGGAGATCTGGGAGGATACGGACGGAAAGGTGGATATTTTTGTGGCGGGCGTAGGTACCGGCGGAACCCTTACCGGAGTGGGAGGATACCTGAAAGAAAAGAATCCCGCCCTGAAGGTGGTGGCCGTGGAACCTGCCCAGTCTGCCGTGCTTTCCGGAAAGAAGCCGGGCCCCCATGCCATCCAGGGAATCGGCGCCGGTTTTGTCCCCGGCGTGCTGGATACGGAAATTTACGACGAGATTATCCGGGTGGAAAACGAGGATGCTTTTGTTACCGGCCGGGCTATCGCCCACACGCAGGGACTGCTCACAGGCATCTCCTCCGGCGCAGCTCTTTATGCTGCCGCCCTTCTGGCTAAAAGGCCGGAAAATAAAGGAAAGGTCATTGTGGTGCTTCTTCCTGATTCCGGCGACCGTTACCTGTCCACCCCTCTTTTTGCGGAGGAGTAGACATTTACGGAAAGAGGGCGGCCGTTCAGGCAGGTATGAACAGTAACACAGCCGCTGCGCGGGCCGGATGCCTGCCGCGGTTTACTATTTACAGAATAATGAAAAATGTGGTATGATAAAACTCACGCGGAGGAGAGATTATGCGGGCAGACGGTATCCGATACAGAACGCCGGCAGGAAACGGACCTCCGGTCCGTTATGCAGATATATGTCCGCTGCATGCGGACATTTGCGGCAAACAGAAGCGAAAGTGAAAGGGCCTGGGAATATGGGACTGCCTATCATACAAATCAAGAATGTTACAAAATCCTTTCAAACAAAGGAAAACCGGGTGGAAGCCCTCAAAGGGATCAGTCTGGAAATCAACAGAGGCGATATATACGGGATTATCGGTATGTCCGGTGCCGGAAAGAGCACCCTGGTGCGCTGCCTGAACTTTCTGGAGAAGCCCACCGAAGGGACGGTATTGATAGAAGGACAGGATTTGTCCGCCTGCACCGACAAAGAGCTGCGGAAGGTACGCAACAGCGTGGCGATGATCTTCCAGCATTTCAATCTGCTGATGCAGAGAACGGTGCTGGACAACGTATGCTTTTCCCTGGAAATCCTGGGAATGAAGAAAAAAGAAGCCAGAGAGAAGGCTCTCGGCCTTTTGAAAATAGTGGATTTGGAGGAAAAGGCACAGGCTTATCCGGCGCAGCTGTCCGGCGGACAGAAGCAGCGGGTGGCCATTGCCCGTTCCCTTGCCATGGATCCCAAGATCCTGCTCTGCGACGAGGCCACAAGCGCCCTGGATCCCACCACCACCCGTTCCATCCTGGCGCTCCTGAAGGAGATTAACCAGAAGTACGGGATAACCATTGTCATCATCACCCATGAAATGGGCGTTGTGCAGGAGATTTGCAGCCATGTAGCCATTATCGACCAGGGAGAACTGGCCGAGACCGGAACCGTGGAGAAGGTTTTCGCCGGCCCCAGATCGAAGGCCGCGAAGAAGCTGGTGTTCCAGGGAGAGCGGAAGTATTCCCTGATGAAGAGCAAGCGCTGTATCCGTATTGTCTTTACGGAAAATTCCTCCTTTGAACCGGTAATCGCCAATATGGTCCTGGAATGCAGGGCATCCGTCAATATCCTGCTTGCCGATACCCAGGATGTGGGAGGCATTGCCAGAGGACAGATGGTGCTGCAGCTGCCGGAGGACGGACAGATTGCGGATAAGATGATTCAATACCTGAAGGACAGGAATCTTGCGGTGGAGGAGTTGGACGATTATGTGGAATAGTGCAACGGTTATGATGATTGTGGAAGGCACATTTGCCACCATATATATGACGCTGGTATCCACCCTGATGGCTTATGTAATCGGGCTTCCGGCGGGAGTCGCCCTGGTGGTGACCGGAAGGGAAGGGCTCAAGCCTAACAAAGCGGTAAGCCGGATACTGGATGTGCTGGTTAACGTGATGCGCAGCGTCCCCTTCCTGATCCTGCTCATCCTGGTGATTCCCCTCACCCGCGCTATCGTGGGAAAAAGCTACGGACCCAGCGCGACCATAGTACCCCTGACCCTGGCAGCCGCCCCTTTCATTGCCAGGCTGGTGGAATCCTCCCTGCTGGAGGTGGATAAAGGAGTGATAGAAGCCGCCCAGAGTATGGGAGCCGGAATTCCCACCATTATCATCAAGGTTATGCTTCTGGAGGCCCGTTCTTCCCTGCTCAGCGGACTTGCCATCGCCCTGGGAACCATCCTGGGCTATTCCGCAATGGCCGGTGCAGTCGGCGGAGGCGGACTGGGAGACATCGCCATCCGATACGGATACAACCGTTACCAGCTGGATATCATGATTGTCACCGTCATCCTTCTGGTGGCTTTGGTCCAGATTATGCAGGCTGTCTGTATGCGGCTGTCCCGGAAGCTGGATAAACGGATTACTGGTTAACATCCGTAGGAGGACCGAACTTGTTTTGATGCGAGCCATGTGTCCCTGCCGTAGCGGCCGGGACTTGCTATAAAGATACATGGTCTATGTATTTCATGAATGGAGGAGAACATTATGAAAAAGAAAGTATTGTCTGTTGCACTTGCGGCTGTTTTGACAGCCGGTTTACTTACCGCATGCGGATCAGCAAGCACAGGAGCAGCTGCCCAGACCGAAGGGGCGGCAGAATCCACTTCACAGGCTGCCGATCAGGCAGCTGAAAGCCAGGCGGCTTCTGAAGAAAGTACTTCCGCCCCCGCTGCGGAAACCGAGGCGGAATCCAAGGGAACCGTTACCGTAGCGGCTACCAGCGTACCCCATGCTGAAATCCTGGAGGCGGCAAAGCCTCTGATGGCAGCGAAAGGATGGGAATTGAAGGTAACCGAATTCACCGATTACGTACAGCCCAATGAGGTGGTGGAAAGCGGTGATATGGACGCCAATTACTTCCAGCACATCACCTACATGGAGAGCTACAATGAAGAAAAAGGCACACATCTGGTAGATGCCGGGGACATCCATTATGAGCCTCTTGGTGTATATCCCGGAAAACAGTCCGATCTCTTGGCTATCACCGACGGCGCGGAAATCGCAGTGCCCAACGATACCACGAACGAAGCCAGAGCCCTCCTTCTGTTACAGGAACAGGGACTGATTACCC
Organism: uncultured Lachnospiraceae bacterium; assembly: GCA_900548905.1. Lineage (GTDB taxonomy): Bacteria > Bacillota > Clostridia > Lachnospirales > Lachnospiraceae > Eisenbergiella. Next base: position 19,508 of record URMK01000045.1, on the reverse strand, counting down.
TTAACGATGGCGCCGGCATCACCGCAACCGTAAACGACATCAAAGAAAATCCCCACAACATCAAATTCGTGGAACTGGCTGCGGAACAGATTCCCAGAAGCCTTCCCGACTTTGACTTTGCCGTAATCAACGGAAACTATGCCCTCGAAGCCGGCCTGAACGCATCCACCGATGCCCTTGCCACAGAAACCTCCGACTCCGATGCCGTTAAAAAATACGTAAATATCATCGCCGTAAAAGAAGGCAGCGAAAACAACGAAGGAGTTAAAGCTCTTGTAGAAGTACTCAAATCCGATGAAATTAAACAATTCATCAATGATACCTACCAGGGTTCCGTCGTTCCCTACGAAGGATAATAAATAAGTATAATTTATCAAAAAGCCGTGCACGCTCCCCCAAGAGCTGTACGGCTTTTTGGGATTATCCCCCAGGCATCACTTATGCTTGACTTATAGTATTCATACTGGTATGGTATAGATACAGAGAAAAAACCGACTGAATAGTTACAGATAAATGAGGTAAAAGATGAGTGCCATGCGAATTTCGACAAAAGGAAGATATGCGGTACGTGTTATGCTGGATTTGGCAGTGAATAACACCGGAGAATATATTAAAGTGAAACAGATAGCCGATCGCCAGGGGATTTCCGAAAAATACCTGGAGCAGATCATAGCCATCCTGAATAAGGCCGGTTTTGTTAAAAGTACAAGAGGTGCCCAGGGAGGCTACCGTCTTTCCCGGGATCCGAAGGAATATACGGTGGGGCAGATACTCCGGCTGACCGAAGGGTCCCTGAACCCGGTTCCCTGTCTGGACAGCTGCACAAGCGAGGTGGACTGCCTGCGCTATGATACCTGCGAGACGGTGGAGGTATGGAAGCAGCTGGCGGATGCCATAAACGGCGTGGTGGATCATGTGACCATTGCGGATTTGGCCGAAAAGCACGCCAAACGCATGGAAAGCATGACTTACATGATTTAAGTCTGTCCGGGCTGCAGGAAGCGTTCCGCAAAACGCAGGGGAAGCTGTCCGGCCGTCCGGCGGAGGGCATATACGGAGTCCAGGAGCGAATCCGTCTGTACCAGTTCCGGTGAAGTACAGGTGATAAGTCCTGCACACAGCTGCAGGGAAAGCGGTTTTTCTCCAAAAAGGATAGGAACGGAAGGGGCGCTGCGGATTACCGCAAGCACCTTTTCTTTTATTGCTTCATGGGAACCATTCCCTGCGGCGAATAAAAAAGAATTTTCATCATAAATGGCGAGAAACGCTCCTTCTTCGTCGCAGGGAAGCTGCTGTCGGATGGAATCGGCCGCAGCGCGCAGGATCCCGTCGCAGGCCAGACAGCCGGCCTCCGTACGAATTTCTTCCAGGCCGTCAATCCCGATAAGGGCCAAATGGAAGGCATAGGGCTGACAAACGGCATTCATAGCCATATGGAGCAGATGCTCTTCAATATAATGGGGCTGATAAGCCAGAGTGACAGGATCTGTCACCATCTTATGGTTCAGCAGATGGATTCCTTCTTCGATTTCTTCCGGGGTTTCCCTGCCGTCCAGGATAAAGGCCGAGATATCGGTTCCCATCTCCAGAATCAGTTTTGTGTCCTCCAGGAGAACATATCTGCAGATAATTTGAAATACCCGGTTTTCCATACATTCGAATTTAGTACAGGCCTGCCCGGAGCGCAGCGTACGGGCGGAAATACAGTTTGCACACTGGTGTTTTCGGTTCCATACCTGATAGCAGGGTGCTTCAGGGGTAAAAACCAGACGGCCGTCTTGCCGGACAACGGTTACCACCCGGCAGGCTACCGGATCCACAAGGCGTACAATGGGAAAAGTGTTCTCTAAAACGGACATCTCGTTCTGTAATTCCGAAAAAGTATATTCATATTTCATAGAAAGCAGCCCCTTCCCCATAAAAACAGGTTTATCTTACGATGGATAACACTATAAATTCCAGAGTAACATATTTTATAATAAATGGCAATCCGCTGAGAGTTACCAAATGCAAATGGTGTAACACTTATGATAGCGGAACAGGATAAACGGCAGGGCCGAATAATAACTGTTTTGGACGCGGCCGGGCGGGAAAGAGTTGACATACCTGCTGAGTATTTGTAATATGAAGGTAATGCCTAAGAGTGTTGGTGTACACGGAAAGTATAGGGAATAAGAATGGAAAATAAAGTCCTGCTGTCCACTATGGATAATAAACAGATAACGGAAGTGTTTCAGGCACTGAACCAGACAAGTGATGATTATTTTTATATCCTTGATTTTGTGGAGGACAGCTGTACGATATGCAGCAGTGCCATGCAGCGGTTCCATTTGTCTACGGATTGTATCTGTCCGGCCTCCCTGGGCCTGCAGGAAGTGGTGGTGAAGGAGGATTTCCCTGTGCTGCGCAAGGAGCTGGAGCTGCTGCAGACCGGGAAGAAGAATTTCCATGATATGGAATACCGGTGGTACGGACGGGATATGGAGGAGGTCTGGATACACTGCAGGGGAACCATAATTTATGGGAAAGAAGGAAATATCCGGCTGCTCGTGGGAAGTGTGGCGGAATCGGGCAAAGGCGAAAAAAGAGACCGGCTCACGGGTCTGTATGAAGAAAGCCGGCTCGCCCTGGATGCGGAAAGAATGCTTCTGAAGGAAGAAGGAAACGGCTTTCTGATGTTGATAGGCGTGGATGATTTCAGGGAGATCAACGAGAAATACGGAATAGAGACAGGTAATTCGCTGCTGAAGGGTTTGGCGTCCATCATACGGGAATGTATGGAGCCGGGAATGATGCTGTACCGTTTGGTAGCCGATGAGTTCGTGCTGTTCTGCCAGACGGACACGACCTCCGGCCAGGTTCGGGAGCTGTTTGAAAAAATAAGGAAAAATATTTTCCGCCATATTGAAGAAGAGGATTACCGGAATTTTTATACCGTGTCGGCCGGACTTCTGGAAGCACCCTACCCCTCCGGGACCTATGGGGAACTGGTGAAGTATCTGGAGTTTGCCATGAGCGAAGCGAAGCGCCGGGGGAAAAACGGGCTGGTGGAATTCAGCAAAAATGATTATGACGCCTACGTGAACAAGCTGGAAATCAAGGAAGAGCTCCGTAAGGCGATTTTTAATAAGTATGATGGTTTTACCCTTTATTATCAGCCCATCGTGGATGCCAACAGCTATGAAATAAAAGGAGCGGAGGCCCTTCTGCGCTGGAACAGCAGCAAATACGGCGCCATGTCGCCGGGCGTGTTCATTCCCGTCATGGAGGACAGCGGCCTGATTATACCGATGGGTTCCCATGTGATGAAGGAAGCGGTGGAATGCTGCTGCAGGCTGAAGAAGTATATCCCTTCCTTCCATATGAATATAAACCTGTCCTATGTACAGCTGAAAAAGACGGATGTACTCCAGGAGCTCCGGACTCATCTGGGAATGCTGGAGGTATGCCCGGAGAATATCATGCTGGAAATTACCGAGAGCGGATATATCGAAACGGATTTGGCTTTCCGGCAGGCGATGGAGGATATCCGGGGACAGAAAATGAAGCTGGCGATTGATGATTTCGGCACAGGTTATTCTAATCTGCGCTACCTGAAAGATCTGCGGGCGGATATGATTAAAATAGACCGTTCCTTCGGGGTCCGGGCGATGGAAAGCAATTATGATTACACGTTGCTGGGGCATATCATAGAAATGGCCCACAGTATCGGTCTGGGCGTCTGCCTGGAAGGAGTGGAAACGGAAGAGGAGCTGGTAAAGCTTCAGAAGCTTGGCCCGGACTTTATACAGGGTTATCTGTTCGGCAGGCCGGTTCCGGAAAAGGAGTTTGTGGATAAATACCTGGAAGCAGGAAGAAATACCGTGGTGGAGAATTAAGATGAAGAAAATCTGCAGGATTTTGATCGAAAAATGGTTCTGGCTGTTGTTTGCAGCCGTAATACTGGGGGAGGCGGCCGTATTCCTTTTCTTTGGGGAAGGAAGCTATATTGCCACCCATGATAATCTGGATTTGTTTATGGGGCATTTCCAGGCAATGAAATACGCGGATGCCTTTTTTGCCCATGATGTGACAGTGCCTATCCTGGGCGGGATTTCCAGGGATTATCTCAGCTCTGAGTTTTCCTTATATAATATTCTTTTCTGGCTTTTCCCCCCATTTGCGGCCTATCTGTGCGGATATTTCCTGAAGATTCTGATTGCTGCGGGATCCGTTATGCTTCTGGCAAAGGATATCTACCGGGATGCGTACAAAAAGTATGAACCCGCAGTGGTTATTATCGGCTTGATTTACGGCCTTTTGCCTTTGTTCCCGGCCTATGGGATTGCTTTTGCGTCCATTCCCCTTGTGATACTCCTGCTCCGCCGGATTTACAGAGGGGAAAGCAGGTGGGATTATCTGTTCCTTTTTCTGTATCCGCTTCTTTCTTATTTTTCCTATTTTGGTTTCTTTATCCTTGCCTATCTGGTTTTGGCAATTATCATTCTTACGGTGAGGGATTACCGGAGGCTGAAAAAAGGAGCCGGTTCCTGCAGGCTGAAGCAGGCGGTGAGCGGGAGACTTGTAATAGCCCTGTTTCTTCTGGCGGCGGGCTACATCCTGTTTGAGTACAGGCTGTTTGGGGAAATGTTGTTTTCCGATGTGGTTACCATGCGTTCCACTATGGCGGATGATAATTTCACCGCCGGCCAGATCGCGGCAACCATATGGGATGTCTTTTATCAGGCCATTTTCCACGCCCAGCCCTCCCATACGAAATTTGTCCTTCCCTTGTGCCTTCTGTTCCTTGGATTCCGCATAATCTGTTTCCTCCGGGAAAAGAAGCCGGGCAGGATTCTCACGGACAGTTTCTGTCTGGTGATTTATTTTATTATAGGGAACTGCCTGATTTACGGATTTTATTACTGGGGCGGGTTCCGGGGGCTGTTTGAGACGCTGGTTCCGCCGCTTAAGGGCTTCCAGTTTAACCGGACTGTGTTCTTTAACCCGTTCCTCTGGTATGCTGCCCTGTTTTTCATCGTCAAATATCTGTATGATAAACGCAAAAAGTGGCTGGGCAACCTGATCGCCTTTATCGCACTGGTGGTGGTGGTCCTCACACCGGCGGTTTACAACGACTTTTATTATACCTGTTATTACAATGCATACCGGCTGCTTAAGCACGCGCCGGTGGAAAACCTGAATTACAGGGAATTTTATTCGGAAAAGCTGTTTGAACAAATAAAGGCCGATATCGGTTATAACGGGGAGTACAGCGCCGCCTACGGAATGCATCCGGCTGTGCTTTCCTACAACGGTATCGCTACGCTGGACGGTTATCTGGGCTTTTATCCCCAGGAATACAAGGAGGGCTTCGGCGCCATGATCACACCTGCCACCGAGCGTGTGGAGGAATGGGACATTTATTTCTGGGACTGGGGAGCCAGAGCCTATCTGTTTTCCGGATCCGGGGAAAATACCTGGAATGCGGTAAGGACCATGAATGTGGCGGACGACAGGCTATATATAGACGGGGACATGTTCCGCAGCCTGGGAGGAAGCTATCTGTTTTCCAGGATTAAAATCAGCAACGAAGAGGAACTGGGCTTCACGCTGAAGGGAACCTATACCCAGGAAGAATCCCCTTATACCATATATGTATATGCGGCCGGGGAAACTGCCGGCGGTCGGCAAGCCGTACAAAGGTAAACGTCCGGTTTGACAATAAAGTCCGGGGATGATATGATGGTAAAGGCCTGCGGCAGGCATAAAGATGCTGTATGCGGGATACTTTGCGTAAATATTCCAAACGGCAGTCCGGCCGTTGTGCCGTTCTGCGCTGACGGATAAATCCGTACAGTGTACGTAACGATTCAGACTTATCTGAGCTGTTTCAGATGTACTGAAAAAGAGAAGGAGACGATATAACATGCCAATCAGAATCCATAATTTCGCCGGCAAATTCGGCTGGAATATGAGAAAATACTTTCCCAAGCTGTCCAGTGAAGGGTATCTTACCTTCCAGTTCATGACCCGGGGAAAATCCCAGAAGGACTATATTGAATATTTTATGGGAAGTGATCCCGTGCCCCATCCCAACGTGGTGAACCTGGAAACCATCAATCGCTGCAACAGCACCTGCGAGTTCTGTACGGCCAACAAGAATGCGGAAAAACGTCCCTATGCCAGAATGGAAGAGAGTCTGTATTACAGCATTATCGATCAGCTCAGGGACTGGGGATACAAGGGGCATCTGACCCTGTACGGGAACAATGAGCCCTGGCTGGATACCCGGATTGTGGAATTCCATAAATATGCCAGGGAACAGCTGCCGGAGAGTTTTATTTTCATGTCCACCAACGGACTGCTTCTGGATGTGGACAAGGTGAAGGAAATCGTTCCGTATGTCAATCAGCTTATTATTAACAACTACTGCCTTGACATGAAGCTGCATGATAATGTCAAGGTGATTTATGAATATGTAAAGGCCCATCCGGAAGAATTTAAGGATGTGGATATCCTGATTCAGATGCGTTACCTGAAGGAGGTACTGACCAACCGTGCCGGCAGCGCGCCCAATAAGGCCGCTACGGAAAAGGTAATCAAGGAAACCTGTCTTATGCCCTATACCGATATGTGGATCACTCCCGGCGGAAAGCTGGGTATCTGCTGCTGTGATAATTTTGAAGTGACCGATGTGGGCGATTTGACAACAATGCCTTTAAAGGATGCCTGGAACAGTCCGGCCTATCAGAAGCTGAGAAACGCGGTTAAGGACGGAAGGCAGAACTATTCCTTCTGTAAGCACTGTGATTTTATTGATGCGGGACTTCGTATGGAAATCGTAAACGATGTCCTGAAACAGCAGAAAAAAGGCAATTGAGGCTGCAAATAAAGCATAACCTGTGATGCAGATAAAAAGATTCCGGCCATAAACTAATACCATTAGTTTATGGCCGGAATCTTTTACTATGCCTTAATTCTGTTCTGCCGTGGATTCCAGATATTCCTTATCCGTATTCACATTCCAGATATTGCTCCTGTCCTTCACGCCGTGTAGGATATTATGGACGGTTTCAAAGGAAGTAACCATGGAATGGTCAATGTTGTTATAACGGTGCTGGCCGTTTCGGCCGACACAGTACAGGTTGTCGATGGTGTCCAGGTAATTCCGGAGCCGGTCAATATCCTTGTACGTATCAAAATAAGCGGGATACGCCTTTTTGACCTTTTCCATATGGGTATCGATTACCTGGGAAGTGCTGTCAATCAGGCCCATTTTTACCATTTCTTTTACGGCGAAATCGGAAAATTCCTTTTCGGTCATCCGCCACAGGGAATCCCCCTCGTTACAGAAGTATTCCAGGCCCACCCAGACTGTGTTTTCCAAATCTTTAACCATATAAGGGGACCAGTTGTTATAAATCTGGAAACGCCCCATCTGCACCGTCCTGTCATGCACATAAATCCAGTCGTCCGGCACAATATTGGAAATGGTTTTTATCTTCGTCTTATTCACCAGGTTCAGCCTGGGAACCAGGACGCCAAGAGTCATATAATCCCTGTAGGGAAGACCAGAAGCGATAGCGGCTTCTTCGGCCGGCACATCGTTCATGCCTTCCACAAGATCCTTGATAGGCATGGAGGAAATAAAGATATCCCCCTCCATGGTGTATTCTTTTCCTTCCTTAATATAAGTGAGGGAGGTGATATGGTTTCCGGCATCCTTGTGCAGCCCGGTAACGCGGCAGCCGCGGAGTATCTGCCCTCCGTTTTTAATGATTTCTTCACCGGTTACATCCCACAGCTCACCCGGCCCCAGCTTGGGGTAACTGAATTCTTCAATCAGCGAGGTTTCCACATGGCCTTTTTTCCCGCCGGGAAGGAACTTCTTGAACATATCCATGACTATAGCCATGACGGACAGGCCTTTGGCACGCTGTGCGCCCCAGTCGGGAGCGATCTCCCTGGGGCTGCGCCCCCACAGGTTTTCCGTATATTTTTCAAAGAACATGGAATAAAGCTTCCTGCCGAACCGGTTGATGTAAAAATCCTCCAGGGAATTTTCCTGCCTTTTATGAAGCACCGAAGCCAGATAGCTGAAACCGGCCTGGAGGGTGGTAAGAAAGCCCATATTTTTAAACGTTTCCCATTTCAGGGAAATAGGGTAATCAAAAAACTTCTTTTCAAAATAGATCCGCGATACCCGGTTCCTGGTGAGCATCACCCGATCCGTTTTCTCCGGATCCGGCCCTCCTGCGGCAAGGGGAGGCGTCCGCTTCAAAATAATATCATCATAGGCGGGAGCGCCCTGGGGAGGAAGCATTGCAAGCCACCAGGCATTTACCTTGGGATCCTTGGAAAAAAAACGATGGCCGCCCATATCCATACGGTTGCCATTATAGTTCACTGTCTTGGAAATCCCTCCCAGCAAATCGCTTTCCTCAAAAACAATGACCTCGATTTCCTCCGGGGGATTTTTTGCCTGAACATAAGGATGGTCCGCAGAGCGTGACATCCGTTGTTTGCTGCCCTTCAATAATTCATAGGCTGCGGTCAAACCTGCAGGACCGCCGCCTATAATCAAAGCTTTCTTCATATGAATAAGATTCCTTTCTATGGTACGCATAAAATTTGCGTGCCTGTTTCAGGTAGTCATTGTTTTTATCTTAACATATTCTTAGTACTAATTCAAATAGGAATACATTGGATTTGCCGCGGTGTCCGGTTTGGCGGGAAGGGATTCTTTTCCTGCCAGATAATCGATGCTGCAGCCGAAGGCGACGGAAATTTTCAGAATGCTTTTTAGGGATGGATTTGAGATCTTGCCGTTTGCTATTTTTTTGATTGTTTCATATGGTACGCCGGATTTATCGGCCAGGATTTTCAGGGACCAGTTGTGGGTGGAAAGCTGGCTGGATATACGGCACATTAATATATCCGCCATATCCGGGTTATAGGTCTCCGTATCATAATAATCCATTTTTCTTCCTCCGTAAATATGCAGTTTTTTGGAAAATGCAGTCCTTCATAGATAAGAAAGTCAGCATTTTATCGTTATTGCAATCATCTTGTTATCCCGGCATGTGCCATAAAAGACACGTTAAGAATAAAATTTTTCTAAAATTGTGCCATAAATTACCTTTACAAATAAAAATAATCTGATAAAATAGAGTGGTAACTGTTAATTGTTAATACAATTTTGTGGGGAATGATACGAGAGGAGAGAGCATATGAGTTGTATGTGGGTATCGGTGGCTGACTGTAATCAGTCGCACATTTTTCAACTTACCCAATTACTGAGACAGGACAAGGATCTTCAAATCATTTTATCTTACGGAGAGCCACATACGGACAATCGGGGGAATTGTTCATCACAAAGACGTATTGAACGTTTGCTTTCCAGAATTGGAATGCCGTCACATCTGAAAGGTTATCAATATCTTAAGACTGCTCTTGCTATTTGTATGGAGGATATGGAAGCGCTGGATGGAATTACGAAAAAGCTGTATCCTGCTGTTGCAAGGAAACATAAGACAACCGGGGAGACGGTGGAACATGCCGTCAGACATGCTATTGAGTCTGCCTGGAAACGAGGGGACGAAAAGGAGCAGAAGAATCTTTTCGGTTATTGCCAGTCAGAAGGCAAAAGACCTACCAATTCGGAATTTATTGCGAGAATGGCAGATTTTCTTCTGCATGACACCACATCCTTTCTTTCTTAATAAAGGAAGAGGTGGAGGATTGATGGGTGCAAAAAGGGAGATAATCTGGGATATAGAAAAAGAGCTAAAAGGCGTCAGGAATCGGCAACCAGACGCTTTTTTTCTTGCCAACAAATGCGAAAATGAACATTGTTTATTTGGCAGATATGCATATTGTGGTTTGATTTTCCCGGTGGTATACTAAATTGACATGGGCAATATGACAAGCAATAATTAAATGATAAGGCATATTGCCGATAGGAAGGCAGGAGGTAAGATATGGAAAAAGCCGTAGATGAAGTGATCAGCAGGCTGGCGGAGATCGAAGATACAGCCAACCGGATGAATGAAGCGGTGGAAGTGAGAAAAAAAGAGATTTCTGCCGAAATGGAAGTGAAGACAAGGGAATTTGACGAAGCCCTTGCCGCGGATACCCGGAAAAAACAGGAGGCGCTGCAGGAAAGGCTTATGAAGGAAAAAGAGGAAGCCCTGGCCGGTCTGGAAGAAGAAACCGGACGGATTCTGGAGAAGCTGCAGCAAAAGTATGATAACGAGCATGGGAAGCTGAGCGACCGGCTTCTGAAAGAAATGGTTTGCAGCTGAAAGGACGAGGTGTTATGAGTTTATTCCGTTACAGCGGACTCTCCACGAAGGTGAAGGCCATGAGGGGCCGGCTGCTTTCCCAGGAGCAGTTCCGGGAAATGAGTGACCTGCACAGCGTACCCGAGGTTCTTTCCTACCTGAAAAAACTCCCTTCTTACGAGAAGGTGCTGGCAGATAAGGATGAAACACATCTGCACAGAGGTGCGGCGGAGGCGCTGATAAAACAGTCTCTCTATTATGATTTTGGCAAATTGTACAGATTTGCGGATTTGGAGCAAAGAGTGTTTTTAGGGGATTATTTCATGCGGTATGAAGTGATATTCCTGAAAAATGTGCTGCGGTATCTGTTTGACAGCCAGGAGGATCGGACGGGCATTGATCTGTCGGCCTACCAGGCTGTTTTTGAGCGTCATTCTTCCATGGATCCCCATGTGCTGATGGGGGCGGAGACCGTGGAGGGCCTCATAGGGCTGCTGCAGGATACGCCGTACGGAAAGGCGCTGGCCGTGGTGAATAAAGCCGGCGGGGCCAATCTGTTTGCTTATGAGGCGGCTCTGGATATGCTTTTCTTCAAACAGCTGTGGCTGGATGTGAAAAAGCATCTGAAGAAGCAGGATCTGCAGGTCATACAGCGTTCTGCCGGACTGGAGGCGGATACGCTGAATATCCAGTGGATATACCGGGCTAAAAAATATTACCGTATGACTCCCGCAGATATTTATGCATTTCTGATTCCCATTCATTACCGGCTCTCCACCGAACAGGTCAAGCAGCTGGTGGAGGCCGAAAATGCCAAGGAATATATGGATGTCCTGCAGCAGACCAGTTATGGCAGGCATCTTGAGGAAGCGGCGTACGTACAGCTGGAAAAAATCTGCGGCAGGCTGATGGATAAGGTCCATCAGGCAAACCTTCGGACGGCGGGCTATTCTGCCGCCTGTCTGGACACCTATTTGTATGAAAAGGAACAAGAGGTGAATAAGGTGATTAAGGTAATCGAATGTGTCCGTTATGGTCTGCCCGCAGAGCGGATTAAAGAATATCTGGCGTCGGTTCCCGTTCAGACAAAGGATGAATGGGATAAGACGTCTGCATAGGAGGTGTGAGCAGTGATAGAAAAAATGAAATTTATCAGTATTATCGGACCCAAGGAAGAGATAGACAGAGTGACCTCCGAATATCTGTACCGGTACGAAATACAGCTGGAGAATACGTTATCCGAATTAAAAGACCTGAAGAATATCACTCCCTGTGCGGACAGTAATCCCTATCGGGACATCAAGGCAAAGGCAGAGGAGCTGGCTGGCCGTCTGACAGACGGGACGCAGGACGGCGGGGCGGTAGGCAGGATGGAGATTGAACCGGCCGTTTCCCTGGTTGAAGGACTGTGGAAGGAACTGGAGACTTGCAGACAGGCGAAAAGCGGCCTGGAGACGGAACGCAGGAAAGTGGCGGATCTGCTGACGAATATACGGCCTTTCCAGGATCTGCATTATGATGTGGCATCTATCCTCCATTTCAAACATATCAAGTTCCGTTTCGGAAAAATTCCGGTGGAATCCTATTCCAAGCTGAAGGAATATCTCATGGACGATATCTGTTCCATATTTGATGAGTGCGGAAGGGATGAGAATTATATCTGGGGCGTTTATTTTGTGCCTGCCGCCGAAGAGGAAAAAGTGGACGCCGTTTATGCATCCCTTCATTTTGAAAGGACCTTCATAGACGATGATTATGAGGGGACCGTGGAGGAGGCTTATGATAAGCTGAACGCCCGGAAAAAGGAGCTGGACGGGAAGCTGGGAGAGCTTGAGGACAGCTTCCGGCACAGGCTGGAGGAACTCAAAAGCCAGGTCCTGGCCGCGGCAAAACGGATCGGGGAAAGCGCCGAGTACTTTGATGTGCGCCGCCTGGCGGCCTTTACCAGGGCAAAGGATACGGTATTTTTTATTCTCTGCGGCTGGATGACACAGGAGGATGCGGAGAAGTTTGAAAAGGAAATCGAAGGGGATGCGGATATTTTCTGTATGATTGAGGACGGAAACGGAACGAGCCTGGAAAACCGGTTCCGCAAGCCTCCCACCAAGCTGAAAAATCCGGGGATTTTCAAGCCCTTTGAAATGTTTATCCGGATGTACGGCCTTCCGGATTATCAGGAATTCGATCCCACGATTTTTGTGGCTGTGACCTATTCCATCATTTTCGGAGCTATGTTCGGGGATGTGGGACAGGGGCTGTGCCTGTTCGCGGGCGGCATGCTCCTGTATAAGTTTAAAAAGCTCAACCTGGCGGCTATCGTAGGAAGCTGCGGTATCTTTTCCACGCTGTTCGGTTTCTGTTTCGGGAGCGTGTTCGGATTTGAGGATGTGATAGAGCCTCTCTGGCTGCGGCCCACAGAGGCCATGACAACGCTTCCGTTTATCGGCAACCTGAACACCGTATTTGTGGTTGCGGTGGGATTGGGTATGGGGCTGGTGCTGTTAATGATGGTATTCCACATAATCAACAGCCTGCGTGCGAAGGATCTGGGAGAAGCGCTTTTTGACACTAACGGTGTGGCCGGGCTGGTGTTTTACGGGGCTGTGGCCGCGGTGGTGGTGCTGTTCATGACAGGGCACTCCCTTCCCGCAGGAATCGTCCTTGTGGTGATGTTTGCGGTCCCTCTGCTGGTGATAGCCTGCAAAGAGCCGCTTACCAACAAGCTGAATAAGAAGAAGGAACTGATAGAAGGCGGCAAAGGGATGTTTGTGGTGCAGGCATTTTTTGAAATGTTCGAAGTGCTTCTCAGTTACTTTTCCAATACCCTGTCCTTTGTGCGTATCGGAGCCTTTGCGGTGAGCCATGCGGCTATGATGCAGGTTGTGCTCATGCTGGCCGGAGCGGAAAACGGGGGGACCCCCAACATCATCGTCATTATTATAGGCAACCTGATTGTCTGCGGTATGGAAGGGCTTATTGTGGGGATACAGGGCCTGCGTCTTCAGTACTATGAATTCTTCAGCCGGTTCTATAAGGGGGACGGCAGGGAGTTCAAGCCTTATGCAAAGACGGCAAAGAGCAATTAAAAGTACAAACATATAACAAGAAAAGGACTAATAGGAGGTCATTTATCATGGCAAAAGTATTATTATTTACAGCATTAATTTTAAGCATTGTGGTACCTTTCCGGATGTATTTTAAGGGAGAAAAATCCAAAAGAAGATATAAGATATCCCTGGCGGTCAATGCCGTCGCCTTTTTCGGCCTCATGCTGGGAACCGGCCTTGTGATGTTCGGCGGCCAGGCATCCGCTGCGGATGCGGCAAATGCTGCGGCGGCAACAGCTGCTGCGGGCGGTATGGCAACCGGTTTGGGCTATCTGGCCGCGGGCCTTTCCATCGGCCTTTCCTGCGTGGGCGGCGGTATCGCCGTTGCCAGTGCGGCAAGCGCGGCGCTGGGAGCTATCAGCGAAGATTCCTCCATCCTTGGTAAGTCCCTGATCTTTGTAGGTCTTGCCGAAGGTGTCTGCCTCTACGGTCTGATCATCGCCTTCATGATCCTTGGTAAACTGTAATGAAAATGTATCTTATCAGCGATAACATTGATTCCTACACCGGCATGAGACTTGCCGGCGTAGAAGGGGCGGTGGTCCATGAAAAGCAGGAGCTGAAGGCAGAAATCGACAAGGTGCTTGCCGATAAGGAAATCGGGATCCTGCTGCTCACGGAAAAATTCGGAAGGGATTTTCCGGATGTCGTCAACAATGTGAAGCTGAATTATAAAGTGCCGCTGGTGGTTGAGATACCTGACAGACATGGTACCGGCCGGAGATCGGATTTTATTACGGCATATGTGAACGAAGCTATCGGTATCAAGTTGTAACGGTGAAGAAACCGAACAGATACATCAAGTTATAATAGGAGGTTCTTTATGACAACAGAGGAAAAGTTAAAGCATTTCCTGGATGTGACGACGGAAAGCACCAACGCGAAGAATGCGAGGGTTCTTACTGATTATACAAATGCGCTGGAAAAAGCGCTGGAAGAGCACAAGGAAGAGAGCACGAGAAAAGCGGCTCTGCAGCTGAAGCTTTCCGAGGACAGCTTTAAAAAGAAGCAGAACGCCGAAATTGCCAGGGCACAGCTGCAAATCCGGGAAAAGGTGGGCGAACTTTCCGAGGAACTCAAGGCGAAGCTTTTTACTGAGGTAAGGGATAAGCTGGAGAACTATATGGATACCAGGGAGTACCAGGATTATCTGGTGGCTGAAATCCGAAAGGCGAAGAAATTTGCCGGAGGGGATGAGGTGCTTATTTATATTGACCCGGCGGATTCCGGCAAGCTCAATTCTCTGGCGTCCATGACCAATACCACGGTTGAAGTGAGCAAATATGGTTTTGGCGGCGGTATCCGCGCGTTAATCCGTTCCAGGAATATACTGATAGATCAGTCCTTTGAAACAAAGCTTAAGGAAGCGGAAGGAGCTTTTGTTTTTCAGGTATAGGGCTTGACAGGCCGTAACTTATGACAGAAAGTGAGAGATCTTGTTATGGAAAAAACAGGAAAGATATATGGAATTAACGGGCCTGTAATTACGATAAAAGGTGATGTGGGATTTTCCATGGGTGAAATGGTCTACGCCGGCGAAGAGAAGCTGATCGGAGAGGTCATTTCCCTGACAAAGGAATTTACCACCATTCAGGTGTACGAAGAAACCTCCGGAATGAAGCCCGGGGAAACGATTACAGGTACAGGAGCCACTTTGTCCGTAACGCTGGCGCCGGGAATCCTGAATAACATATTTGACGGTATTGAGAGGCCGTTGGAAGAGGTGGCAAAGATCTCCGGCGACTTTATCAGCAGGGGCTTTGCCGTGGATGCGCTGGATACCCATAAGGAATGGGATACCAAGATAATGGTGAAGAAAGGGGATAAGGTCAGCGGAGGCACCATCCTGGCCGAAGTACCGGAAACCCCCGCTATTGTGCATAAGGTTATGGTACCTCCCGGAACGCAGGGGTATATCATCAGTGCGGCGCAGGACGGAAAATATACCATCAGTGATACGCTCGCGGTGCTCCAGAAGGCGGACGGTACGGAAACTGCGCTGACGATGGTGCAGAAATGGCCTATCAGACGTCCCCGTCCCACGGCAAGAAGGTTCCCGGTTTCCCAGCCGCTGGTAACCGGCCAGAGGATTCTGGATACCCTGTTCCCTATCGCCAAGGGGGGGACTGCTGCAATTCCCGGCGGGTTCGGAACGGGGAAAACGATGACCCAGCATTCCATTGCCAAATGGTCCGATGCGGATATTATCATATATATCGGCTGTGGGGAACGCGGCAACGAGATGACGGAGGTATTGGAGGATTTCTCCAAGCTGATCGACCCCAAATCGGGAAATCCCCTGATGGACAGGACGGTGCTGATTGCGAATACCTCTAACATGCCGGTGGCGGCCCGTGAAGCAAGTGTATACACCGGGGTTACCCTGGCGGAATATTACAGGGATATGGGCTACCATGTGGCGATTATGGCCGATTCCACCTCCCGTTGGGCCGAGGCTCTGCGTGAGCTTTCCGGACGTCTGGAGGAAATGCCTGCCGAGGAAGGCTTCCCCGCCTATCTTGCCAGCCGTTTGTCCGCGTTTTACGAACGGGCCGGTATGGTGCAGAATCTGAACGGCACGGAGGGAAGCGTATCCATCATCGGTGCGGTATCCCCCCAGGGCGGCGATTTTTCCGAACCGGTTACCCAGAATACCAAGCGTTTTGTCCGCTGCTTCTGGGGACTGGACAAGGGCCTGGCCCATGAGAGGCATTTTCCCGCCATCAGCTGGCTGTCCAGCTACAGCGAATATCTGCCGGATCTGGCGGGCTGGTATGCGGATCATGTGGGGAGTGATTTCATAGACAACAGAAACCAGCTGGTATCCATACTGACCCAGGAAAGCGGTCTTATGGAAATCGTCAAGCTCATCGGAGGCGATGTGCTGCCCGATGATCAGAAGCTGACGCTGGAAATCGCCAGAGTTATCCGCCTGGGCTTCCTGCAGCAGAATGCATTCCACCCGGAGGATACCTGTGTGCCCCTGGCGAAGCAGAAGAAGATGATGGAGACCATCCTTTACCTGTACCAGAAGTCCAAAGTGCTCATATCCATGGGAATGCCCATGTCGGTGCTGCGGGAGGATCCCATATTTGACAGGGTGATCTCCATCAAGTATGATGTGGAAAACAGCCGTCTGGATAAATTTGAAGAATATAAGAAGGCAATTGATAAGTTTTACGATGATGTCATTGCCAGGAATGCATAAAGGAGGCGCATTATGGCAATAGAATATTTGGGCTTGAGCAGTGTGAACGGCCCGTTTGTAGTATTGGAAGGCGTTCAGGGCGCATCCTTTGACGAGGTGGTGGAAATCACCATGGACAAGGGGGCGGACCGCAAGCTGGGCCGTGTCGTGGAAATCAATGAGGACAAAGCGGTGGTGCAGGTATTTGAAAAGACGGAAAACCTGTCCCTGCAGAACACCCACACCCGGTTTACCGGGCATCCTATGGAAATCGGGCTTTCCGAAAGCCTGCTGGGAAGAACCTTCAACGGTATCGGCGAACCCATCGATAATCTGGGGGAAATCGTAGCGGAGAAAAAGGCGGATGTGAACGGCAAGCCTCTGAACCCGGTGAGAAGGGAATATCCCCGTAACTATATCCGTACCGGCGTTTCCGCCATCGACGGGCTGACGACGCTGATCCGGGGGCAGAAGCTCCCTATTTTCTCCGGAAACGGCCTTCCCCATGACCAGCTGGCGGCGCAGATTGTGCGCCAGGCATCCCTGGGGGATAATTCCGATGAGAAGTTTGCTATTGTTTTTGCCGCCATGGGCGTAAAATATGACGTGGCGGAATATTTTAAAAGTACCTTTGAGGAAAGCGGCGTATCCGATCATGTGGTCATGTTTCTGAATCTGGCGAACGATCCGGTGGTGGAAAGGCTGATCACGCCCAAGGTGGCCCTTACCGTGGCGGAATATCTGGCATTTGAAAAGAGCATGCACATCCTGGTTATCCTGACGGATATGACCTCCTTTGCAGAGGCCATGCGTGAGGTATCCTCCAGCAAGGGGGAAATCCCTTCCCGGAAAGGTTATCCCGGCTATCTCTACAGTGAGCTGGCAACCATATATGAAAGGGCCGGCATTGTGGACGGCGTGGACGGTTCCGTGACCCAGATTCCCATACTTACCATGCCCAACGACGATATTACCCATCCTATCCCGGATCTGACCGGATATATTACGGAAGGGCAGATCGTTCTGGATCGGGAGCTGAACGGAAAGTCCGTTTATCCTCCCATCAATGTGCTTCCCTCTTTGTCCCGTCTGATGAAGGACGGTATCGGAGAAGGCTATACCAGGGCGGATCATGCAGACGTTGCCAATCAGCTTTTTGCCTCCTACGCAAAGGTAGGGGATGCCAGAGCGCTGGCAAGCGTTATCGGTGAAGATGAGCTTTCCCCTCTGGATAAAAAATATCTGGAATTCGGAAAGGCCTTTGAGGCCCGTTTCGTAGGCCAGGGGCAGGATGAAAACCGGACTATCCGGGAGACGCTGGATATCGGCTGGGAACTGCTGCATATGCTTCCCAGGGAGGAACTGGACCGTGTCAATACCAAGGTACTGGATCAGTATTATCCCGCCGTGGAGAAGGCGTAAAGGAAAGGGTGTGAGCACATGGCAGAGAAAAATATATTTCCTACCAAAGGCAACCTGATCATGGTAAAAAATTCCCTGGAGCTGGCAAAACAGGGCTATGAGCTGATGGACAAAAAAAGGAATATCCTCATACGGGAACTGATGAACCTGAATGAGGAGGCAAAGGCCATCCAGTCGGAAATCAACGAGACCTTTACCAATGCCTATGAAGCCCTTCAGCAGGCGAATATCGAAGTGGGAATCCATTATGTGCAGGAAATATCCCATGCGGTACCGATAGAAACCTCTGTCCGCATTAAAACCAGAAGCATTATGGGAACGGAGATCCCCAAGGTGGAATATACGCCGGATGAGGCAGGCCCCAGCTATGGCTTCTACAGCACGAGGGAGTCCGTGGACAGGGCCAGGGAAGGCTTTTTGAAGGTGAAGGAGCTGACGATCAAGCTGTCTATGGTGGAAAACGCCGCGTACCGGCTGGCAATGAACATCCGTAAGACGCAGAAACGTGCCAATGCGCTGAAGAACATCACCATCCCTACCTACACGGCGCTGGTTAAGGATATCAGCAATGCCCTGGAGGAAAAAGAACGGGAAGAATTTACCAGGCTGAAGGTGATAAAACGAAACATGAATAAGAAAAAAGCACAGGAGGCCGGATGAAAGAGATCAGGAGAATCCCTTTGGAGGGACTGCATAATACCAGAGATTTAGGCGGTTTTGAAACGGCGGACGGGAAGAAAATACGCCCCCGCAGACTGCTGCGCAGCGGGCAGCTGGCCGGCATGACCGAAACGGATAAACAGATCCTCACACAAGTGTACGGCCTGCGCACGGATGTGGACTTCCGTACCGGACAGGAACGCAGCGAGGCCCCGGATCCCATACTCCCCGGGGTGGCCTATGTGGTAAACCCCATTCTCAGCGATCAGGCGATCGGAATCACCAGGGAAAAAACTGCGGAAAAGGATATGATGAAAATGCTGGTACAGCAGATGGGCAGCAGCGAGAAGGCGGCAGAGGAATATATGGCAGGCCTGTACCGCAATCTGGTCATGGATCCCTTTTCCAGACAGCAGTACCGGAAGTTTTTTGACATCCTCCTGGCACAGGAGGAAGGCGCCGTCCTGTGGCACTGCAGCGCCGGGAAGGATCGTGTGGGCGTGGGCACCGCCCTGCTCCTGTCCGCTCTGAATGTGCCCAGAGAGACTATTCTGGCAGATTACATGATGGTGAATACCTTTACTGCGGATGTGGTGGAGGGCCATCTGGAAAAGCTGAAGGAACGTCTTCAGAACCCGCAGCTCATTGACTGCCTCAGGGAATTGATGCAGGTACAGGAAAGCTATCTTATCCGCGTGTTCCAGGCCATTGAAGAAGGATACGGCACAATAGATGCGTTTCTGGAGAAGGAAATGGGACTGGAGGAAGAGAGAAGGGGACGGCTCCGGGAGATGTATCTGGAGGTATGAAAAAAAGGGGCTGTCGCTTTAGCGATTGAAAATCGTGAGCGGCAGCTTCCTTTTTTCC
>URMK01000044.1 GCA_900548905.1 uncultured Lachnospiraceae bacterium | reverse complement strand
ACATTCTGGCGGCACTGTGCCAGAGAGTTTTTACCCAAATTGTTTATTAAGACAAACTAGGATCAGATATTAATTATTTTATTTAATTTTCCTTCCATAAATAAATACTGATTTCACTGACAGAGCGAAACGCTTTCTGCATGCTTGCCTGACAGTGTGTTCATAATAAGATTCGGAAGAAACGGGTGGGCCCTTTCGACTGTTTTGGTGACAGTGGAAAGGGCTCTATCTATATTTAGTTAGGTATCAGTAGTTTTAAAATAATGGTTTTGTTCATTTCTATATGCTATACTAATAAAAAACAGAGCGAAAAAATATAATTTGAAAAGGGGAATAGGTATGTATGGCTTACGTTCTATTTTTATTGCCATATCAATAGGGATAATAATTGGTGTCATATTCGGTGGTCTGAAATCTATATTTCGCAGGAAAGCGCCATCTCAAAAGCAGATAGAGTTTGTACGGAAATTAGTAAATAAATTTGCAGCCGTATTAAAATACAGTACTATCAGCCTGCTTGTGATCGGATTATTTTGGTGTATTTACTTTCTTCTTTTAGGAATAATAGTTCCTGGGCAAACAGAATATGCAGCAAATATGTCAGAATTAATAGTTTCCGTTTTAACCGTAATATCTATTATATTCGCCTTTGTTGAGTTTGTAAGACGAAAAGATGAAAAGTAAATTCCGGTTCATAAGCCCGGATAAATTAAAATGGAGGAAGTAAAGATGAAGAAAGATGCTGTTACACTGTCAATGGCCGAGCGAAGGGCAGAAGGCTTATTATGGGTTGATACTGGTGAAAATATGAATCAACAAATATATGCCCGGGGGCTTTGTCAGGATTTTAACTGGACGAGAGCGGATGAAACAGAAAAAAGAGAAAGAATTTTAAAAGATTTGTTTGCTTTTTTGGGGGGAAAATGTGTGGATTGAGCCTCCTCTTACACTTGCGATGGGTAAAACGGTTTCGATTGGGAACGGGACTTATATTAACTCCAATCTTACATTAGTTGATGATTACGAAATCGTCATAGGAGAAAGGGCTCGGCGGAGTACTTTTGACGATAGACGGAATCTTAAGTATATGCAAGAAAAAGAAATTATCTTCCAATTTGTATCGGGCAGTCTGCGTGTGCATTTTAACCGTATTTTTAATATGCCTTGGAAGCCTGACCGGATTCTTTCATTTTAATTTCAAAGGAGCGTTTTTCTTTTTGCATGTCATTAATCCCATTGCTTTTGTTGGGTGCTATCTGCTGTTTTGCAATGATGCTGAGAGGCGCATCGTATCAGTGACTAATTTTATAACACTAGGTTTGAGCAATAAAAGCGGATGTTTCGACCTGTCAGAGCGATGGAGTTTTTGCAGGGAATTCAGCTGGATAGATGAATAATGTGAGGGAAGAAAACACAATGACAGTGAAATTATCAGAAATCAGGAATAAGCTGATAGAAACGGAACGCCTTATCATTAGAGAAATGGTGCAGTCCGATTTTGATGCTTTGTGCAAAATATTATGTGATGAGGAAGTCATGCGCACTGCCTATGGAAGTGCATTCAACCCAGAAGAAGCACAAAATTGGCTTAACAGACATTTTAAAAGATATACAGAGTACGGTTTTGGACTTTGGGCTGTTGTCTTAAAAGAAACAAATGAAATGATTGGTCAATGTGGGCTGACATTACAAGGCTGGAGAGATAAAGAAATATTGGAAATAGGATATTTGTTTCAAAAAGCGTATTGGCATAAAGGCTATGCAGCAGAAGCGGCAATTGCCTGTAAAGAATACGCTTTCAAAGTTCTTAATGCAAGTACCGTTTATTCTATTGTCAGGGATACAAATACAGCGTCTCAAAAGGTTGCTGTTCGAAACGGTATGAAGATTATTGATAAGGATACTAAGAATTTCAGGTGTATAGATATGGATTTTTTCCTGTATTCTGTAGAGCGGACAAATGAGACTCAGATATAGTGAAAGACAATGACAACATTTAATTGAATGGGGGAGAAGATGATAACAGGATTTTATTGTACAAATGTTTTTTCGGAACACGCGAAAGAGCTTATAGATTTTTATAGAGAGGTATTAGAAATACCTGTTATTAAAACAGATGCAGACGATTCAAACGGGGTTTATTTTGGCTTTATAGAAAACGCCCCCACTCTTTGTATTTGGGATTGTAAAGTATTTGATGCGCAGCCGACGGGAAATCAATCCTTTGTTTTTCAAACAGATAATCTCGAATTAACGATGGAATCTCTGAAGAGAAAAGGGGTGGCTCTGTCTGAAGCTGTTAGATATGATTGGGGAACCTATGAAGTTCGATTAAACGATATGGATGGAAACGAGATAGTAATAATGGAATTTGTATAAATTACATTTTCCTATGTATCAAGGAACTGCATGGAACAATAAATGGGAATTGTACAAGACTTCAATGATATTTAGAATTGAAAAGCAGTCATACGGAAAGGTGATAATTTGAAAAAAATAGTAGTTATCCTTTTGTCAGCTCTGGTCTGCTGCACTATGTTTTTAGGCTGCAGTAACTCATCAGCTAATCAGGAGCAGCACTTATCTGTCTATTCTTTCAGCGGAGAAAATGAACAGTTCGTAATCTCGAATGGAGTCATTGTTTTGAATTCCACGGAGGAAACATTTTATGGCGGCGATTTGAAAGAAAAGCAGGATAAATTATCAGATATTGCTGCGTATACCAAAACCTTCTATGTCATGTCCGGCAATGAAAAAAAGATTTTGATGTCTTTTGTTGTAGAGGATATGACAGGTGGAACTGTAAATATTTCCGGTGATACAGGAAAGATATCCGGGGATATTATGACAAAAATAGGAACCGATGAATTGCAGAATAATCTTTTCTTTGAGTTAAAAACTACTGATTTGAATGGCGAAGAAAATGAGTATCAGCTGCAGTTAACCGTGACGGAAGTTACAGAAAAAGCAGATAACTAACTTACAGTTTATCGGTAAGAAAAATTAGAAGCTGAAAGGATATTGAGATGAAAAAGAAAACTATAATAATATGGATTATCATTATAGCAGCTGCAGTAATAGGTATTTACCTGCTAACCCGTCCAACTGTTTTAGGTAATATGAAGAACAGCTATACAGAACAAATTACTACAGCTTCTGATATTTCATTTTCAGGAGAAGCAGGCGAAAGAATAAAGTTTTCATTTAGATCCAATATTGTGAATGGAGAATTAAATATGGTCTTGTATGATTCAGATGGAAATGAAGTATATAGGCTGGATGAGGCAAAGGCACTGGAAACTTTTTTTACACTGGATAGTTCGGGGACATATACTTTAGCAGCAGAGTGTAAGGATTTTATCGGTGAATACAAAATTAAGGTTTACAAGGCAGATTGAGTTGTCTTATGGTATGTTTAAAATGGGTTTATCAGGAAGCGGTGATTTCCGGTTTATTGAGAGTGTGAATGAATGGGATATCGGTAGTTGCTGGTACTTTAAGAATTATGGAAGTGGAAGAAATATATGGAGTGGAATCATATTCAAATTCCTAACGGTGATACCAATCTGTTTTTAATTGCTATTATGAGTTGGCTCTTTAGCCGACTGCCTAATTTCCATCTAACCATAAAGCCGCCCAAATATAATGGATATAACTGTGAGCAGGACAATGGATTTTATGAGATGCTGATAAAACGAAATCCGTACATATTTAAGAGCAGTACGAAAGTAATGAATGCTGTATTTGAATGTCTTATTTCTCCTGATAGTCCCATTCAAAATAGCATCACTATTCCAACACTGGTATTTAAGACGCTGCAAGATCGATATTTTTCCAAAGAGTATTTTGACAGTTACTTTTCATCTTCAAATTGTAAAAAAAGTTGATAGAAATAAACAATGCATACAATAGCTATTATTTCAGCTGTGATGAATTTTGCGAAGCCGCAAATAACTGGTTCTCTGAAAACCAAGAAATTACGGTTTCAAAGCACAATCTGTCGGACTGAAAATAGGAATTTCAAGAGTTAAATAAAGTGAGTAATATGGTTTGTTTTAGGAAATTCACTGAATTTCCAAGAAGAACTATGTATGATATTTTACACGATGCGTATTCTTATGATTCGAGAAATAAGATAATATGGGATGAGAACTGGCAGGATTCAGATAATTTTTTCTAGGACAATCCAGATATAGCAGATAAATGCGGATTAGTAATTTGTATAAAAGATTTTCCCATTGGTTTTGTTACATGGGATTCTCGACACAGGCCAGAATATGTTGAGATAGGTCATAATGGGATTAGAGAAAAGTTTAAAAGAAAAGGCTATGGACACATGCAGTTAGCAGAGGCTATTCGGAGAATTATAGAATATGATGGTCTTCAAAAAATAATAGTGTGTACGAATAGCAATTTAATTGCTCCTAAGAACTATGAAAGCGTTGGATTTAAATTATATAACAGAAAAGAGAATAATACAGAAAGTGCATATACAGGATCTTATTTGTATTATAGTATGAATCTTTAGTTTGCTGTAAGAAATAAATTATTTAGGTTAGAATTTTTATCGGTTTATTTGGATATTCAAATATGAGATTGAGGTGAAGATATTGAGAGCGATACATTATGCGGTTTTAAATGAAATTAGTAATACACGGACAATTCCGCAAACTATTTTAGATGTCGGCTTCGGAAATGGGTTATTTACGCAAGCGGTTTCTGCGACATTTCCGCGTAGTGATATTACCGCTATTGACACTTCTATTCCCAAGTTGTCTTCATCTGACAATATAACATTTATGAAAGGGAATGTTGAACAACTGCCTTTATCTTTAGAATCGTTTGACTTAGTTATTACCGTACTGTCGTTACATCATTGGAAAGAAAAAAACAAAGGAATTAGCGAAATATATAGAGTTCTTAAAAAGGGCGGCAGACTTATAATCGGTGATCCGTTGCTTGAAGATTGGATGAGCAATCGTATTCTTGGATGGTTAATGCAAGTATTAGATGGCGGATCCTTTACAGATAAAAAAAGAGTAAGCGGATATTTAAACACGGCAGGATTTGAGGATATTGGTATAAGGCTTATCCCAAATACGATGAAGTCGCTATATCTTATTACGGCAAAAAAGTAATATAACTTTCAGTTTAATGCGAAGTAAAACAGATCGATTTATCGGTATATGATATAAGGAATTATTTGGAGGAATACTATGAAAAAAATAATAGCTGGGATAGGATTTGAAATTACAGGTGTATTGATGTTGATATTTTCGTCTTTAATAGCGAGCATGAGTTTAGAAAATACAACGGAGTGGAATACCCAGTTAGGAAGATATTGGCAAACAGTATCTGATTTAGGTTTGTTTCCTGTGCTAATTATAGGTGCTGCTTTGCTAATAACAGGTATTGTATTTTCTTTATGGGGAGTATTCTCAAAATCGGATAAATAAGATTATGAATATAATTTTCGGTTCAAGAACTTCCCGCTTATCAAGAAGATGAATGGGCGGGAAAGCGGAAGTTTACCATAGTATATAAATCAGGGAGAAAAAATATTGTGATAAAGGGAGTTTGTGGTTTTGCTTATGATTGTAAAAATGCTGATGCTCTAGCTGATTTTTATGGTACACTGCTTAGTTGGAAAAAAGAAATTTCAGGTGGCGGATGGGCAGCATTGCGTTCTCCGCAGGGATGGTTATTTGCTTTTCAGGAAATAGAAGATTATGTTGAACCTGTTTGGCTATGGGAAAATGGAAAACAACAATTGCAACTTATATTTCGTTAGTGGAAGTCTTAACGGATATCTGATAAGATAAATGATAAACAAGGTCTGTGCTTAAAGAACGTAGGGCAGATAATTTTACTTATGCATAGTTACATAAAAATGGCTACAGACAGAGTGAAGGGTGAGAAACTAATGAAAATTGCAACATATAATGTGTGGAATGAAGATAAGGGTATTGGCGGTAGATTTGAACAGCTCGTACATGAAATAGTCTGTGCAGATGCAGATATAATTGCATTACAGGAAGTAACAACCAAGTTTGAACACGATATACGAAAGCAAAAAACCGGGTATCAGTATTGTATATTTAACAAATACATTGATGAAGATGAGGGGTTGGCTATATTGAGTAAATACCCTGTTGATGACTGTATTTTTTTACATGAACACCCGGAATATGCAAATAGCAAAGCACAGAATATTCTGTTTAGGTATGGTACGTCAAGGTTTTCATTTACTAATGTACATATACCATGGGATTCTGCAAGAGAAAAAGAGAAGCAGATTGTTGCTATTGACAAATATATCCAAGATCAAAAAGAACAGGCAGATTATTTCGTGTTATTAGGAGATTTTAACAGTGATATCAATTCAAGTGTTCATAGGTTTCTGACAGGTGAACAGACAATTAACAACGAGGAGTCTAACCCCAATTGGTTAGATATTATGGGTAATTATGATACTCTACATGGTTTGCCATTGAAGCCAACACTTGATTGTATTAATAATCCTCGATGGAAAGGGAAAAATACGATTTACTCTCCCGCTAATACTGATCGAATTTATATTTTAGATAACTGGAAACCAATGGAATTTGTCAATGCTGAAATTTTTGGAACAGAAATTAGCCCAAATAATAATCTTTCCGCAAGTGACCATTATGGTGTTGTTGTTGATGTTGACTTCACCAAATGAGAATAACACAAAGTGGGTCTGATAAAAGCTTGTAAATATCGATACTTAGTGTGTTATTTCTGTTTTTATAGTGTTCAAATTACAGTAGATCTTGAGTAGGATATATGTTTACAAGATATACTTTGAAAAAGCTTGTTGCTACAGCCATAGTTGAAAAAATTGCTTCTTGGGATTTCAATCTTGGATTCGAAAAGACTTAGCAATACATAAATACTAATAAAGCGAAAGGATTAAATTGCAATATGAAAAATTATTTCAAAATGTTTTTATTTTGTCTGGCAATAGTATTTGTTATTTTGTTTGGCGTTGTTACATATAAAGGATATGATAAATTAACCAATTATTATAATTCGGAGTTTGGTGTATTGAATAAAAATGCTTATGTTGGCGGAGATGCTTATAATTATATTATCAACGGAACATATGCCGCCGCCTATTTTGTACTTGCCGCCGGATTCTTAATTTCTGGAATCGTATGTATGACAGGCGGATTTATAATTATTGTAATAGAAGAAAATAATAAGCGAAACGGAGTGGAAACTAATAGTGAATTACAAGAGG
Organism: uncultured Lachnospiraceae bacterium; assembly: GCA_900548905.1. GTDB lineage: Bacteria > Bacillota > Clostridia > Lachnospirales > Lachnospiraceae > Eisenbergiella. Next base: position 48,017 of record URMK01000044.1, on the reverse strand, counting down.
GTCTCCCGCCGTTATAATTGGAGGATAGGATATGGGCAGATATAAAAATATTACATATATATTGGAAAAGCAGTGGGTATCTGCCTCGCCGATAATGTTCAATAAGGGGGCTTTATTAAAGGACACTTTGACCGGAAAAAACGTATTGCAGCTGCAGTTTGTCAATCTGGACATAAAAACAGTCAGGGCAATGGTTATCAGAATCGATTGTCTGGATTGGGCTGAAAATTGTGTGGAAACAATTGTCCATACCTTTCAAGATTTAGCTATCAAACAGGGGGAAGCCTACGGAGATCGGGAACCAATAATTCTAAACGATGAAAATACCCGTAAATTTATTTTTACGGTAACAAATGTATATTATACGGATGAAACCGAAAATTCGGGTACATATAAACTTGCAGGAATAAAAGGACCACAGGATATAAGTTCTTTAGGACAATATGCGGAACAATTTATAAAAGAATTCACGTCTTCCGGTTTTCATCCTGATCGTATTGTCAGGCCCTATATAAACAGTGAATATTGGTACTGTGCATGCGGCACTATGAATCCGGGGGAAAATGAGAAATGTATAAAATGCAATATTGAAAAAAGTAAATTGCTGGAGATAAGTTCGGAAAGATATCTGGATTCCAAAATGCAGGAACAGGAAGCACAGAAAAAAGCGGGAAGAAAAAGAAAGAAAAGGATTTCTGTGTTGTCTGCCTTACTTATTATTTTTTTAGTAATTAGTATTTTTATCGTGAAATTAGTGATTCCGAATTTTCAATATATGGAAGCGGTAAAGCAAATGGAATCCGGACAATACGATCCGGCAATTGAAGGGTTTACCGCACTTGGGGACTTTAAAGACAGTGCTGAACAGGTCGTTGAAACCACATATCGAAAGGCGTTGAGAATAAAAGAAGAGGCAGACAGCACAGAAGCGTACGAAGAAGCTCTGGCATTGCTGGATTCCATAAAAGATAAAAAAGCATGCGAAGATATCATTATAAAAACAAAATATGATATGGCCGGGTTTATGCTTAAGAATGCAGAAACCGTTCAGGAATATTCGCATGTACAGGATTTATATAATAGTCTGGCTGATAGTATGGACTGTGAAGATAAGCTATTGGAATGCAAATATCAGATGGCATGTTTATATAGCAGAACAACAGAAACTATAGAGACTGCTAAGAAATTGTTTATCGAATTAGGAGAGTACAGGGATTCTGAAAAATGCCTTGCCGAGCTTTTGGAGGCTCATATTGAATTAACGGATGAATACAAACAGGCAAAGGAATACAGCGATACAGGTTACAGTGATAGGGCCTTGGAAATACTGGCAGGTATGGATCAGAACAATAAATATGTAAAAGAATTAACGGTTAAGTGTTATGAAAAAATATATACAGCAGGAATTGATTTTTTGTTTAACAAAAACTATACAAAAGCATCAGAGCTATTTCGTTCCATTAAAGATTATAAAGATAGCGCAGCATACATAGATAAGATAGAGATGATAAAGAAACAGCAGGCAGCAGAAGAAAATGATCCGGTACAAGAATCTGTCAGTTTAGGGGAATTAACATCATGGTTGGCTGGAAACTGGTCAGGAGATGGAATTTATTGGTCTGGTGTTACTTTTACAAAAGTATCCGATGATTCCATGATGGTGGACGGAACTTTTACAAGAGAATCAGGACGTGTGGGGAGTGCATCAAAGATATCCAATTCGTCTGTTCAGCTTGTATTTAACGTTGATGCATTCGGTTTTAAGGATATTATGGTGGTTACAAAAACAGGTGAAAACAGTGCGACAGTTAAGTGGTGGAGTGTTACAGGAACGGGGGCAGAGGGCAAAGCTGATGTGATTCATATAAATAGATGAGAGATATCGCAACAGGATTCTTTTTTCCGAGCTATCCGTGTCAAGAAATAAGGCCGGAGTGGGTTACCGGTATCAGGTGGCCGCTCCGCCTTTTTGTTCGCAGCGAAAAACACTTTATGCTTACAGAGATAATAGCTCTCATAATTATATACATATATAATATCCCCTCTTAAAAATGGCAGGATTATATGCTACAATAAAATGGAGCAGAACGCTTCAGTGTCAATACGTCGAGGCCTTTGTAGCTTCGTGGATTGAAATTTCCATCCTTGACAGCATGCACGTTGACCAGGTAACGTCGAAGCCCTTGCGGCTTCGTGGATTGAAATTGGAAAGATATCGGTCAGCAGCATTGACATTTCGTCGAAGCCCTTGCGGCTTCGTGGATTGAAATAAGTTCGCCCCTGGAGAAATCCAGGGATTTTTTGTATAAGCCCTGCGGTATTGTGAGTGGAAAACAAAATTCAAAATATTGTGAAAAAGTCATTGTTTTGTGGAAGAATGATAATCAAAGAATAATGAGCTATATTTTAAGAATGTAAGAGAGTGAAAGTTCAAGATTAACAAAACTATCAGAAATTAATAATAGAAGAATTATTGATTTTCTGATATATTGAACAAATGAATGTATTTATATTTGTTTTATGCTGATGAAACAATTAAGTATCATAAGAGTAAGCCAACTGAATGATAGAAAGGATTTGAAACACAGGTTAAATATTATGAAATGGGAGATTGTCTGTGTTTTGCCCTTTTTTGTAGTGGTTGAAACATATGCTAATTCGTAATATCAAAAGGACAGAATTAGTAATCAGGCTGCTTACAAGGGACTAAGTGTTGGAGATTGTGAAAGCATATGAGTTATGGAGGTGCAGTAAATGTACTTAAAAGGAATTATAAAAGATGCTAAAGAGTTAGAATTCGTTATATTTTGCATCGAAAGTATCGCTTCTGAACTTGGTGCAGACGCTGAACAAGTCTATAAGGTTTTGACAGAAAAGAGTGATATTCTTAAGGGGTATATAGTGCCTGAATATGAAATACTGCATACGCAAAGCAAAGAATATATCGTAAATGATATTATAGAATTGATGAAAGAAAAGGGGGTGGAAGTTTGATTATTTATCATGGCTCTTATATGGAGATTGTCCGCCCGGATTTAAAATACTCCAGGCCCAATGTGGACTTTGGACTTGGTTTTTATACAACTCCGATTTATGCTCAGGCTGTAAAATGGTGTGGAAAGTTCATGCGCCGCGGTAAAAATGGCATTGTGTCACGTTATGAATTTAATGAGACAGCATATGATAATCTAAAAGTATTAAAATTTAATTCTTATTCCGAAGAATGGTTGGATTTTATCCTGACCTGCCGCAGCGGGAAAGATACATCTGATTATGATATTGTGATGGGCGGCGTGGCGAATGATAAGGTGTTTAATACGGTTGAACTATATTATGATGGACTGATTGATAAATCGGAAGCTATTAACCGTCTCCGTTATGAAAAACCTAATATGCAGATTTGCCTTCGTACAGAAAATGCCATAGAGAACTACCTGCATTTTGAAGGGAGTGAACAGATATGACTGCGAATCCTATTTTGCTGCAGAAAAAATATGCCCGTGTGATAGAATGTTTTGCCTCGAATATGAGTATTTCCTTAGATGATGCTTTAGCTTTCTTTTATCACTCAGAGGTCTATCGGCTTATCAGTAAGGGGGTTTCCGATATGCATTGTATGAGTGATGAATATTTGGCGGAGGATTTAAAAGTGGAATATAATGCAAATAAATTAAAGACACAAAGGTAAAGAATATATTTATTAAAGGGAAAGCATGTAATTGGTTAAATTGCAGTTGTGCGCCGGGAAGGCGACTGGTAGAGGTTTTGATTATTATGGAGATAGTTACCTGGGTGGGGAGCGGTGATATTATGTATAGGCAGATAGGGAGGAGAAGCTGATGAATGTAAGAAAAATTGTGGGCAGTGAAAAATTCGATGCATACCTGATATCTATGTTTTGCTTTCATGCAAGAGTTGATGATGTGGAGAGCCAGCGCGAACGGGTTGAAAACGAAAATATAGAAGATTGGGGTGCGTTTACGGATAACGGAATACTGGCTGCCAGAATTTTGAATAACAAATTTGATTTTATCATTGACGGAACTCCTGTGAAGTCTGGTGGAATAGGAGGAGTTTCCACATTGCCTGAATATCGGAATCAGGGGGCGGTCAGGGATATTTTCAGGAAGTTTCTGCCGGAAGCGTATCGCAGTGGGGAAGTAATATCGGCGCTTTATCCGTTTAACCAGGCCTTTTACCGAAAACAGGGTTACGAAGTAGTGAATTACCAAAGTAATTATGAACTAAAGCCTGCTCTTCTTGCAGGATATAAGTTTGACGGAACGGTAAAAAGGTGGAATCCCGGAGAAGCCGTTGAAGAGTATGTACAAATATATAATGAGTTTGTTGAAAGCTATAATCTGTCCGTGCTGCGGGATGCAAAAAGTATGATGGAGCAGATGAAGGTTGATAAGCTTTATAAGGAAAGAAAATTCTCATACATATTTAGTCTTGACGGTAAAAATATAGCGTATATTATTTTTTCAGATATACAGCATGACCCTGCGGCCATTCTGCGTGTGGAAGAAAGCGCCTGGGTCAGCCGCGATGGCTTTCATGCAATACTGGCCTTCCTTGGCAGATTTGAAGCGGACTACGGAAACATCCAATTGCCGCTGCCTTACGGAATTGATTTGTTACGAATAATCAGCACACCAGGAGCTTATGATATTCAAAAAACCTGTCGTTATGATTATATGCTTCGGGTGATAAACGCTAAAAAGCTTCTTGAAACGATAAGGAAGCCTTCTGATTGTGATTTTGTAATGAAGGTAAAAGATGATATTATCCCGGAAAACAATTGTATGTTGCGTGTGGCTGCAGATTCTGTTTCTATTGAAGGTGGTTCAGGAATACCGGATATTACTGTGTCGGTGTGTGCGTTGGCGCAGATGGCGGTGGGATGTATTAATCTGGATGAGGCTATACTTAGACCGGATGTTTTAATCAATGCCAAAGAAGATATTCTGAGAAAAGTCTTTGTGGAGAAGAAGATATTTGTTGTTGAAAGATTTTAAATCCTTTCGGTAGCGGTTTTATTAGCTGGAAGCAGTGTGTTTTACAGGTGTGGCAGTCATTGGCCTTTTTATCGCAATAGGGGTCTGTTTGATAAGAAGGACAATTGAGATAATTCAGGTTTATCGGGCAGATAAAAAAGAAGATAACAAATGTGCAGAATATGTTCTGGAAAAGGATGCGTTTGAAGCAGTGAAATGGAGATTACGGAAACACGGATTAAGGTTCTGGGGAACTGCATTGGTATTCTTATGGTATTTAGCGGTATCCTGATATTGTGTGCTGCGGCGCAGGTGATTATATTTGGAAAAACACAAAAGGAAGTATTATTGAACATCTTCGGGAAAATGAGTAATCAATATTCCCTCTTAAAAACAGCAGAATTATATGTTATAATGGCAAAAACATACTTTTTTCCGGGACAGTTCTTATTCTATGGGAGGGATATACCAGGAGGCGCGCAGATGGAAAAGGAATTAAAGTTTTATGAGAAAAAGATTTTGAATGACAAGGAATTTCCCATTCAGCTGCATATCAATCGGGTTCATGAAAAAAGATGGTATTTCGCGCCCCACTGGCATGAGCACATTGAACTGCACTATGTAGTTTCGGGCAGGACGAAATTCCTTTTGGATCAGCAGGAAATCCCGGGGGAAAAGGGAGATCTGGTCATTGCCAACAGCAATGTTCTTCATGCCGGCTACTGCTACGGAAGTCCGGTGGAGGTTCTGGTGATGATTTTTGAGATGGAAGCTCTATCGGAAGAACTGGCGGACAAGAATATCCTTTTTCAGGCCTGGATTAAGGATGATGCGGAAATTGGGCGGATCATGCGCAGGATTTATGATGAAAATGAGAAGAAGGATATTGGTTATAAACTGGCCTGTAAAGGCGGTCTGCTGCAGTTAATTACCTATCTGTCGCGCAATTGTGTGCAGGAAATGCTCTCAGACAGCGACAGCTTAAAACGCAGAAAGAAGCTGGAGCGGCTCAATACGGTAAACCAATATATAGAGCAGCATTATACGGAAGCTATCAATAACAAGCAACTGGCGGATCTGCTCCATTTGAGTGAAGACCGGTTCAACCATTTATTTAAAGAAAGCATGGGGATGCCGCCGCTTCAGTATATTAACGGAATACGCCTGAAAAAGGCCATGCACCTGCTGAAAAAGGGGGATTATTATACGGTGGCGGAGGTGGCCGATGCGGTGGGATTTTCGGATTATAACAACTTTGGCAGGATGTTCCGGAGGTTTTACGGCTGCACTCCCCTGGACATAATAAAAAGGTCAAACACCCCGCCGCAGGCAACGGGACAACAAATTTGAAATGACGTGAAAGCGAGGAACGAATGTTTATGGGTATCTGTTCTGCTCTACGCTTCTCGAATAAAAAACAGCAGAATCATATGTGCTTTCAGCAGAGGAATCCTATCAATCTTCTGCTGATTTTTTTATAATGTCTTTGTCGGAACGCAATTTTGTGCTCTCACAAAAAATCCAAATTTGAGATAGGAGAATATAAAAATGAAATTGGGGACTTTAACAGTTGCATTGGGAGACCTGTCATTTGATAACGCATGTAAATTTCTTGCCGAAAACGGGGTACAGATGGTGGAAATCGGATGCGGCGGTTTTCCGGGGAAAGCTCACTGTGATGCGGCACAGCTGCTGGCGGATGAGGAAAAGCGGAAAGAGTTTATGGATATCCTGCATAAGTACGGCCTGGAAATCAGTGCCCTCAGCAGTCATGGTAACATGGTGCATCCTGACAAGGCAGTGGCGAAAGCTTTTGATGATGATCTGACGAATGCCATTCTTCTGGCTGAAAAGCTTGGGGTACCGGTGGTAAATACGTTTTCCGGGTGTCCCGGAGGGAGTCCGCAGGATGCTGTGCCCAATTGGGTGACCTGCCCCTGGCCGGATGACTTTTCACAGATCCTGGAATATCAATGGAATGAGGTGCTGATCCCGTACTGGAAGGAAAAAGCAGCATTTGCCAGGGCGCATGGCGTTCATAGAATCGCATTAGAGCTGCATCCGGGATTCTGCGTTTATAACACAAAGACATTGCTGCGTCTCAGGGAAGCCGTCGGACCGGAAATCGGAGCCAATTTTGACCCCAGCCATCTGATCTGGCAGGGAATGGACCCTTGCGCATGTATCCGTGAACTTGGAAAGGCCGGAGCTTTGTTCCATTTCCACGCTAAGGATACGAAAGTGGATTCCATTAATACCGCGCTGAACGGTGTCCTGGACACGGGACATTATGGGAATGAAGTGGATCGTTCCTGGATTTTCCGCGCTGTGGGATACGGACATGGGGAGGAGTACTGGAAAGCGATTATTTCGGAACTGCGTCTGGCGGGATATGACTATGCGATAAGTATTGAGCATGAAGACAGCCTGATGTCCGGCAGGGAAGGGTTGCTGAAAGCTATTCAGTTCCTGAAAAATGTATTAATATATGAAGAAAAGGGTAATATGTTCTGGGCTTAAAGCACAGGAAAATATACAGTAACCGTTCAGACTTGTCCGAACCGTTACGCTATACGAGGAGACATCATGAAGCATAAAATAGCAATGGTCGGTTTCGGCGGCATGGCCGGCTGGCATTTCGATCTGATTAAGAACCTGGAAGATCTGGAAGTGGCCGGCATCTGGGACATTAAAGAGGAACGGCGCGATTATGCCGGAACCCTCTCCGTCCGGGTTTATTCCGGGCTGGAGGAGCTGCTCGCAGATCCACAGGTGGATCTGGTGCTGATCGCCGCTCCTAATGACGTACATAAGAGTGTAGCCATAGCGGCATTGGAAGCAGGGAAAAATGTGGTTTCGGAAAAGCCGGTAACCCTCAGCAGTACAGATTTGCAGGAAATGATGGATGCAGCGGACAGAACGGGCCGTTTTCTGACCGTTCACCAAAACCGCCGGTGGGATGAAGACTTTTTGACCGTAAAGCGGATTCTGGAAGAAGGGAAGCTGGGAGAGGTCTTTCGGATTGAATCCAGAGTCCATGGTTCCAGGGGAATCCCCGGGGATTGGCGGCAGGAAAAGGAGCATGGCGGAGGAATGGTCCTGGACTGGGGGGTTCATCTGCTGGATCAGGCGCTTCTGTTTTATCCCGGCGTGAAGCTGCGTACCGTATATGCTACGGTTACGCATGTGACTAACCAGCTTGTGGATGACGGGTTTACTGCGGATCTGGGATTTGCCAATGGCGTTCACATACTTGTGGAGGTGGGGACGAGCAATTTTATCCAGCTGCCCAGATGGTATGTCCTTGGCGCAAACGGCAGTGCCTTGATTGAGGATTGGGACAGGAACGGACGTATTGTCCGCGCAAACGGCATGGATGAGAAAGACGTGGTACCTGTAATTACCGCAGCAGGCCTGACCAAAACCATGGCCCCAAGAAGAGATGACAGTATTTATACGGAAGAGCTTCCCGATGTATCCGGTGATATCCGGGAATTCTATGAGAACGTGATGGCTGTGCTGGAGGGAAAACAGGAAAGCAGGATCAAACTGGACGAAGTCATGCGGGTGATGCGTCTCATGGAAGCGGTTTTTGAATCGGCGGAGCAAAAACAGGTGGTAAATTTTGAAGAGGAATCATAGTAACGGTTCAGACTTGTCTGAACTGTTACGGATAATAACTAATTGAACGGGAGGGAAATTTCATGAAAAAAATGCCAATCGCCGTACAGGTCTATTCGGTGCGGGAAGAAGCAGGCGCTGATTTTGCGGGGACAATGAAACAGCTGAAAGCGCTGGGGTATGACGGGGTGGAGCTGGCCGGGCTCTATGGCAAAACACCTGAGGAAATCAGAGGGTGGCTGGGAGAGGCGAATCTGGTTCCGGTGGGAGCTCATGTGCCCTTTGAGGAGTTGGATAAGGATCTGGAGAACACGGTCAGGGCGTATCACAGCATCGGCTGCAGCTACGTGGCCATTCCCAGCATTTCGGAGGAATGCAGGTACGGCGGCAGCAGATATGAAGAATTTCTGGCAGCGATTCCGGTAATCGCCGGTGAATGCAGAAAATACGGTATGAAGCTTCTGTATCATAATCATGGGTTCGAATTTGAAAAAGCGGCGGACGGGAAAACACCTTTGGATGAACTTTATGCATCCCAAAGCCCGGATGATCTGGAAACCGAATTGGATACCTGCTGGGTTAAAGTGGCGGGGGAAGATCCTTTAGGGTATCTGGAGAAATACCGGGAAAGGTGTCCGCTCGTACATATTAAGGACTTCATCCGGGATGATGACGTAAAGCTGGTTGCCGTAGGAGAAGGTGAGCAGGATATCAAGGCAATTGCGGAAAAAGCACAGGAGTGCGGCGCTAAATGGCTTGTAGTGGAACAGGATGATCATTTCTTTGGAAGCCCCATGGAAAACATGAAAAAGAGTGTCTGTTATCTCAGGAACATCATGGAGTAAGAGAGCGGCAGACCGGATTAAGAAAGGATTTGCATAGTATGAAAACAATGAGAATTGGTATTGTAGGATGCGGGGGAATCGCAAACGGGAAGCACCTGCCTGCTATCAAAAGAAGCGGAAATTTTGAGGCTGTGGCGTTCTGCGATCTGATAGAGGAACGTGCGGTTAAGGCAAAGGAAGAATATGGCACACCTGATGCAAGGGTCTATACGGATTATCAGGAGCTGTTACAGGAGGAGCTGGACGCGGTTTATGTCCTTACCCCCAATAACGCCCACGCGCCCGTTACTATTGCCGCGCTGAAGGCCGGAAAGCATGTAATGTGTGAAAAACCCATGGCAAAAACATATGCGGAAGCCAAAGAAATGGTGGAAACAGCCAAAGAGACGGGAAAAATCCTCACCATTGGCTATCAGAACCGCTACAGGTCAGATTCCCAGTACTTGAAACGTGCCTGTGAAAACGGCGATCTGGGCGATATTTATTATGCGAAAGCCCATGCCATCCGCAGAAGGGCCGTTCCTACCTGGGGGGTATTTATTGATGAAGAAAAACAGGGCGGCGGGCCGCTGATCGATATCGGAACCCACGCGCTGGATCTGACGCTGTGGATGATGGACAATTATGAGCCTGAGTCTGTGACCGGATCCGTGTTCCGCAAGCTGGCGGACCAGACGGAAACAGGCAATGCCTGGGGGGACTGGGATCCCACGAAGTTTACGGTGGAGGATTCTGCCTTCGGATTCATTAAGATGAAAAACGGAGCCACTATCGTGCTGGAATCCTCATGGGCGATCAACAGCCTGGATGTAGGAGAGGCACAGACCAGTCTCTGCGGCACCAAAGCCGGCGCCGATATGGCGGAAGGCCTGCGCATCAACAAGGTGGAGTATGGCAGGCAGTGTGTGGAAACACCGGATTTCAGTGCGGGCGGCGTGGCCTTTTTTGACGGGGCTGCAGAAAAAGCGGATGATGTGGAGCAGAGGATTTTTTACAATGCGGTCATGAACGGGGAGCCCCTTACGGTGAAGCCGGAACAGGCACTTGTGGTGACACAGATTCTGGAAGCGGTATATGAGGCGGCTAAGAGCGGGAAAACCGTATATTTTAAATAAATGGAGATGTCCACCGGGGTTGGTGCCGCCGGAAGGCGCCAGGATTAAGGCGCCTTCCGGCACCGGGAAAAAGCCGCTGGGGACGGGAGGCAGAAAATGGAATTAGGGATTATTTCATGGATAGAAGAAGAAGATTTCCGGAAAGCGAAAGAGCGCGGCCTTTCTTTTGTGGAATTGGATGTGAACGACAGGGCAGAGGATTTTTTGGAACATCTGGATCAGGTCATCCGCTTCAGTAAGGCGTATGAAATGCCGGTGGGAGCCGTTGGCCGCTGGGGCAGCGACCGGATCAGCAGGGACGGCATCTGTCAGGAAGAACTGGAGCTGGAATACAGGCTGATAGACGCCACGGCCCGTTTGGACTGCGGTGTGTATATCACAGGCTGTAACTATGTGGAAGAGCTTTCCTATTATGAAAACTGCAGCTTTGCCATCGCATATTTCGAAAAGCTAATCGCTTACGGCAGGGAAAAGAAAGTAAAAATCGCGGTTTATAACTGCCGTTGGAATAATTTTGTATGTAACCCCATGGCATATACGGTGATTCATGGCTATTTGAAGGATCTGTTTATCAAGTATGATCCTTCCCACTGCATTTATGACGGAGGGGATTATCTTCAGGAGACAAAGGACTGGGGAGACCGTTTTGTACATGTACATCTGAAGGGCTCCCTTGTTATCGGAGGGGAACGGTTTGACGATCCGCCTGCGGGGCTGGATCAGACTAACTGGGGCGCTTTCCTTTCCGCGCTGTATGCCAAAGGATACGACGGCAGGCTGAGTATTGAGCCGCATTCCCAAACCTGGAAGGGTACGCTTGGAGAGAAGGGGATTGATTTCACCATTAACTATTTCCGGGGACTGATACTGTAGAAGGATTGAACGAAGAGTGATATAACAAGATGTGGCTGCCGAAGTGTTTAGTATTTCGGCAGCCATATTTTAATTTTTGCGGAAAGTATAATAGAGATGAAAATATAATTGCGCTGCCTGTTGCCAGACAGCGCAATTATACCGCGTAAGGCGGCCGGCTGTACCCTGCAAAGCGGGGTTTCCGCCCGCCGGACCAACCGTCTTTTTCCATTTGCGCCTAACCCTTAACGGCGCCGATAGCAATACCTTTGACAAAATATTTTTGAAGAAAAGGATAAATAATCATGATCGGCAGAACACCCATTACGGTCAGTGCCATCCGGACGGAGGTGGAAGGCAGATCGGCGGTGTTTATATTACCGCCGGACTGCGCCTGTTGCCGCAGGGAATCCAAATCACGCTGGATGTTCATCAGCAATACCTGGATGCTGAACATCCGGTCATCGTTGAGATAGTACAGACCGTTCATCCAGTCGTTCCAATAAGCCAGTCCGACCAACAGGCCTATTGTGGCAATGATAGGCAGGGCCATAGGAAGTACGATGCCGAAGAGGATTTTGAACTCATTTGCACCGTCTACCCGTGCTGCCTCGATGACGGCATCCGGGATGTTGGCAGAGAAATAGGTTCGCATCATAATGACGTTGAAAGCGCTCATCAGCAGGTTGGGGATAAGCAGGGCGAACATGGTGTTACGGATATGGAAGGTTTGGGTCCACATCAGATAAGAAGGCACCAGGCCGCCGGAAAAAAGCATGGTAAAGAACAAATAAAAGGCAAAAATATTCCTGCCCGGCAGTTCTTTCCGGGAGAGAGGATAGGCATACAGGGTGGTGAACAGCAGATTGCACGCCGTACCGATCAGAGTTATCATAAAAGAAATGCCATAACCGCGGACCACCGCGGCGGACTTCGTCAGCAGATACTCATAGGCATAGGTACTGAACTTTGCAGGAAAAAAGCTGTAGCCGTTCGTAATCAGGGTCTGTTCCTCGGTGAAGGAGGACATAATTAACAGGATGAAAGGCGCAATCGCGCATATAATGAGAAAACTCAGCAGGATGTGGGCAAAAATTTGGAACCCTTTTCCCTTTTCTACCATAATCAGCTACCTCCTTCTTAAAACAGGGAACTTTCATTGTCTACTTTGCGGACAACAAAATTGGCGGTTACCACCAGAATGAATCCTACAACGGACTGGTATACGCCTGCTGCAGAAGACATGCCGATGTTGTTGGTCTGCATCAGACCCCGGTATACATAGGTGTCGATAGTCTGGGTCACGCTGATCAGAGGACCGGAATTCTGGGGCACCTGATAGAACAGACCGAAATCGGAACGGAAAATACCGCCCATAGCCATCAGGGTCAAAATGATAATTGTAGATTTCAGACCGGGCAGCGTGACGTTCCGGATTTGCTGCCAACGGTTGGCTCCATCCACCACGGCCGCTTCATATAACGTGTGGTCAATGCCGCAGATGGTGGCATAGTACAGGATCATATTATAACCCAGGCCCTTCCAGATATTGATTATCACCAGGATAACCGGCCAATATTTGGGGCTGTTGTACCAGTCGATGGGGGCGGCGCCAAAAGCAGCCAGCAGGGAGTTGTTGATATAACCATTGCTGCTGCTTAAGAAAGCAAATGCTAGGTAGCTGACAATAACCATGGATATCAGGTAAGGGATCAGGATTACGGTCTGGTACAGCTGCTTGGCCTTCGGGCTGCGGATTTCGTTGAGGATAATAGCTACTGCAACAGCCAGTACGGTGCCCAGCGTAATAAATACCAGATTGTAGAGCAGGGTGTTCCGGATCATGATAAAGGCATCATTTGTGCGGAACAGAAATTCAAAGTTTTTAAACCCACACCACGGGCTGCCATAGATGCCGTCTCTGGCGTTATACTGCCGAAATGCGATCTGAATACCAAACATGGGAATATAGCAGTTGATAAACAAATAGATAACGCCCGGTATGAACATCAAATAAAGGGGCCAGAAGCGCTTCAGCGTTTTTCTGACTTTCTTCATGTTTTTTCCTCCCTATGATTCGATATTGTGAAAACAACGGATGCCTCGCTCTGCGAATCATCCATATGTTCAAGAAGAGGCGGGCTGGGAGCTTCCCATACCCGCCTTCCTTTTGCTGCACGATTCTATTACAATTATGGCTGATTGGAGTTTATTTCTTGCTGGCCAAAAACTCGTCCAGCTGCTTCTGTTTCTCCTGAATGATTTCATTGATTCCGGCGCTTTCCAGCTCGGCAATGAATTTAGGAAGGTTCTCGGCAGGGTCCATAGCCCCCCAGCGCAAAGCTGTATGATAAGCAGAAACCACGTTGTTGCAGGCGGTAACCTGATTCAATACAGGATTGCTGTCCCAGGAAAAACCATGGGCCGGGCTGGCAACACCGCTCTCATTAAACTTGTTAAGCTGATCCCAGAGGTCAGCTTCTCCGCCCTTCCAGATGGGGGTGAGCTGCTGATTGGGCCAAGCCCAGTCAACGGAGGAATAACCGCTGGCGTTAGGGTCCACACCTTCCGGTGTAGTGATAAAGGTTTTGGAATCATCTGTGTATTCCCAATGTTTGCCTTCGATACCGTTGATAAACAGGTTGGACACTTCAGGGTCGGTATACATCAGGTTCCACAGTTCCATGGCTTTCTCCGGATGAGGGGAGCTGTAAGGAATGATGAAAGAATTACCGTTGGAAACATCCGTATATTTGTAAGGTTCAACTACCCTCATGAACACTACTTCTTTGCCGTTGGACTTGTAGTTTTCCAGCTCTTTTCCGGGCTTCCAGTTTTCATACATGGCAAAGCCGTTGCCGGAAAGCAGGTTGTTCTCTGTAGTAGTGGTAGCATCAGGCATGATCAGGCCTTCCTGATTCCATTTATACATCATTTCGCAGAATTCACGATAGCTGTCCGAAGCGTAATAATTCACCACTTCTGTGCTGTCGTCGAAAACATTTTCCAGAACACCCAGATAGTCACCCATCGGATCAACGGGCAGCGTTTCCTGCATACCGCCGGCGCTCCAGGTGGGAACCAGAGGATACATATCGGGATAAGCTTCGTGAACCTGAGTCAGGATCTTGTACATATCATCATAGGTGCCTATTTCAGGAACCTCAATACCCAGTTCATCCACGATGTCTTTACGCATGGAAAAGCCGGCAGAACGGGAGGTGTCTTTCATGTCAGGAAGGGCATATAAAGTGCCGCTGAAACGGCAGGCATCCAAATCCACAGGATTGATTACTCCCAGGGCGCCTTGTCCGTACTTTTCAACCAGATCATCCAGACCGGTGGCATAATTGTTGCGGACAATAGAAGCCAGCTGTCCGTTAACATTATTGTAGTTCAGCAGATCGATAGGCTCACCGGAGGTGAGGGCCAGATTGATCTGTTCTGCATCCTGCCCGCGGATCAGCTCAATTTCAACGCCGATTTTCTCGCGGGTGATCTCACTGATAGCTGCAGCAACTTCGTTGCAATCTTCTGTATCAGCGCTGCCCACACCCCAGACAACCAGTTTCACAATTTCGCCCGAGTTTTCGGTCCCGCCGGTATTGCCGGCGCTTTCGCCTTCATTGGAAGCACTTGCATTACCGGAATTACCGGAATCCCCTGTACTGCCCGTACTGGTGCTGCCGCATGCCGCCAAGCTGGCCGCCATTACGCCTGCCAAAAGAAAAGCTGCGCTTCGTCTCCAAAATTTAATCATATTAACTTCCTCTCCTTGCATGAAATAGTAGTAGTTGTTAGAGCCCCTCTCCAAGGGCTGTGTGCCAACCTGTATCGGATGGCTTCCAGTGTCTGCCGCAGAAGATTATCCACTGTTAAAAAGCCTGACAGCTTACAACCTGATTGGGACTTCTGCTTTGCCATACCTTTTGTCATCCCTCCCCTCCCCAGGATATCCGGAACTCTCTTTTTCGTATAAAACCTCCCTCTTTTCTTTTAGATACCCTTTGTTTTCAGACAAATTGCTATCCTGGTTTATATTATTTTATCGTTAAACTAAATTATTTAATCATAATGCAATGTTCTAACACATTTGTCAATAGAAATCGTGAAATTACAAATATGTTCGTAAATTATGCATAAATAGAAACGTAAAATTTTGTTATAAATTTATTTGTATCGTTAAACAAAAGACAATATAAATTTGGGGACAAAACGATTTGTAATGGAAAAAAATAAAATAAAACTTATCAAATAATGGAGCAAAAGGAATAGTCTAATGGAACTGTTCTGTATAAAGGGTAGGCAGGTCGTGAAATGAGCCGGAAATTCCTGAGTGGAAAATACCGGCTTTCAGGATGCCATTATTTTGATTCATAATAAGTATTTCCTGTAGAAGAAAATTTTTTGCTATTTCCTTTTCCCCATTTCGAAAAGGCGGTCAGTCAGGTACTCAACAAGGAGAACCTGCAGGAAGCGGTTTATCAGGACGGTTCTTCCGGATTCTTTATTTCTTCTTTTCATCTATACGGTACTTTTTAGGGGTAAGGCCGACGCTCTTTTTAAACTGTCTCTGAAAATATGAAGGGGAAGAAAACCCTGTCCGATAGCTGATTTCCTGGAGAGAATAATCTGTGGTGGACAACATGACTTTTGCGGCCTTCAAACGTTCTTTCAGAATGAATCCGGTCAGGGATTCTCCTGTCTTTTTACTAAAAGTGGCAGAAATATAGTCTGCATTCATATGTACAAATTCCGCGATCATTTGACGGTTTAAATCAGGGGAAGAAAGGTTTTTCCGGACGCAGTCCTGAATAATTTCTATGGTTGATTCTTTTTTTTCTTCTTCCCGGTTCATTTTAAACAGCTCCGGATAGACTTTTCTTCGTTTCCTTTCACCAACGGCTTTAGACAGCGCATTTTCCAGATTGGCAATATCTACAGGTTTGGTAAGATAGTCCATCAGGTGCAGTTCTATAGCGGAGTGGGCATAATCAAACCGTTCATGTCCGGTTAGGAGAAGAATTACCGGATTCAGATTTCTTTTGTACAGCCATCGTATAAAATCGAAACCGTTTTCCTTTGGCATTTCTATGTCGGTAAGAACAATATCCATATCGGGTTGGAGTTCCATCACATTTCTTGCTTCCTGTACGCTGTGGGCGGTATACTGTTCGTGGATACCCAGTTTTGTCCAGTTTGTATTCAACCGGATATCCTCAACAATATAAAAATCGTCGTCAATTATCAATATTTTCATTCTGCATCTCCTTGTATTTCTATTTACGAATCCTGATAGGGAATATATGGGATAATGATATCAACCTGGGCTCCCCCCATAGCGATATTATTGGAAAAACGGATATTTCCCCGTGACTCCCCATAGGCGAGAAGAATCCGTCTTTTTATATTGTATAGCCCTATTCTGGTTCCATCAGCTATTTCTTCGATGGCGGGATTTGGCCTGTTCAAATCATCCAGCATCTGCTCGGGAAAACCGTTTCCGGTATCCAGATGTCTGATGTGGACATAGGTTGCTCCCTTTTCATCCTGTTCTTCATGGGCGGAGACAATAAGCGTAAGCTTTGTATCCGTACTCAGGTTATGTTTTATGGAATTTTCACTCAGCATCAGAATCAAACAGGGAAAGACAGCCGCATTGTCGCACAGATCTCTGATATCAATTTGACACATCAGGCTGTCCGGATAACGGTAATTGTTTAGAGTGTAATAGTTGCGGACAAAACGTATCTCTTCAGCAAGACTGACAAAGGGCTTGGTGGACAGCGTATAGCGGAGATGGCCTGCAAGTGTGGATATCATTGATTTTAATATGGTACGGCTGACGGAGGTTCCTGCCATGGAAGATATCACACTCAGACAGTTAATCAGAAAATGGGGCGATATCTGGTTGCGCAGGCTCAGCAGTTCATATTCTTTTTTCAAAAGCTGTTCCTTCAGAACCTGATTTTCAAGAGAGTTAATGTGCTCTAGAAGCCTTATGATCTCTTCATTAATTTCCCGCACTTCCTTACAACGGCTAACTGTCTGCTTTTTTACAGTTTCAGGCTGCCAGCTGTCCTTTACTGCCGCCGAGATTCTGTACAATTCGCGTATGGGAAACTGTAAGCGGCTGCTGAAAAGAATGAAGGTGGAGAGAAAGCAGAGGGTAAGAAATATGATAAAAGTTCCCTGCAGCTTATAATGCAGATCCAGCGTCTGCTGCAGTTGGGAGTAGGGCATCAGAATCAGAAGCTCTCCGCTGCAGAAAGCAGGCTGCGTTTGGAATTTCATATATCTGCTGTCGGCAAAGGTTACAATCTGCCGGTTTTTTTCCAGAATTGGCCCCAGCTTGTTTTTGTGGACTACATGATTCATAACAGGTGCATCCGTTTCCGGTACATTCAGAAAGGCACACAGAGTGTCTTCGGATGTGCTTTGTTCCAACCTTTTCATGATTGTATCCAGGTTAACCCACACGCCGCCAATCATATTATTGTAAGTAAACATACGGACAAGACAGTAGCTGCCGTTAATCTGATATAAGACATACCTGTTGTTTCCCGATGGTATTTCCCGGTAGTAGGCGGAGAAATCTACTGTTCGCAGCATATCCCTGAAATAGGAGGGAAAAAAAGAATTAAGATCCCGGACGGCGGAAACGAAGCGATCATTCCGTCCGCTGTAAAAAAACAGCCCGTCCACTGTGGAGTAACACAACAGATAGGAATTCAAAGTCCTTTGGAGGCTGGATTCACAAACCGAAATATTCAGAATATTATCGGAACAGGAAAGCTCACTCAAATCTGAATTACTGTAGAGGGTTGACAGGACAGAACGGTTGGCAATATCCAGATCATTTTTTATCTCTGTCAGACAATAGTCAATGGTTCTGCAGTAACTATTATAAAGATTAGTCTGCATATTATGGTTCAGAAAAAGAAAAATTGCTGAAAAGGAGATAACAAAAAGGCTGTAGATTAACAAAACGATTTTAATCGATTGGGAATAAAGAGAGTATTCCCGTTTGTGATAAAGCATGGCTCCCTCCTTATAATGGAATACGGCGAATGTTTTTTCGCTCGCTTTACTGATAAAGAGTGCGACATTATGATAGTAATCCTACCTGACAGGAAATGCAATTGACAAACCGGAAGATGTAAGAATTTTGAAACAATATCTAAGACGTGTGCATAGTTTTCATAAAATTGTTTTCATATAATGAATTACGGGAAGAAAGCCGGAGTTACATTTCCGGTATTTGTTTCCTTCACCCTTATAGCTTTGCTTTGTCATAAAGCTGTCAAAAGGCAGCGGAAAGAGAGGAAAGAATGAAAACCTGGAAAGACAGAGTGAAAACGGATTACAGTGAAATCCGTGGTGTCCATCATGGACCCAGAGAAGGCGTTCCCATAGAGCAGCTAGACAGAGAACTTGGGTTTGCCCGGAGGCTGCGGATTAATTCCGTCCGTACCTGGATACGGGAGGAGGACTGGCACAGGGAACCTGAAAAGGTGGAAAAGAGAATCCTGGATTACGCCCGTCTCTGCGCAGAACATGGGATGAGTATTATGCCGATTTTTTCCAGCGGCAACCAAATACGCAGCTATGAGCCTCTGACCGATGAAGAATGGGAACGAAAACGCGAATTTTTGTCCGCTATTATCCACTTGCTGAAAAACGAACCTAATCTGTTGATGTGGGATGTTTATAATGAACCCTTTTGTAATGATTATCTGAGAAACTGTCCTGAGGGGGAATATGAATCCCGGTACGGGAAAATCGAGCATGATCTGAGACTTCAGTGCCAGATGGTACGGGAATTGGATGACGATACGCCTATTACAGTGGGACATGAACTGAAAGAGCATCTGGATTCCACTGCGGATTTGGTTGATGTCATTGCCTTTCACGATTATCTGACCACCAGAAAGGATATAAGGCAGGTATATGAGTATGCAGGAAAATGTGCGGCGGCACAAGGAGGAAAACCGGTTATCAATAATGAAACAGGCTGCATTGGGCGGGCCAATCCTTATGATGTGGAATTGCAGTTTTGTGAGGAATTCCATTACGGCTATTATATTTTCAATCTGGTGATTGAAGGTTTTTGGGCCCCCCTTCATGGGATAATATATCCGGACGGTACCATACGGGATCCTTCTGTAGTAGCGGCTATGTTCGGATTCTACAGGAACAGAGGGAAAGGAAGAGTACTTCCCCAGGGGAACAGAGAAGAGTATGCGACAGCCGCGGTAGAACGGGTGAAAAAAGCCCTTGCGGTGGACAAGCAGAGCCTGTTTACCAAATTTGAAGCATCGACAGATGAAATTCTGGAAGCGGCAGAGGTCTGTGTCAATATTCTGGAATGCTGCGAAATCGTTCCTATGGATGACTTGCTGTCCGCCAGATTATTTGAACTGAAAGATAGGCAGGAGGAAAAACGCGATCGGGCGAAGATACGAAAATTTGCATATGATGTTTCCAGGAAGCTACAGGATTATTATTGTCTGTACTGAATAAAAATAAGCAAATCTATAGTTAACTTAGGATAACAGGGAGGATTTACCATGAAGAAAACATTTGCGTTACTGATGTGTGCTGTGCTTACAGCGGGTCTTATTTCAGGATGCACAGGAAGCCCGCAGAAAGAGAATGCTGCGCCGGCGGAGGCTGCTTTGGAAGAAAAGGATGCAGCTGTTTCCGAAGAAGATGCTGCAGACAGCTCTGTTACTGATTTTGGCGGTGAGACAATTGTAGTTGGCCTGTACTGTGGTGATGATTCTGTACCGGGAAAAGACAGGATTTTTAAAAAAATTAATGAGTATTACATGGAAAAATACAACATCGATGTTCAGTTTGTGACTGCTAATATGGGAGATTATGCGCAGTCAATAAATATGATGCTTTCTTCCGGAGAGCAGATGGATATTTTCAGTTCAGGGGTATTGGGATTTTCAAATACGGTATCTAACGAAAGTACTTACGATCTTTACCAAGATAATTTGATAGGCAAATATGGTAAGGACGTTCTGGAACTGGTTGATCCTGCTTTCCTGAAAGGATGTGTGGTAAACGGCTCTCTCTATGCGGTTCCTTGTATGAGAGATCTGGCAACCGGTATGTGGTGTATCGCATTTGATAAAAAATATCTGGATGGAATCGGGTATGATTTTTCTGATGTAAACACAGAAGAATGTATCCCTTCTACTGAAGAAGAAATGACGGAGCTGTTTGCACAGCTGCATGAAGCTTACCCGGATGTCAATGTAATTTATCCCTGGAATCATGGCTATCTGAACCAGAAGCTTTTATATGATCCAATCGGCGGAGATAACTTTGGTGTACTTCTGGATCCAGCCAACAGCCTGGAAGTATCCAATCTGTTTACCAGTGATTTGTTCAGAGAGTATTGCGAATTGATGTATAAGTGGCAGCAGGCAGGATATATCTCAAAGGATGCTGTTACTGAGACCCAGAATGGCGGAGCACAGATTATTGCAGGTACATTGATGTGTGATGCTACTGCAGGCAAACCTGGTATTGTACGGCAGAAAGAAGTGGAACGCGGTAATCTGGATTCTATCGTATTCCAGTTGGGTGAGAATTTCGTAAACTCTTCTCAGGCCTCTGCCGCATCGTGGAGCATCAATTCCAGCACGGAAGCTCCGGAGGCGGCTATGGTAGTCCTGAATGATCTGTATACCAGCCCGATAGTAACAAATCTGTTACTCTGGGGTGAGGAAGGCAAAGATTATGTTATATCTGAGGATGGTCATGTGACTTTCCCGGAAGGTGTCAATAAGGACAATGCGGATTACTATAATATGCTTCCTGCATGGATGCTGCCTTGTGAATATACCACATATGTGTGGGAAGGTGATGATATTGACCTTTGGGAAAAAACCAAAGAGTTTAATAACGCGGCTATGAAATCCAAAGCATTGGGCTTCAGCTTCGATTCGTCACAGGTGAGTGCGGAGTACACGGCTTTAACAAATGTATGGACTGAATATGCGGACGGACTTGTGTTTGGTATGATTGATCCTGCGGTAGGTATTCCTGAACTCAATAAGAGGCTGGAGGATGCAGGCATTGATACTTATATCGAGGCAAAGACTGAAGCACTGAATGCATGGGCGGCAGAAAACGGCATCGAATAATCTGTGGTTAGTTTTTACAGAGGGGCTGCCGGAACGGGCCCCTCTGTAGGATAAAAATAAGAAAAAGGAATAGCGCCCGTAGATTCTTATTCCTTTTTTGAAAGAAAGGCTGGCGTACTATGGAACAAACAGCAAAAGCAGGAAGAAATGCAAAGAAAAAAGTAAGACTTATCAAAAGGTATATTCCCGTATACCTTATGGCTCTGCCGGGTATTCTTTATTTGTTTATCAACAATTATATGCCATTGCCGGGACTGGTTCTGGCATTTAAAAAATATTCTACCAAAAAAGGGATCTGGGGTTCTCCTTGGATTGGATTCAAAAACTTTAAATATCTTTTTAAAACGCAGGATGCCTGGATTATCACGAGAAATACACTGGGCTATAATATTTTGTTTATATTTTTTAATGTGATCATAGCGGTTGCAATTGCAATTCTTCTGTCGGAGATTACCACCAAATGGAAAAAATGGTATCAGTCCACCATTCTGTTGCCGCATTTCTTGTCAACAGTAATTATCAGCTATCTGGTATTTGCTTTTTTAAGTGCGGAACATGGTTTTTTGAATACCAGAATCTTTCCTGTGTTCGGTATTGAGCCGGTTTCATGGTATACAGAAACGAAGTACTGGCCGTTTATCCTGGTATTCGTGCAGACCTGGCGGAGTGTCGGCTATAGCTGTATTGTATATCTGTCCACAATTTTGGGGTTTGACAGGGAAATATATGAGGCATCTGCCATTGACGGCGCATCTAAATGGCAGCAGATTACCAAAATAACACTGCCCTTACTACGGGCTACCATCATCATGATGGTATTGCTTGCTGTCGGGCGCATCTTTTATTCTGATTTTGGATTGTTCTATCAGGTGCCCCAGCGGAGCGGCATATTGCTATCGGTAACACAGACCATAGATACCTATGTATACAGAGGGCTTCTTGAAAGAAATGATATGCCTATGGCCACAGCCGCCGGTGTATATCAGTCTATTGTCGGATTTATCCTTGTAATGTCTGCCAACCTGATCGTCCGTAAAATAGATCCTGACAGCGCATTATTCTGAGGAGGAATAAAATTATGAAATCAAAAGATGAAAAACGCTTTCAGTTCATCGGAAATACTGTTATGATACTTATGACGATATTGGCCGTGGCTCCCCTGCTGTTGGTTATTATTTCCTCCTTTACGGACAATAACACCCTGATCCGTAACGGGTACAGCTATTTCCCTGAAAAGTTCAGCCTGGCAGCCTATAAGTATATCTTTATTGAGAACCCGCAGGTTCTGAAGGCTTATACGGTTTCTTTTGAACTGACGGCGGCGGGCACGCTGCTGTCCCTGAGTGTCACCACATTGCTGGCTTATGCAATTTCCAAAAAGGATATACCAGGGAAAGGGATAATGACCTTTTACATATTTTTTACTATGCTGTTTAATGGGGGACTGGTACCGACCTATATTAACTATGTGAATGTTTTTCATATAAAAGACACCTTCTGGGCATTGTTGATTCCCGGTCTGGTAACGAACGGCTTCAATATCCTGCTGATGAAATCCTATTTTACGTCCAGTATTCCGGACGAAATCATGGAGGCGGCATATATTGACGGTGCGTCCGAGACACAGACCTTCATGAGGATAGCCGTTCCGCTTGCAAAGCCCATTATTGCAACTATCGGCTTGTTTTCCGGGATAGCCTACTGGAATGACTGGAACAACGGATATGTGTACCTGAACAAACGTCAGGATCTCTATTCCATACAGAATCTTCTGAACCGTATTGTGCAGAATATCCAGTATCTGACGCAGTCAGGTGATGCGAATGCCGCTGCCCTGCTGGCGGATCTTCCCACGGTTTCGGTACGTATGGCCATGGCAATTGCAGGTGTCCTTCCTGTACTGGTAATTTATCCTTTTGTACAGAACAATTTTGTGAAAGGCATTACGCTCGGCGGGGTAAAGGGGTGATGGGGAAAGCACGACAGGAGCTGGCCTGAATATTTCTTTCAAACTATTGATTGGTGCAGTGTTGCGAATGAGACTGCGATATGAGGGGGATTAAGATGAAAAAAACGGTTGATTATCAGAAATTGCGCGGGTTTAACTACACACAGCCGGATGCCGTAAATGACAGAGCGTTCTGGGCTGATTATCATCATGATATTGTGGACAGGGACATGGGCTATGCCGAACGTCTTCGCCTGAACAGTGCACGGATTTTTCTCAGCTATGATTTTTATAAGGAGAATCCGGACAGGTTCCTGGCTAATGTGAAAGACTTTGTGCAGACCGCATGGAAGCATGGCATAACCACTAATCCCATAATTTTTATGGGGTTCCGGTTTCGCGAAGATGAAATCCCGGCGGGAGGTTTTATGCTGGAGGCGGGCTTAAGGCCGATTTATAAGACGCTGGAGGATCCTTCCAGCTGGTGTATCGGTGAACGGTATTTTGACGCGCTTTACGAGGCAATCGGACAGGAGGAAGGACTTTTGTTTTGGGATATTGCAAATGAGCCCGGATATACGGACAACTTTGTAACCTGGTACGACGAAGAACCTTCTTACGTACAGGATTATCAGGAACGTCCGGATATGGAAAAGCTTCGTTACCGGCAGGAAAAAACATGGGAAATCGTCCGGCATTTCTGCAGGTATGTGAAAAGTAAGGATCCGGCTCATGATATTGGCGTGGGGAATATTTTTATCTTTGAAACAGAGGCAAGCCGGACGGCCGAGCTGGTTGATGTGATAGTATTCCATGATTATTTTCCTACGAGGAAGCGTATGCGTGATGCTTTGGAATATGCGAAAAAGATGGGTGAAAAGTATGGCAAGCCCGTACTGGATAACGAGATGTGTTGTCTTGCGAGAGCCAATCACTATGATATGTCTATTGAACTGCATGATGAATACCAGGTAGGATGGTATCTGTTCGAACTGATGATAGGCAAGGATATGTGGTCCCGTGTGCACGGAGTGGTTTATCCGGACGGAACTGTCAGGGATCCTTCCATCGTGTCTGCTATCTGCGGATTTTTCCGCAACAGAGGGGAAAGTGCTGTCCGTTCCGATGTAAATCAGGAAGATTATGTAAGAAGAGCCTGTATCCTGGCAGAAAGAACTCTGCATGCCGCCAGGCAAAATCAGGGTTTTGAACACAGCCAGGATGTGGAAAATCTTCTGGAAGCCTGTGAATATACGGCTAATCTGCTGGAGGCAGGCGAACTGGTTCCCATGGCGTATCCGCCTACCGCAAAGATCGCTGCTTACAGAAGGCAGCAGCATGTGGATTCCATGGAAATTGCGGATTATTTGACAGAACTGATTGGAACGCTGAAAAAGGCATGCCATGTAATAGATGCCTGAACTGTAAGGGAAGGAAATGACGGCTGACGGGATGCAAAAAGCATCCCGCAGCTTTTTTTGTGAAGATATAGTGCATTACGCTGCTGATTGCTTTCTGCAAGATGTATGTTGCACCCTGGTCAGGAGAAAAATAAATGAGATTACTACTGGTAGATGACGATAAGATTATTATAAACAGTATGCCTTCCGCTTTTCCCTGGGCAGACTGGGGGATTACGGGAATCAGGACAGCCTGGTCGATCAAGGAGGCAAAGAAAATCCTTGCCAAAGAGCAGATCGATATTCTGCTTTGTGATATCGAGATGCCTATGGGCACCGGAATAGAGTTGATCGAATGGATGCAGAAAGAAATTCCGGTTCCGGTGGTGACACTCCTTCTGACCTGCCATTCAGAATTCCAATATGCCAAGCGGGCCCTGCAGCTGGGGTGCAGCAATTACCTGCTGAAGCCGGCTGAGGAGGAGGAACTCAAGAAAGCTGTCCTGGATGCGGAAGAAAAGGTAATGGAGCTTAGGAAACAGGAGAAGGAACGGAAACGGCGGGAACAGAAAATCCGGAATATGGATGCTTTCTGGGAGACGCTTATGGCCCATCACATCAGTGGAGGTGAGCGGCTGAGGCGCGTCTGTGAGGAGTATGAGGTAAAGGAACATCTGCATTTCCGCCCTGTTCTTGTGGCAGTCAAGCATCATTCTTTTAAAATACGGGATGTGAACCATTCCCTGATGTCGTTTGTATTGGAAAATGTGCTCAGGGAGATGCTTCACGAAGAAAAATTTGCGCTGGTCAATAATTATGACGAGCGGCTTTGGTTGTTTTTTTCGGATAATTCTCAAAGAGAGCCTTTTGAACCGCTTGCCAGGGTAACAGGATGGATGGAGGAACGGTACCATTGCGCCCTTTCCTGTTATTTGGGGCAGGTACAGTCTTTGGCTGGCTGGGAAAAGGAATGTGAACTGCTGCGGCAGGCGGATGAGCGTTTTGCGGTTAGTCCCGGAATTTATACGGCTTCTCAGGTACGGCACACCTGTCCACTCCCCTTTGAACTGCCGAATGTTGTAAAGAGCAGCTTTTTTTGCCTGTTTTCTGCAGGAAAGTATACGGAACTGCTGCAGAAAATGCGGGATTATTTTTCGGGGCTTGCGCCGGAACAGTGCAATACAGCCTCCCTGGATGCTGCGATACGCAGAATGGATCAGGAATTTGAAAAGGGGCTGGAGGTATGTACAAAAGAGCGGTTTCAGAAAATACAGGTGCAGCTGTTTAAGGAAAATCCGGATTACACCAGATCCATACCGGGTGTGCTGGAGTATTATCAGAGGATGTTTTCCTGTCTAAAGGACGAGAACAGGGAATTGGCGCCGGAGTCTATTATCCAGCGGGTAAAGCTGTATATTTCCATGAATATGCAACAGGAACTTGGACGCGGGGAGGTGGCGGCATATGTAGGGCTGCATCCTGATTATCTGAATCGTATTTTCAAAAAAGAAACGGGAGTTTCCCTGAAAGAATACATTGCGGATGCTAAAGTTAGGATGGCATGCGAATTGCTGGAACAGACGGATTTCCTTGTCGGAGAGATTGGGGAGATGGTGGGATATGTGAATTTCTCTTCATTTACCACTTTTTTTAAGAATCGGACAGGTATGGCGCCGGCGACCTGGAGAAAGGAGCATTCAAAATGAAAAGAGAAACCGGGGAGAACCGGAAACGGTGGCGTCTGCGGGATATATGGCTTACGATAGGCGCTATATTGCTGGTCCTCTGGATTATGTTTATTACGGTGAGCACAGTTACCATGTGGGCATTGGACCGGCAAAGCAGGGAGTCCATGCAGGGCGTGCTGGATTTTGGTTCCTCCAAGCTGGAGAGCAGGCTGAGGCAGATCGAGAACTTCCTTACCGTAACGCTGGTCTCTGATGCAAAGTTCGGCATGCTGCGCAATACTTCACTAAGCTATGTGGATAATCTGCGGCAGGTGGCGCTGCAGATGGATTCCTATGGTCAGTACTTTCCCGACTTCAGCGGCATATTCTTTTATGATTCATCGAGGGATATTCTCCTCGATAAGCAGTGGAATGATATATCTGCCTATTCCATGACCTTTGTGGTCAGGCGTATGGAAATGCGCGGGCGTATGAGAGCACTATGCAGCGGTGAACTGCAGGGACAGGCGGTCGGAGAATGGACGATTGAAAATATTGACAATATGTGGACTGCTTTTTATATCTATTATCATCATGGACAATATCTGGGTGTGTATGTGGCATTGGACGGGCTTTGGGACCGGCTTATTGATTTAGAGGAGGTGGCCGGGTTTGAAGATTCCGGACTAACCGATTTGAACGGATTAGAATTAACGAAAAATAAGGGGCGTGTTTTCCGTCTGGAGGGCTCATCATATTGGGAACAGGGTAAGGGTTACTTACAGTTGACGAAAAAAATTGACCGTTTTCCAGCTGTTATTGTGACTTTGGTGCCCAGGCAGCAGCTTAGGGGCAACTGGATGATATGGTGGTCAGGGCTCATTATACTGGCGGCTGTTAGCGGTGTGTTTTTGGTTCATCTGCTTCTGACTCTGCAAAGGGTTCTTTTTGCGCCGCTTTCCGAACTGAACCGGCAGATGAAGGCTTTTTCAGAAGGGAATCTGGACACGCATATAGCGAAACTGGTAGGATGCCAGGAGGTGCGGGAACTTTCCGGGACCTTTAACGAAATGACCGGCCAGATCCATGATATGAAAATAGAGAACTATGAAAAACGTCTGGAAAAGCAGGAAACCTTCCTGAAATATCTGCAAATCCAGAAAAATCCCCATTTCTTCCTGAATATGCTCAATGTTATTTATTCCCTTGCAGCTTCCGGAAATGTGACACAGATTCGGACGATCACTCTGGAGCTGATCCGGCATGTGCGCTATGTGCTGTCTGTGGAGAAGCCGCTTGTACCACTTTTGCAGGAACTGGAATTCACCCATAATTATCTGGAAATTCAGCGGATACGCTTCCCTTATACGATAAGGGTAGAGGAGGAGGGATTTACGAAGGAGATTCTGCAGATCCTTGTTCCTCCACTGCTTTTACAGACATTTGTGGAAAATGCAGTCAAGTATGCACTGTCCCTGGAGGATATGCTGCAGATACATCTGGAAGCGGTATTGGCAGAGGATGTGCTCACGCTCCGGATCAGTGACTGCGGTCCGGGGTTCCCGGAAGCTATGCTGGAAGAACTGAATGCATCCGGTACTGTATCTCCGGATGAACGGGGGGAGCATATCGGAATCCATAATGTACTGTCCCGTATGAGATTGCTGTATGGCACGGCCTACGGATATCATTTTGCCAATCTGCCCGGAGAAGGGGCACAGGTGGAACTCATCCTTCCACAGCAAGTCTGATTTTCAAAAACAGGAAGTCTAGTATTCAAAAGTTTTTCTTTGCAGATTGTTTTATTATAAAGACATCACAGATGCGCCGGCACGTTTGTGCCGGTGTTTTGTTAAACACATTCTTTTAAGAACCAAGAAATCGGACAGGGGGAATGATATTGAAAGAAAAATGGCATAAAGGCTGGAAAATATTCAAAAAACAAAGAGAATTACAGGCGTTTGCCTGGATTGGCATGGCGGTTCTGTTTCTTTTCTCCTATCTGCCGTTGAGCGGAATCATCATCGCTTTTAAGGATTATAAGATCCAAATGGGCTTTTCGGGGATCTGGACGGCGGACTGGGTCGGAATCAAATGGTTCAGGGAGTTGTTCTCCTATTACCGGTTCGGTGAGATCCTGCGCAATACAGTGGTTCTGAGCGTATTAAAACTTCTGTTCACCTTTCCGGCCCCAATCATTTTGGCGCTGCTCTTAAATGAGATGAAGGTACAGAAATTTAAAAAGACAGTTCAGACGGTTACTTATCTGCCTAATTTTATATCGTGGATCCTGGTTTATACGATTGCCAACTCTTTCCTGAATGCGGATATGGGACTGGTCAATCAGGCACTGCAGGATTGGGGTTTAATCAGGGAGCCAATCCAGTTTTTGACATCGCCGGATCTGTTCTGGGGGGTGGCGACCTTTTTAGCCATCTGGAAGACCACCGGTTACTGGGCAATTATTTTCCTGGCAGCAATCAGCGGTATTGATTCCCAGCTTTATGAAGCGGCGCAGATCGATGGCGCGGGCAGACTGCAGCGGATCCGCTATATCACTTTTCCCGGAATCAGAGGATCTGTGGTGACGGTACTGATTCTTTCCATCGGAGGCCTGCTGGGCGGAGGCATGGGCGGATCTAATTTTGACCAGAGCTATATTTTCGGAAATGCCATTAATAATTCAGCTTCTGAAATCCTGCAGACCTATGCTTTTAAGATGGGGTTATCTGAAGGCCGCTTTGCCTATGCAACAGCAGCCGATTTGGTTCAGTCCGCCGTTTCGGTGGTATTGATCCTGATGAGCAATAAGGTGGCAAAGAAGATTACCGGGGAGGGGATATTCTGATGAAAGTAAGCAAGCAGACGAAAAATAGAAAAATAAAATCCGGTGAAGATATGGCTGTAGATATTGTGGTTTGGTTCTGTCTTATCCTTGTCCTGCTGGTCACCGCCTATCCCTTCTGGTACGTAATAGTCGCCTCCTTCAGTGATGGCTATGATTTTATGAGGGGCGGCGTATATCTATGGCCCCGGATCTTTACCCTTGATAATTATAAAAATCTGCTGGGGCAGAAGATATGGACCAATGCCTTTGCTGTGTCATTTATCCGTACAATTGTGGGTACTTTTCTTACGGTGTGCATGACCTGCCTGGTAAGCTATACCCTGTCACGAAAGGATTTGCTGTTCGGAAAGATCTATCGTTTCCTGGTGGTGTTTGCCATGTATGTATCCGGCGGCCTGATTCCCTATTATATTGTCTTGAAGAACCTTCATTTGGTAAACAGTTTTTGGGTATATGTTATACCGTCTATGTTGAATTTGTTTTTTATTATCGTGGGTATCAACTTTTTCGGTTCCATTCCTATGGCGCTGGTGGAGTCCGCCAAACTGGACGGCGCTTCGGAATTAAAGACCCTGCTCCGGATTGTCATGCCGATTTCCACACCGTTTCTTGCAACTTTGTCGTTATTTTCTGCTGTGAACCAATGGAATTCCTGGCTGGATTCTTCCTACTATGTAAACAAGGAGGCCCTGCGGACAGTGGCTTACCGGATGCTTGTGGAAATCAACCAGTCCACAGGGGCATCCATTACCGGCGGGACAATTACGACAAAATCGACCACCCTGACCACACAGGCCACCGCTATGGTGACCAGCATGCTGCCGATTATGTGCGTCTATCCGTTCCTGCAGAAATATTTCGTACAGGGTCTGATGATCGGAGCGGTAAAGGAATGAATGCATGCGGTTATCAGACTCCGGGGAGTCTTTTAATAATAAAACATATAAGGAGGGTACTATGAAAAGGAAAGTAATGAAATCGCTTGTCAGCATGGGATTGGCATCGGCAATGCTGTTAACAGCCTGCGGCGGTACATCTTCATCCGATGGCAGCGCGGCTGCCGCAAAAGAGGAGACAGCGGCAGAAGAGACGGCCGGGGCGGCACAAGAATCCGTGCAGTCCGGCAGTTCGGAAATCGTAAAGCTTCGGTTTTTTAATGATGAGACCTGGTGGCCTTACACCGTATGGGAAGGCAGGATTCCTGAAAAAATCAGTGAAAAAACCGGAGTAACCTTTGAGGTGACCACTGCTGCGGACAGTACGGCGTTGAATCTGATGATCGCTTCCGGAGATTTGGGGGATCTCATCCTGACCAGTGATAATGCAAAAATTTCCAGACTGCAGAACTCGGATATGTGTTATACCCTGGATGAACTCGCTCAGATGGCAGGCGAAGAGTCATTTGATGTACATCCTGTTTTACGGCTGGTGAATATGGCCGATGACGGGAATATGTATACCATTATGTGCGGGTATTCTCCGGATTATTATATGGAGGAGTATCCAAAGGCTGTTTATGAGACTACAGGACTGGTGGTACGGGATGATATATATGAGGCAATAGGTTCCCCTGTTATCAACAATCTTGAGGAATTTGAAGAAATGCTGGCGGCCGTAAAGGAAAAGTATCCGGATGTGGTTCCTTTTATGTATAACTACACGCATACAAACGGAGTTATCAAGATGCTGCTGGGTTCCGATGCGGGAATCGGCGGGTTCCTGGATGTGGACGGACATGCGAAGGCGTTCATAGAGGATCCCGTTCTGGAGGATTATTATGAACGGATGAACGACTGGTATCTGAAAGGCTATATGACTGACGAGAACTTTGCGTTTACTTCTGACAGCGATGATTCCGATTATATGGCGGCGGGTAAGCTGTTTGCTCTGGCCAAATATTCCAATACTGCCGATGAGATGGGAGTGACCCTGAGTGAAGCTGGATGTGATTACAGCTTGGTGCAGCTGACCGATATCATTTCCAATCAGCCCGGTGCAAAACATTTGCAGACCACTGCAGGATGGAGAGGCATGTTTGTACCCAAAAGCTGTTCCGATCCTGTCGCGGCCTACCATTTTATGAAATTTATGTACAGTGAAGAAGGACAGTGCCTGTCTCTTTGGGGTGAGGAAGGTGCAGACTGGAACTGGGATGAGGAACACAGCTATCCTGTTTTGAATTATGATTTTGAATCACCCAATGAAGCCGACGGCATGAAATTCTGGGGATGGATTTATCATGATGGTGTCAGGAACACGCTTCCCGGATACGGTAATGAAGGACAAACATTCAAGGCAAGGGAGGCTGCTACGGCCATTTCCGAGACAAACCCGGTGCTGGGTATGCTCCGTATGGGCGCTGATTCGGAAGAACAGACTATCATGAATAAT
The DNA here is from genome assembly GCA_900548905.1 of uncultured Lachnospiraceae bacterium. Classification (GTDB taxonomy): domain Bacteria; phylum Bacillota; class Clostridia; order Lachnospirales; family Lachnospiraceae; genus Eisenbergiella. The sequence continues at coordinate 16,170 of URMK01000044.1, read as the reverse complement.
CTGGTGGAACTTTATAACAACATGACTGCAAAGATTATCACCGCTTCCACACCGGAGGAATCCAAAGCCCTGTATCAGGAGATGCTTTCCACTGCCAAAAGCATGGGAGCAGATAAATTGGATGAATGGGCCGATTCCAAATATGCAGAGAAGAAGGCGGCATATGATGAGATCAAAGATATCGGAGCGGATTATTGATGCATAGCAATTGGGAGGATTTATGAGACCATTAGAAGATTACAGTAATATTAAAGGTTTTAACTATTCACTGGCTTCGCTCAGTGATTACAGCCATGAAACTGAAGTACGGAATATGGGTTATGCAAAGCGCCTTACGCTCAACAGCTGCCGTCTGTTTATGCACATGGAGGAATGGAAAAAGGATCCCGTCAGGTTTCTTGACTGTCTCAGGGATTTCATGGATGTCGCATATGATCATGGGATAACCACTACCCCTATTCTGTTGATGCCCTATTTCACGAATGATCAGACACCTTACTGGCTGTCGGAGGACCATTCCTGCTCCCCTGTTCCCGGGTGTTTTTATCCGGAAAACTATTGCCAGGGAGAAAGGTATGTAGCGGACATCATACATGCGGTGGCAGCACATCCGGGGCTGCTGTTCTGGGATGTGATGAATGAGCCAAGCTGGCATGGTTTTATATTGAGTGTCGACGACCCGGAGGAAAAGCAGAGAAGGCTGGATATGGTATGGGCCTTTGTCCGGCATTTTATCCGGTTTGTCAGAGAAAAGGATCCGATAAACGCACTGGGAGTGGGGCATACGTTTATTGAAGATACGGAATACAGCCAGACCGGGGAGTTGGTAGATATTATAATTTTCCACGATTATCTGGAAACCAGAAGCCGGGTAGAGAGCACCTGTGCACGGGCGGCAGAGTTGTCCAAAAAATACGGGAAACCGGTGATAAACAACGAGACCGGCTGTCTGTGCCGTTCCAATCCATATGATATGGCAGTGGAAACGGCGGACAAATATGGGATCGGCTGGTATCTGTTTGAATTGATGATTGAGGAAGAAGGCGGAATGTGGAGCAAGGTACACGGTATCGTATATCCGGATGGAACGGTGCGGGATCCTTCCATTGTAGCAGCTATTCTGGGATTCTTCAGAAACCGGAACGAAACGGCCATTCAGTCGGATGTAAACCAGGAAGGCCACGCGGACAAGGCGATCGCAGCTGCCCGGGACGCCCTGGATAAAAAAGCAGGAGTGCAGGAACTGCTGGAGGCAGCAGAATATGTGGCCAACCTGCTGGAGGCCGGGGAACTGGTTCCCATGGCAGTGCCGCCTACTGCCAGAATCGCTGCCTGGCGCAGGGCGGAAAAGAAGGACATCAGGGAGATAAGACGCTTTCTTTATAATCTGGTGTCCCGGCTCAAAGAGGCCTGTGAAATTGGATAAGGGCTTTTGAACAGCCGCCAGGCGGAAGGAAAAGCCGGGGAATAGAGAGTATTCACCGGTAGATGAGAATCAGGAGCATGCAATGCCGTGGATGCGATCCATCCGCGGCATTGTGTATTATAAGAGAGGTACGGGATTATGAAAAAGGGACTATATTTTATGGGGTGGCAGAGGGATATGTGGAATTATCATCCCAGCCTGCCAATGAAAAACATGCATATGATTGAAGATATTCTGGAAATGCACGGGAATATGCTGATCTGGTCCTGCCTGGGAAGCGGAGCTATCGGCCTTCCCTATCTGGCGTTGGAGGCGGAGGGGACGGTTCCGCCCAGAATGAGGTTATATGGATATATGAATGACAGGGAATTCTGCAAAGAATGCATGAAAAGGGGAATCCGGCCTTTTGCAGTGCTCTGGAAGGCACAGCTGTGGGAATTTGCTGCAGAATGGAATGAAGAGGAAACACAGCTGCTCGCTATGAATATACACCGGGATGCGGGTGTGAAAAATGGCTATGTGGGAATGCGTGAATTATCTGTTAACCGTTATCCCCATGTATTTCCGCCTGTAGAACGCTTTTTTCCACAGGGGCTCACTGATTATAAGGGAAACAGGGTGGGGGATTTCCTGGAAGAGTTTAAAGCGGTTTCCTTGCAGGGCCGGGATATCCTGGCCCGTTGGCTGATGGCTCCCGGACATGACCATAAATGCTATTCGGCGTGCGCAAACAAAGACTCCTATCTGATCTACCTGAAAAAGGAAGTGGAATTAATGATTGATGCAGATGCAGGGGGACTGCATATTGATGAATATGATTCCCAGAAGCATGTGCTCAATAATGCAGGCTGCTTTTGCCAGGAGTGTGTGGATAAATTCGCCAGCTATCTCAGGAAAAAGAAGATACCTTTGCCTGCGGACGCAGGAGAAGCGATAGATTTCGATTATCGTGCCTGGCTGCTGCAAAAGGGGTACACAGACAGGGATTTGCTCGCAGGAAACGGGAACCGGCGTTGGGATATCCCGCTGTTTCGGGAATACGCCCGGATGCAGATGGACTCTATAGAGTATGTGGTCCGGGAACTTGCAGAACATGCAAGGGCATATGCCCGCAGGCAGCAGGGCGAGGCGTTTCCGGTGAGCGCAAACCTGTTCAACTGTTATCCCCATAGCTGGAACTGTAAGAAACACCTGGATATCCTGGCGGGAGAAAAGACGGATATTGGTCTGCGCCAGGATGGCTGGTATCAGTTTGCATTTGGATGGCTTAACGGAAAGGAATGCTGTTTTGTGGAGGATCCCAATCAATATGTGCGGGATATGGCAGAGGATGTAAAAAAAGGAATTAACGACCGGTTTATTCTGTTTTTACTGGAACCCCTGGCCCACGGCTTCCATCTGGCTTTCCCTTATGGTTCCTGGCTGCAGAATCAGGTAAAGGATGCGCTGTGGCCGGATTTGCGTATGCTGAAGCGGTTGGGAACATGGCTGGATGAACAGGAGGATGCTTTTGGGCGGAATCCGGCAGCGGATCTGGCTGTGATTTACGACTGGCAATCTGCCAGTGAAAATCAGTGGATGCAGCCTCGTGAAGGTTGGCATGGCTGCTATGCAGAGAGGGAACTGCCGGAGGAATTGGGTGCGGAAGGCGCTTTCGACGGAGATGGGGAATTTTCCTGTTTTTTCCGGCTTCTGCAGGAGCTCAGTGACAGACATATTCTTTACCGCGTGATCTATGAAAGCCCGGATGAACCGTTGTGCCGCGACAGGCTTGGTTCTTTTGGCATGGTGCTTCTTCCGGACGCTTTTGCCATGCGGAAGGCAGATATAGGACTGCTCAGGGAGTACCAGGCATGTGGCGGACAGGTGATAACTGTGGGACGGGAACCGGAGAAGGGAGTCCTGGGTGACGGGCATTTCAGGGAAACGGATATGGATATGCTTGTGGATATGCTGGCGTGCAGGGAGCAGGAAATCATTGCCCTGGAAAAGGGGGAATATGGCATTGCCTGGCATACCATCGGACAGGGAAGGGCCCTGCATATTGTCAATTATCGTTTTGACAGTGTCAGTCATAGAATCCGTAACCTGCCGGATCTGGGTTTCCGGCTGGAGAAACCGTGGAGGCTGGGACATGTCGACACTTTTCCCGAAAACCCGCAGCTGGAGGTTTCCTGGGAGCAGCGGATACTGGAAGTGAAAAACGCCGGAATATATACGGTGATTGAATTCATGGATATGTGAAGGATGACGGAATGTCACCGGAAAAGAGATTCCCGGGAAAAACAGTATGCAAACCGGCAGTTCCCCTGTCCTTCGGAGCTGCCGGCCTGAAACATTCTTTCTTTTCATAATTCTTATCAACTGGCACATATCAGACCGGCATCAAAGAAAAACCCAGCAAGAACAAAAGCAGGACCAAAGCAATACCGCCTGTTATCAGTACAATTTGCAGGGCTTTTAAAAGCATAGTTTTTGTTTCCTGGTTTTTAGCCTGCGGTAACCGGGGGGCAATTGGTTTCTCCGGAAACGCACTATCACCCATAAGCAACCAGTCCGTAGTTACATCAAACAGTTTGCTGATTTGAATTATGTTCTCCACATCGGGAATGGAAGTATCCAGTTCCCATTTGGAAATGGCTTGACGGGATATGGTCATCTGTTCGGCCAGCTGTTCCTGGGAAATTCCTTTTTCCTTTCTGAGATATTGTAATTTTTCGCCTAAAGTCATATCGAAATCCTCCTTTTTCTGATACTAACGTACCATTATCTGCGGTTGCGCACAACCGTGTCCGCATGGAAGTCCTGCAACCGGCAGTTGCAGGAGGTATCTGTAAGCGGGAGTAACCGTCAGACAGAGCGGAATTGTTACAAACAGGACACAGCAAAAGCATTTTAGGATAGCGCAAACACACCATAGGAACTATACTGTTTATATAAATGCATAAAGCCCGGTGGTCAGGAAAACAACCAGGAAAAATGGCAGTCTGCATAGGAGGGAAAATATGTATCTATTGGGCAGGACACAAATGATACCCGCAGCGACCTATGAGGAAGCGGTCGCCCGTATCATGAAACAAGGCTTTGATGGTGTGGAACTGGATATCTATGACATAAATTTTCAGCCGAGGAAAGAATTTTTTGAAGATGGATTTGCCTCAAAAATAAAGGCATGCCTGAATGCGTTCGGTGTAAAAGCTTATTCCGTGGGGGCGCATATGGATTTTACGGAAAGCGAAGATAAGTTTCAGACGGTGGAACGGGCGATTCCAATCGCGGCGGCAGCAGGAACGGATACGGTCATCATAAACGGAGCGGCCAGACGGGAGGGGGATGACTTTGCGGATCAATGGGAACGGCAGATAAACGGGATGCGTGCGTTATGCCGCACGGCAAAACGGTATGGCGTATATCTGGCAGTGGAATTCGAACCGGGTTTTGTAATTGACAATTCGGAACTGCTGCTGAAGGCGTTTGACCGGATCGGTTCTCCCGTATTGCGCATGAACGCGGATATCGGGCATATGTTCCTCCAGGATCCGGATCCTATGGCTTCTATTGAAAAATGCGGGCCTTATATCATACATGCGCATGTGGAAAATATGAAAAAAGGCGTCCATAACCATTTGCTTCCCTATGAAGGGGATATGGATTTGAGGGCGTATCTGCAGAAGCTTGCTTCTGTGGGGTTTGACGGACCGGCTTCGCTGGATGTGTATCAGTATGACTATGAAGCGGTTGCAGAAAGAAGCGTGGAATATCTGAGAGAGCTTTCCGGTTCGTCCGGCACTTGAGTGCAGGGGGAAGAGGAGCATAAGGAGAAACGTGTGGATATATTGCCGGGAGGCAGCTCCCGGCAGGGGAAGCCGGGAAATCTCCGAAACAGCCCGGATTCAGACATCGGAATACAGGCAGCAGCGCGCCCGGCCATGTTGTTTGGCAAAATAGAGGGCCTGATCACTCTGGTAAATCAAGGTGTCAATGGGCAGGCCGGGGTCGTTGGTCTGTGCGATGCCGATGCTGGCAGTAAGGCTGTTGAGTTGTCTGGATTGGCGGAATGCGAGCTGCATTTTATCGAGCAGCAGCTGTGATTGGTCCAGGAGCTTCCGGATATCGCAGGCACCGAGGAGGGTGATCAGGAATTCGTCTCCACCCAGCCTGGCTATCAGGGTATGGGGGAAGCATTCCTTCATCAGCCGGGAAACAAGTATCAGGGCCTCGTCCCCGGCCTGGTGTCCATAGACATCATTGACATTTTTAAAATGATCCAAATCCAGGTATATCAGGCTTACCGTCTGATTGCCGCGGTTCCTGCTGATATAGTCATAGAAGCCCCGCCGGTTATAGAGTCCGGTCAAAAAGTCGGTGATGGAGGTTTGCAGGATCTGCTGCTCCAATGTGCGTTCTACCGTGATATCCCTGCAGATGCACAGCTGGCCCACAAGGTTCTCAAAAATATCATAGATAGGCTCTTCATGGATTTCAAAGATCTTATCCTTGCCGCCGATATTCAATGCGGCTTCGGCATAGCCTTCTTCGTTGATTCCGGTTAGGGTATTCAACGCATCTTTTTTCCATTCTTCATAATATTTCCCTTGTACCTGTTCCCGGGGCATCTGGAAGTATTCGGAAAATTTCTCATTGGAGTTAATAATGATGCCCTTGTCGTTCTTAACCAGGATGGCGAAGGGCATACTGTTCAGCAGGATGTCCAGCTCCGTGCTTATGTTTTCAAGTACGGTCACATCGTGTGCGATGCCGACGGTACCAATAACCTCTCCCGTATCATCAAAAATAGGAGATTTATAGGTTTTAAACTGCCGCAGCCCGTGGCTGCTTTTCACTTTTTCATCAAAGAGGCAGGTTTTACGCTGCCGCAGCACTTCTTCTTCTGTCTCCAGGCATACATATTCCCCTGTGGCGTATTCTTCCGGTTCTAAATCCCAGATATAGTAGTGGCCGCGGCCCTGTATATCCTGTTTTGTCTTGCCTACGGCATGGCAGAAAGCATCGTTAACCATCTCATGGGAGCCCCGCAGATCCTTGAACCAGATCAGATCGGGAATGCTGTTGATGGTGGTATTCAGGCAGGTGCGGATAAAGCGGTCATCTTTTTCCAGCCGGAGATGCTCCAACAGCCTGTTAAAGCGGGCTGCGGCAAAGGAGGAGGAAAAGGGCTTAACCCAGAAGTCGGCGCACAGATCCGCTGCAGCCTCCTGGAGGAGGCATATGTCATCCGGTTCCGAACACAGAATAAGGTTAGTGCCGGAAGCGATCCGGGGCATGGCCCGGAGGATATCACCGGCGGGCAGATCAAGCAGTAACAGGTTACAACCGGTGAGGCTTTCATCGCAAACGCCGGAAAAGCAGCGGAAGCGGAATGAAAAATGCGCCGGCGCAGGGACATTGGCAAGGGCTTCCTGCAGCAGCACGCTGGTGCTCAGGATATGAATTACAAGTTCATAATGATACATGGGTGTTCCTCCCTTTGGGCGTGGGACTGCGGTGCCTGTGAAATGGTATTGTAGTCAGTATACACCATATTATTTATTATTGCACCTGTAAACCGATAAAACGAAAGGGAGGTTTTAGCTGGTTGGAAATTTTCATCCTTCTCCCCAAAAGTCCTGTTTTTCCCCATGACAAGCACGAATTCGCCCGTTTGGCATACAATTTTATGTATTAGTCAGTCGATTTATAGCAGTCCGCAGACAGCCGGCGGATGCTGTCCGACGTAAAAATAAGGTAGATAGGGAGGAAAAACATGGCGGAATATGACATTGCAGTCATTGGAGGAGATAAACGTACGGCCTATATGGTGCCGTTTTTCCAGGAAAGCGGATATAAGGTCATTTGTTTTGGGATACAGGAGACGGAGGAAGCGGAAATGGAAGCGAAGCATTCCATAGAAGCGGACGGCTATGCCGGGTCTCTCCGGGAAGCGGTGGATTCTGCGGACGTTATCGTAGGAGGGATCCCCCTGGAGAAAAAAGGCGTCCTTGATATCCGGGAGTTGTCACGTCTGATACGGAAACGCCATACCATTTTCGGTGGCGTAATACCGGAAACCTTCCGGCAGGAATGCGGCGAGAGAAATATAGTATGCTGTGATTTTATGCAGGTGGAGAGTATTGCCGTGTTTAATGCCGTTGCCACAGCGGAGGGTGCTATTCTGGAGGCGCTCCGGCATAAAGACACCAATATACACCGGAGCAAAAGCCTGGTGATCGGTTATGGGAGATGCGGCAAAATCCTCAGTGATAAACTAAAGGGACTGTCCGCCCTCGTTACGGTATGCAGCGGCAGCCAGACGGAACTGGCCCTGGCCGACGCTTATGGGATGCAGACGCTTGCACTGGATCAGCTCGGGGAAAAAGCCGGGGAATATGAATATGTGTATAATACGGTGCCGGCCCCGCTTATCGATGAAGCTGTCCTGCAAAAGATGAACAAGGATGTTCTGGTGATAGATATTGCATCCGGGAAGGGCGGGGTGGACTATAAGGCGGCAAAAGAGCTGTCCGTCCATGCACTGCACTGTCTCGGCCTGCCGGGAAAATATGCCTGCAGGATATCTGCCAGATGTCTCACCGATTATGTGTTGGGGCATATATGATGCTGCGGTTACGGGGAACAATGCAGAAGGCAGATTCTTCCCCTGCCGGAAAATGATGAAGTAAGGAGAGTGCAGAAAATGGAGTTAAAAGGGAAAAAAGTGGGAGTTGCGCTGACGGGCTCCTTTTGTACATTCGATAAAATATTTACGGCGATGGAAAAACTGGTGGAAGAGGGAGCGGACGTATATCCTGTTTTCTCCGATGCCTCACAGACAATATCTAACCGGTTCGGCAAGCCGGAGGATTTTATGAAACGGGCCGTGGATATTACCGGGAGGCAGCCGATATGCAGTATCGAAGAAGCAGAGCCTATCGGGCCTAAGGGATATCTGGATATTATGGCGATTCTGCCGTGTACCGGCAATACGGCCGCAAAGCTGGCTAACGGAATTACGGATACGCCGGTGCTGATGGGGGCAAAAGCCCATCTTAGGAATAATAAGCCTCTCTTAATCTTCCTGTCATCCAATGACGGCCTGGGGATGAATATGAAAAACATAGGGCTTCTCCTCAATACAAAAAATATTTTTTTTGTACCCTTCGGGCAGGATAACCCCGGGAAAAAACCGAATTCGCTGGTAGCTCATATTGAATATCTGATACCGGCTCTTGAGACGGCATTGGAATACAGGCAGATACAGCCGTTATTAGTGGATTATATAGAATAAAACCGTAACGGTTCAGCAAGCCGGCGCATTTGCGGTACGGACCGTCGGAAAGTGATTTAAAATGGATTTTTGCAGTAACTGTAAAGGCACGGAACAGTTACATAAAATCAAAGGATGGGAAAGGCGAGACAGCCATATGTGTGGAATAGCAGGATTTACGAACGTCAGGATAAACTATGAAACGAACGAAGGAGAATGGAAGGCAGTTTTGAAGCGTATGAACGCCGTCCAGAAACACAGGGGACCGGATGAGGACGGTATATTTCTGCGAAAGCACTGTGGTATGGCCCATGTCAGGCTGTCCATTATCGATTTGTCCTCCGGGCAGCAGCCCATGACAAGAAAAGAAGGCGGGGCCGAATTTACGATCTGCTATAACGGCGAGCTGTATAATATGATGGAACTGAAACAGGAGCTTCGGGAAGAAGGTGTCAGCTTTCAGACGAACAGCGATACGGAAGTCATTCTGGCGGGGTATATACGTTATGGAAAAGCGTTTGTGGAGAAGCTGGATGGGATTTTTTCCTTCGCCATATGGGATGGCGCCAGGAATAAATTCCTTCTCTACCGGGATCGGGTGGGGATTAAACCTTGTTTCTATACGGTAAAAGATAATACACTTGTGTTCTCTTCCGAAATCAAGGGAATCCTGAGTTTTCCCGGAATGCATGCACAAGTGGATAAAGACGGACTTTGCGAGGTGTTCGGGCTGGGGCCGGCCAAAACATACGGAAACGGCGTGTTCCGGGGGATACGGGAGGTGCTGCCCGGGCATTTCCTGGAATATGACGCAGACGGCTGCAGACAGCACTGCTACTGGCAGGTGAAAAGCCTTCCTCATGAGGATTCGTTTGAGAAGACTGTGGAGCGTACCCGGTATCTTATTGAAAATGCCGTGAAGAAGCAAATGCTGTCCGATGTCCCCATCTGCACCTTTTTATCCGGCGGGGTGGACAGCAGCCTGGTGACAGCCATATGCAGTGAGAATCTCAGGAAACAGGGGAAGCTTCTTTCCACCTACTCCTTTGATTTTAAAGATAATGATGTGAATTTCCAGGCAAATGCCTTCCAGCCTTCGCAGGATCGGCCCTGGGTGGATATGGTCAAAGATCATGCCGGGACGCAGCATTATTATCTGGAATGCAGGAATGAAGAACTGTACGATTATCTGTTTGAGGCGGTGGACGCCCGGGATCTGCCCTGTATGGCGGATGTGGAATCCTCCATGCTGTATTTCTGCCGAAAGGTGGCGAAGCAGCACAAGGTTACGCTGACGGGGGAATGTGCGGACGAAATATTCGGGGGCTATCCCTGGTTCCATAAAAAAGAATGCTTTGAAGCGGACTGTTTCCCCTGGTCCATGGATTTTACCCCCAGGACAATGCTGTTAAAGGATGAGGTGCTTAATGAACTTGCGCTGGAGGAATATGCAAAAGAAGCTTATCACAGGACCATCCGGGAAACACCGGTTCTGGAAGGGGAAAATGCGGAGGAAAAACGCCGCAGGGAAATTTCCTATCTGAATCTGAAATGGTTTATGCAGACCCTGCTTGACCGGATGGACCGCACCAGCATGCATGCCGGCCTGGAAGCAAGGGTGCCTTTTGCGGATCACCATATCATCGAATATGTATGGAATGTTCCCTGGAACATGAAATGCCATGACGGTGTGGTAAAAGGGCTGCTGCGGGCGGCAGGCAGAGGGTATCTGCCGGACGATGTCCTGTACCGGAGAAAAAGTCCCTACCCCAAGACCTATGACCCGGCTTATGAGCAGCTGGTAAGGAAACAGATGATGGAAGTGCTGAACGATTCGGGGGCCCCTTTGAGCCGTCTCATCGATAAGAAGAAGGTGGAAAGCTTTATGCGCCAGCCGTCAGATTACGCAAGACCCTTTTACGGGCAGCTTATGGCGGGTCCGCAGCTGCTGGCATATCTGCTGCAGGTGAATTACTGGCTGGAGCATTATCAGATCCGTCTTATTTAGCCGGCGGTTTTGTTTCAGGAGCGGGATTCCCGCTCCTGGATTGCCGTATGGGCGGCTGCAGGGGGCTTCATACCGCGCCGGGACGGGAACCATTGCCCCGGCTGCACTGCTTTTTTCTGCCCTCTTTTCGGTATAAGCTATTGCATTCATAAACGGAATTTTATATGCTTACTTATAAGTATATTCCTATGGAATGCAAAGGGTGGTTTTTGGTATGGCAGACAGGCCGGAAAGAGGAGAGAGGGTGGAACCGTGGAAAATCCTTTATTTGATATCATGGCGGAGCAGGCAAAGCTGGGCGCGGTTACGGCGCCGCCCCGGAGGGTGGCGGGCGGTTATATGCATCAGATGTATCAATTGGAAACCGATACAGGGCAATACGCCGTCAAGCTGTTAAATCCGGCCGTTATGAGAAGGCCGGATGTATTCCGGAATTTTCAGAGGGCGGAATATCTGGAACAAGTATTGTACCGGAATATGATTCCCGTTGTCCCTGCAAAGGAAATAAACGGCTGTAAAATGCAGTGTATTAACGGGCAGTATTTTTATGTCTTTCCATGGGTGGAAGGAAATGCGCTGCGCTGGGAAGAAATAGACGGCGGGCATTGCAGAACCATCGGTGCGCTTTTGGCGAAAATCCATAAAATAAAGATTCCCCGGATTTCCTGTGAGAGGGAAAAAATCGATGTGGACTGGGACACATATATCGGACAGGCAGAGGCGGCATGTCCTGAAATAGCGGAAGAATTAAAAAGTAACAGAGAGCTGTTCTATTACGGCCAGGAAGAATACAACGCCGCCTTACATAAGGTTCCGGCGGCTGTATGTATCTGCGACGGGGATATGGACAGTAAAAATGTGTTATGGGTGGATGGAAAACCGCGGATTATCGATCTGGAATGCCTGGATTACGGAAATCCCTATATGGAAATGTTTCAGCTGGCCCTGAGCTGGGCCGGTGACACCCTGTGCCGTATTGATTACGGATTCTTACAGTCGTTTCTCAACGCCTACCGGCAGGAATACGGGGCCTTCCGTGCGGAGTGGAGTGCGCTGTACGGAATCGGCTTCAGCTGGCTTGAATGGCTTGCATATAATATAAAAAGAGCGTTGGGCCTGGAATGTGAAATGGAGGAAGAAAGGCAGCTTGGCATCCGCCAGGTCCATGAAACAGTCCCCCGCATTGTTTATTATGCCGCAATAAAAAAGGAGCTGCTGGATCATTTGGCATCTGCTATGCCCCCTGTTGAATAAAACAGAGCTTTCATGGTTACGCTTCCGCATGTCATTTACGTTCTTTCTTTGGTTAAGGGGATGGCATCGCCGTGGCCTTTCCGGTATCAAAAAACGGTTTTACGGCTCCGAACAGCCCCGCGTCATTGGCGAGGCTGGCCGGGGTAATTGCTGCAAGATGGCGGAACAGAGGCGGAAGCTGCCTGTTTATTTTTTCCTCCAGAAGCGGGATCAGGATCTCCTTTTCACCGGAAATGCCGCCTCCTATCACCACCCTGTCGGGATCCAGCATCAGAATAATATTCGCAATAATCCGTCCGAGCTTCGTCGTCCAGTCATCCAGAAGAGGAAGGCAGCAGGGATCCTTTTCCTTGATACGACGGATAAAAGCGAAACCATCCATTTCTGTACCGGTTATTTCCGAAGCCCTCCGCAGGATCCCGAGCGTGGAATAATCCAATTCCAGATAGTCTTCGGAGGAAGAATAATCACTGTATCCCAATTCTCCGCTTTGAGAGTGACTTCCCCCAAACGGCTTCCCGTCCAGAATCAAAGCGCTTCCTATGCCGGTTCCAAGCGTGACGCACAGCAGAACATGGCTGCCCCGGCCGCTTCCCATCCAGTACTCGCCCAAAGCCGCGGCGGTACCGTCATTCATAATCGAAACTTCCAGAGAAGGGTAATGCTGCCGGAGATATCCTGGAAGATTGACCCCCTCCAGAAAAGCAAGGTTCTCAACTCCGCCCACGCATTTCCCATCCGAAAGAAAGATACCCGGACAGGCTAAACCGACATTGACGGCCCCTCGAGCGAGTCCCTGTTCGATCACGGGCAGAAGCTGCCGGCCGAATTCATCCAGGGTTTTCAGTCCCGCCGTACGAAATGAATTTTTTTCCGTCAGATGTCCGTCGGCTGTAACAAACGCGTATTTTGCGGAGGTCCCCCCGATATCAAAAGACAATGAAATCTTATCCTGCATACATTTTCCCCTTTTTCCTTACCCGGAAGCGTTCCGTTTCCCGTTTTCCGTTTAATTTCCTTTTTCCATGCGGAAGGTTCCATCCGCAAACATATGATAAGTAGTATCTCCGATCGTTACCGGTCCGGTCTGCATAGCGCCTGTTTCCGGATTCAGGAAGAAAATCTGGTTTCCTGTCTGGATAAAGCCTTTTTTAAGGCTGCCGTCCTCGGTGCGGAAATAAATCTGCCCGTTTTCTTCAAACCATCCATATGCGGGTGCGGGGAGCGTCTCGTCTGCGGGCTCTTCCCCGCTGGCGGTTTCCCCGGCAAAAAGCACGATTTTGTTTGCCGTAGAATTGACATCCGACCAAATCAGGCAGGTGCTTCCTTCCGTAAGGTCGGTGAGGCGGACTATATTTCTTGTCAGGTATGGGAGGATGCTGCAGTCTTTTGGAATGCTGTAAACGGCCCCGTCCGCCGCTGTCAGAAGATAAGTATCCCCCTTATCCTCCGCGGATTTTACCGTCACATAGTCGGGAACCTTATAGTCTGCGGGTATTTCCGTAAGGATCACAGGGGAATTTGTCTGGGGCGGAAGGCTCATAGTCATAGCCGGTCCGATATAGGCATATGCCGTCTGCCCGTCCCCAATGCTGTCCATGGATACCGGAAAGCCGTTTACGGCATCCAGAATTTTCGTATCCTCCGATATATGGATGATGATTTCCCCGTAAAAGGATTCGCCGCTCTTGTTGTCAAATACAATCGTGTCGTCGCCGGCTTTTGTCATTGTCCCCCATATTCTGGAATGAGTAAGCTGAGGAAGCTCAGCGGCCCGGCATTTTAGCGGGTTGGCGGCAAGTGCGAAAATACCGCCGGCCAGTAGAAGTGCGGAAAGAATCGTTTTCTTTTTCATTTGTAATACCTCCTGATTTATAAACTATAACAAAAATAAGAGAAGAAACCTATAGGAAAAAAGAAAATATTTTATGAATATCCGGCAGGGGAAGGGTTACAGATACCGCCTGTGCCCCTTTTGGGAACTTATAATTTCCTTGCCTTGATAATGAAGGAAAGAGGCAGCTTCTGAGCCCTCCAGGGGGAATAATATCCGGAAGAGAATTCCGCCGTACGGGAAAGAGTATCACAATCGGTTTCTTCAACCAGACGCTCCACGGCGAACCCGGCATCCGCGAGTTCATTTATATAGGTGGACATGCGGCGGTTCTGTACGGTGACCGGCTGGCCCCGCTGTATGTAAGAAAAGGCTTCATCCTTTGTATAGGATCCGGAAAAAACAAGCTGATCGTCAACCACATCGATACAGCGCATCAGCGGATGATCCCAGGAAAAGATAAATACGCCGCCCGGCTTTACATAAGATGCGATATGATGGACTGCGGCTTTCAAATCCGTGGTCCATCCGATTGCATAGATAGAATATACTACATCAAAATACTCCTTCGGCAAACCGCATTCCTGCTCCATTGGGGCGTTGAAGAGCTTGGGCCGGAACCCGTTTCCGGTCAGATACGTTTGGGCGTTGGCAATTTGCCTTGCCGACAGATCCACGCCCCAAAGCTCCGCCGCTCCCTTTTGGCCGCACCAGCAAAGGGAGTGGCCGCTGCCGCAGCCGATATCCAGGATTTTTTTTCCGGACAGCGCAGGGAACAGATGCAGTTCTTCCTCAGTGGGGACAAGACATCCGTAGGCGGGCAATGCCGTTGTGCCAAACCAGGTATCGGCCATGGCATCCCAGCTTGCCTTGTTTTGTTTGAGAATCGGATTCATCATAGGTTACACTCCTTTGGTTTGTATTTAGCTGCATGAAGAACTACGGGTAAAGGCCCGCTATTTCCAAAGCCCTCTCTTTTAACATGGTACGTGCTTCCTCCGGCTCAATAATTTCCACATATTTTCCGAAAGACAGCAAATAGTTGAAGGTCCAGTTGCTTAACTGATATCGGATAGTAACCAAATAATTTCCGTCCTCACATAAAGAAACCTGATGCTCCTGAAATTCGTCATACAGCCTGTAAGCGATGGTACGGGAAAATTTCAGTTTAAAAACAGGGATTTGGTACTCCTCTTTGTATTCCGACAGCAGGGAATAATCCTTAGGCAATTCCCTTTGGAATGTTTCCGGCATAACATGGATATGCTTCATCCGGGACATCCGGAACGTCCGGATATCCTGCTTATACCTGCAATAGCCTATAATATACCAGGCATGTGATTTAAATACAAGCCGCAGGGGCTCTATCGTTCTATAGGATTTCTGCAGCTCGGAGTTAAAATAATCAAAGGTGATGAGATGTTTATTGAGAATGGCGTACTGCAGTTCGGAAATCGTAACCTTTTCTTTGTCATCACTGCCCCAGAAGGAAAAATCCACCTCCAGCCATTCCGGTTCCAGCGCATTCCGGAAAACAGCGCCGATTTTGCCCAATGTAATTTCCGCATTCGGATAGTTGGATGCCTGTAATATCTGTAAGCCCTGCAGGATATTTTGCTGTTCTTCCCTGGATAATAACGGTTTTTCAATCGTATAACCATCCAGCAGAAAGATACCGCCGCCGGTTCCCTTTGCGGACATAATAGGGATTCCTGCAAGAGAGAGCGTGTTTAAATCACGGTAAATCGTCCTGGTTGATACCCGGAAATGGGCAGCCAGCTCTTTGGCAGTAACGTGTTCGCGGCCTGCTATATAAAATACCATCTGTACCAAACGTTCAATCTGCATGGAGTTTCTCCTTAATAAATGCGCTCCCCAATCAGTTTATCATGCGGAACGATCAAACAGCGGTTTATTTCTTTTTCATATTTTTGGTAAATGCTCTGCAGGGCCTTCCCATAAGCCTCTTTCGTTTCAAATTCCCAGAAAAGGATATATTTCACACATTTTACAATCCTGGTAATTTTATGGGGAGGAAGCCCTTCTTTTATCTGTTCATAATCAATATGATATTCTCTCTTCACGTATTTCAAGTCCTTCAGTCCTGGCTGTTCTCTTTGCGCAGCCGCAACCTCCTGCAGAAGCGTTTCAAATTCTTCCACCTTCGCGGGTTTCACCTGATAGATTGCTATCTCTGCAAAATTATGATTCATTGGGGATCCTCCGTGTTTTTTAGAAATTATAACATATCCAATACGACATGTAGCTGTCATATTGAAAATATTTTTTTCTGTTACTACCGGGGTATCAGGATAGGCTTGGCGTAACGGTTCAGACGGCCCCTTGTGTCCGGTGGCATCTCCCTCCCCTCCTTTTCCCTGGGG
>URMK01000043.1 GCA_900548905.1 uncultured Lachnospiraceae bacterium | reverse complement strand
AGGCGTCAAGTGTGTCAGATGAGGCTGACACACTTGACCGGTCTCATCTCCATGGCCTGAAAGGATCTGGTGAACATTCCTTTTCCGTCCCGGAGACACCGCTCTGCCAGCGGGCGGAAGGCCATTTTGCTCCTGCGAAGTTTGAATAAACTGATTAAAAGGGAAAAAAGAATGGTCCAGAACCGGGATTTTTATGAAAAATTTATAGTTTTTACTTTATTTTAAGAGAGTTTTCCTGATTGATAAAGTTACGGGCATTTCATCCGTTATTTCATCGGATTTCAAGTTGAAAAATCCTTGCTATTAAATATTCTCTATGTTATAATAAAGGCTGCGGGCAATGACAAAAAATTAACAATACCGTTAAAGCCCGGTAAATTCGCACTTTTTAATGAATATGGAGGAGAAAACATGGCAAAGAAAATCGTTTTGGCGGGTGCATGCCGTACTGCCATCGGTACTATGGGCGGAAGCTTAAGCACAACTCCGGCGGCTGAGCTGGGTGCTATTGTTATTAAGGAAGCTTTAAACAGAGCGGGAGTTGCTCCCGAAGCAGTTGATCAGGTATATATGGGATGTGTTATCCAGGCAGGTCTTGGACAGAACGTGGCACGTCAGGCATCTGTCAAAGCTGGTCTGCCTATCGAGGTTCCGGCGGTTACCATGAACGTTGTCTGCGGTTCCGGTCTGAACTGTGTGAACCAGGCGGCACAGATGATTCTCGCAGGTGATGCGGATATCGTTGTTGCAGGCGGCATGGAAAACATGTCCATGGCTCCTTATACAATACCTCAGGCACGTTACGGATACAGAATGGGTAATGCCACAATGGTGGACACCATGGTTAATGATGCCCTTACCGATGCTTTTAACCAGTATCATATGGGTATCACCGCAGAGAACATTGCTGAGCAGTGGGGACAGACCAGAGAGCAGCTGGACGAGTTCGCGGCATGGAGCCAGCAGAAGGCTGTTGCAGCGCAGGAAGCAGGAAAGTTCGATGCGGAAATCGTACCTGTGGAAATAAAGAAGAAAAAAGAGACTATCGTTTTCAATAAGGATGAAGGCCCTCGTCCGGGTACCACGGCGGAAGGTATTGCAAAGCTTCGTCCTGCATTCAAGAAAGATGGTATTGTAACTGCAGCGAACTCTTCCGGAATTAACGATGGTGCGGCAGCCGTGATCGTTATGAGCGAAGAAAAGGCAAAAGAGCTGGGTGTTACTCCTATGGCAACCTGGGTGGCAGGCGCACTGGCCGGTGTGGATCCCACTATCATGGGAATCGGGCCTGTTGCAGCTACACAGAAGGTTATGGCTAAGACAGGAATGAATATAGATGAATTTGATTTGATTGAAGCGAACGAAGCGTTTGCAGCACAGTCCCTGGCAGTGGGACATGACCTTGGCATCGATAATGACAAGCTGAATGTGAACGGCGGCGCTATCGCTCTGGGACATCCTGTAGGAGCTTCCGGATGCCGTATTCTGGTTACTCTGCTTCACGAGATGGTTAAAAGGGATGCGAAGAAGGGTCTTGCGACTCTGTGCATCGGCGGCGGTATGGGCTGTGCTACCATCGTTGAGAGAGACTGATATAGGTTTAAAAAACAGAATGATTAGTAGACTTTTTGTCTGCTAATCATTCGTTATGCAGCAGGTTGTTTCGTGTAATGGTTCGGACAGGGCTGAACGGTTACATTTTTGTATCTTGTTGATTAACCGTCCAAGCGGCGGACTATTCCCGCCGGGGGCAAGAATTTTGCCGGACGGCAGAAATTCCGCCGCCAGGCGGAAAGAGAGAAAGGATGAGTAACATGGAATACATTGTTTATGAGCAGAAGGGTTCCTATGCGGTTATTACCATCAGCCGTGAAAAGGCGCTGAACGCACTGAATTCCCAAGTTCTGGATGAACTGGACAAGACTCTTGACGGAGTGAATCTGGAGGAGGTTAGATGTCTGATTCTTACCGGAGCCGGCTCCAAATCTTTTGTTGCCGGAGCGGATATCGGGGAGATGAGCACACTGACAAAGGCGGAAGGAGAGGCTTTTGGGAAGAAGGGAAATGATGTTTTCCGTAAGCTGGAAACCTTCCCTGTTCCGGTAATCGCTGCTGTGAATGGCTTCGCACTGGGCGGCGGCTGTGAGATTTCCATGAGCTGTGATATCAGAATCTGTTCGGATAATGCAGTGTTCGGACAGCCTGAGGTCGGTCTGGGAATTACTCCCGGCTTTGGCGGAACACAGAGGCTGGCGCGTCTGGTTGGGCCGGGAATGGCTAAGCAGATGATTTATACGGCAAGGAATATTAAGGCGGATGAGGCTCTCAGAATCGGGCTTGTAAATGCGGTTTATGCGCAGGAAGAGCTGATGGGGGCTGCTGAGAAGATGGCGGCGGGAATTGCAAAGAATGCGCCTATCGCTGTGAGAAACTGCAAGAAGGCTATTAATGACGGGCTGGATGCGGATATGGACGATGCGCTTGTGATCGAGGAGAAGCTGTTCGGGGATTGCTTTGAGAGTTATGATCAGGCGGAAGGAATGGCGGCTTTCCTGGAGAAGAGGAAAGTGGAGAAGTTTCTTAATAAGTAGGAAAAGGGATTTAGGGACTTAAGGGATTTAGGGACTTAAGGACTTTTGGCGCGTTACTCCGCCGGGCCGCTCAGGGCCTTTGGCCCTTCGCTGTGCGGCTTCGCCGCATGTGGAGGTGAATCTGAGTCCTGGTCGGTGAGCAAGCTCCCCGATCAGGGCTCAGGTTCATCTCCACGCCCGGCTCAATTATAAAACACATAGGAGGCTATACATCATGAAGGTTGGTATTATTGGTGCAGGTACAATGGGATCCGGTATTGCGCAGGCTTTTGCTCAGACGGAAGGATACGAGGTATTTCTGTGCGACATCAATGAAGAGTTTGCCGCTAACGGCAAAAACAGAATTGCAAAGGCTCTGGAGAAGAGAGTTGCTAAAGGAAAAATGGAGCAGGCTGCTGCTGACGCTATCCTTGGTAAGATTACTACCGGTGTAAAGACTATCTGCACGGATTGTGATCTGGTTGTGGAAGCTGCTCTGGAAGTTATGGATATCAAGAAGCAGACCTTTAAGGAACTGCAGGATATCTGCAAGAAGGATTGTATCTTCGCTACCAATACTTCTTCCCTTTCCATTACGGAAATCGGCGCAGGCCTTGACAGACCTGTTATCGGTATGCATTTCTTCAATCCCGCTCCTGTTATGAAGCTGGTTGAGGTTATCGCAGGCCTGAATACACCTGACAGCGTTGTGGAAACCATCAAAGAGATTTCCGTTGCTATCGGAAAAACTCCTGTACAGGTAAATGAAGCTGCAGGCTTCGTGGTTAACAGAATCCTTGTTCCCATGATTAATGAAGCAATCGGCATTTATGCGGAAGGCGTTGCTTCCGTAGAAGATATCGATACCGCTATGAAGCTGGGCGCTAACCATCCTATGGGACCGCTGGCTCTGGGCGATATGATCGGCCTGGATATCGTTCTGGCTATCATGGAAGTTCTGGAATCCGAAACAGGCGATCCGAAATACCGTCCTCATACACTGCTTAAGAAGATGGTTCGCGGCGGACAGCTTGGACAGAAGACCGGCAAGGGCTTCTATGATTACAGCAAGTAAATAAGATAAAACGGAGGAGTAATTAATCATGGATTTTACTTTAAGCAAAGAGCATGAAATGGCAAGAACTCTTTTCAGAGAATTTGCAGAAAAAGAAGTAAAGCCTCTTGCACAGGAGGTTGATGAAACAGAGGAGTTCCCCAGGGCCACCGTAGAAAAAATGGCTAAGCTTGGTTTCCTGGGAATCCCGGTTCCGAAGGAATACGGCGGACAGGGCTGCGATCCTTTAACTTATGCTATGTGCGTGGAAGAACTTTCTAAGGTTTGCGGCACAACAGGCGTTATCGTATCCGCACATACATCCCTTTGCTGCGATCCCATCATGACCTATGGTACGGAAGAGCAGAAGCAAAAATTCCTGGTTCCCCTTGCAAAAGGCGAGAAGCTGGGCGCTTTCGGCCTGACCGAGCCCGGTGCGGGTACGGATGCACAGGGACAGCAGACAAAGGCTTATCTTGACGGGGACGAATGGGTTCTTAACGGATCCAAGATTTTCATCACCAACGGTAAAGAAGCCGATGTTTATGTAATTTTCGCTGTTACCAGCGTTGTAGAAGATAAAAGAGGCAGAAAGAAAAAAATGATTTCTGCATTTATCGTGGAAAAAGGAACTCCCGGCTTCACCTTCGGTACCAAAGAGAAGAAGATGGGTATCCGCGGTTCTTCCACATATGAGCTGATCTTCACCGACTGCAGAATTCCCAAGGAAAATCTGCTGGGTGCGGAAGGCAAGGGCTTTGGTATTGCCATGCATACCCTGGACGGCGGACGTATCGGTATCGCTGCACAGGCTCTCGGACTTGCAGAAGGCGCTCTTGAGTGCACCGTTAATTATGTGAAGGAAAGAAAGCAGTTCGGCAGAGCTATCGGCGCTTTCCAGAACACACAGTTCCAGCTTGCCGACATGGCTACCAAGGTAGAATGTGCACAGCTGCTGGTTTACAAAGCTGCTATGGCGAAGGCTGCCCAGAAGGTATATTCCGTGGAAGCTGCAAGAGCGAAACTGTATGCGGCTGAGGTTGCTATGGAAGTTACCACCAAGGCGGTACAGCTGCACGGCGGTTATGGTTATACCAGAGAGTACGATGTGGAGCGCATGATGCGTGATGCCAAGATTACCGAGATCTATGAAGGAACAAGCGAAGTTCAGAGAATGGTAATCTCCGGTGCACTGTTGAAATAACACCGCTAAGGTTAAGAGAATATAAGAAAACAAGGAGAGGAATACAATGAAAATTGTTGTTTGTATTAAGCAGGTACCTGATACAAAGGGCGGCGTTAAATTCAATCCCGATGGTACGCTGGACAGAGGTGCTATGCTTACAATCATGAACCCGGATGATAAGGCAGGTCTGGAGGCGGCACTGAGACTGAAGGACGAATACGGCGCTGAAGTTACCGTAATCACAATGGGTCTTCCCAAGGCAGAAGAAGTTCTGCGCGAGGCTATGGCTATGGGCGCAGATAATGGTATTCTCGTAACTGACAGAGTACTCGGCGGTGCGGATACCTGGGCTACCTCCCAGACACTGGCCGGAGCGATCCGTAACCTGGAATATGATCTGATCATCACTGGCCGCCAGGCTATCGACGGCGATACCGCACAGGTTGGCCCTCAGATTTCCGAGCATCTGGGAATCCCGGTTATTTCCTATGCACAGGATATCAAGGTGGAAGGTGACAGCGTGATCGTAGAGCGTCAGTTTGATGACAGATATCATGTGCTGAAAGCAAAAATGCCCTGCCTGATCACTGCTCTGGGCGAATTAAACGAGCCTCGTTACATGACTCCCGGCGGAATTTTCGATGCTTATAAAAAGGAAATCACCGTATGGGGAAGAGCAAATCTGGTAGATGTTGATGATTCCAACTTAGGTCTGAAGGGCTCACCCACACAGATTGCCAAGGCTTCTGATAAGGTAAGAAAGGGTGCAGGACAGAAAGTAGTTCTGGATACGCCGGAGGAATCTGCTTCTTACATTGTTGAAAAGTTACTGGAGAAACACGTTATTTAAGAATAAACAGAAAAGTGTGGTGAATAAGGATGAATTTAGAAGAATATAAGGGAGTATTTGTCTTTGCACAGCAGGTTGATAACGTAGTGAGCGGAATCGCACTTGAGCTGATTGGCAAAGGGAAAGATCTGGCAAAAGATTTAGGAACGGAAGTAACTGCTGTACTGGTTGGTTATGAAGTAAAGGCACTGGCTGACGAACTGGCAGCTTTCGGTGCTGACAAGGTAATCGTTGTTGACGATCCGGAACTGAAGGAATACAGAACAGAGCCCTATGCACATGCACTGGCATCTGTAATCGAGAAATACAAACCGGAAATCTTCCTGGTTGGTGCAACCGCAATCGGCCGTGACTTGGGCCCCCGCGTTTCCGCGAGAATCCATACCGGTCTGACCGCAGACTGTACCCAGCTGGATATCGGTGATTTCCCGTTAAATCCCATTCCCGGACAGGAGCAGAAACATAATCAGCTGCTGATGACCCGTCCTGCTTTCGGCGGCAATACCATTGCAACCATCGCCTGCCCGAATTTCCGTCCTCAGATGGCTACTGTACGCCCCGGCGTTATGCAGAAGGCTCCTAAGGCGGAAGGCGCCAAGGCAGTTGTGGAAGAGTTCAATCCCGGATTTGCTCCGAATAACAAATATGTGGAAATCATGGAAGTTGTTAAATCCGTAGTGGATGCGGTTGATATCATGGATGCAAAGATTCTGGTATCCGGCGGACGCGGTGTCTGCAGCCCTGAGAACTTTAAAATCCTTCAGGATCTGGCAGATGCAGTAGGCGGAACCGTAAGCTGCTCCCGTGCAGTAGTGGATGCCGGCTGGAAGCCCAAGGATCTTCAGGTTGGACAGACCGGTAAGACCGTACGCCCCAATGTATATTTTGCAATCGGTATTTCCGGAGCCATCCAGCATCTGGCTGGTATGGAAGAATCGGATCTCATCATCGCTATCAATAAGGATGATACCGCACCTATCTTTGACGTAGCTGACTACGGCATCGTAGGTGACCTGAACAAGATTGTTCCTGCCCTTACCGAAAAAATCAAAGAAGCAAAAGCTGCAAAATAATGCAGTAAATAATGACCGCCGCTCTACGGCTTTGCCGTAGGGCGGTTTATTTTTGTGCGCTGTTACTTCCAATTAGATAGCCAAGTCCAAATGCAGTAATGCGGAGGCTTATTACTGCAATCAAACCTTCTAATCCAATCATGGATATCACCGTCCTCTCCACAGCTGTTCCGGTAGAACATACATATTTGATTTGTTATATTATGTAATGAATTTACAATAGAATCGAAAGCCGTTAAATGGTAAACTTAGTAAAATATCGAAAACGAATAGTTTATGTTGTATCGCAGGTAAGCCTGCGGTTTACAGGGGGGATAGACATGATATTGCGTCGGATTATTGTAGCTGACGATGAAATATTGCAAAGAAATGTGCTTACTAAAATATTGAAGAAAATCACGCCGGAAACGGAAATTACCGCATGTGCCAATGGAAAGGAAGTGTATGAGGAGCTTCAGAATAATGGCGCTGACCTGGTGATAACGGATATTTGCATGCCGGTTATGGATGGGATGGAGCTGATCAGGCAGATATCAGCTAATTATCCATGCGTTAAAATAGTACTGATAAGCGCTTACCAGGAGTTTGAATATGCAAGAGAAGCAATTCAAAGAAGTGTATCCGATTATCTGATTAAGCCGTTCCGGATCAGCGATGCACAAAAGCTGATTGATAAAGTATCGGAGGAGCTGGAAAGAGAACGGAAAACCAGCCGGCAGCTGATCCATTATGAGTCAATGGTGGAGGAAGGGAAAAAACAGGACAGATTGAAATTGCTTTGGTCTGTTTTAAACAGCGGGAATGAATCCCAGGCAGCGGAAGAGGAACTGAAAGGTTTTGCCTGTCCGGGTACAATAGTGGCGCTGAGATGGAAAATCAGGAGAGGGTTCCGCCAGAGCAGGGCGCAGATGAGTGAACAGCAGCAGGATCAGTTGATTGCAGAAATGATAAACGGATTTCACGGAGCCTGTTTTGTGCCCCGGGAACATGGATTGGATAAGACCGAGCAGAAGGCGGCGGTAATGCTTGCAGGATGGGAAGCCGCAGTCGTTGCATCCCAGTTGGAGAAGCTGCTGCTGCGGCTTCGGCTTCATGACATTATTTTCTGGGCAGGTATATCCAACAGCCTGCCAAACATGATTGAGCATGGGGCGGAAGGCTTCAGGCAGGCTGAAGAAGTTCTGTCGTTTTACTTTTTTACCCCTGAAACGGGAGGAATTTTCCAATATGCAAAATTCGGCGCTGTCATGGAAATGCCGATGATATCTGTATCAGCCTATGAAACGGATATACGGCAGGCAGTGCGCGCAGGGGATGGAAAAAGGAGGAAAGGAGCTTTGTCGGAGCTGGAAAAAGTTCTTGGGCAGGCGCCGTACCGATATCCTAACAAGATAAAGCACAGAGTTTCTTCAATGATAATGTCTGTCTTAAAGGAACTGGACGGCATGATTCCCCAGGCAGATTATGATGTGCTTCTGAATGAAGCATATCAGCTGTTTGGCCAGTGTGATTCGTTCGTGTCGTTATTTGGTATTTCAGAAGATCTTCTGGACCGGGGTGCCGGATATTATATGCAGACGGCAATGAGTTATGATGCGGTGGAAAGCTGTATCAGCTATATTAAAAACCATCTGGAGGAAGATCTGTCCCTGCAGTTTCTTGCGGATCAGGTTCATTTTCATCCGAATTATCTGTCAACACAGATCAAAAACAGGATGGGAATGTCCTATAGCAGTTATATTTTGTCTTTACGTATGGAACTGGCCTGTAAGCTGCTGACGGAGACAGACTTAAAAATAGCGGATATAGCGGGGAAAAGCGGATTCAGAGACAGCAGTTATTTTAACCGTGTATTTCGGAAGCAGTTTACAATATCACCGGAGCAATACAGGAAGGTACATAAAAAATGCTGAAAAAAGCGAGAGATATGATACAATCATGGAGTTTTCGGAAAAAAATCGGAGTGATTCTTGTGTTGTTTACATTTATACCATCCATACTGATGCAGCAGCTGATGATGCATTTTTACGAAGATCATATCATAGAGAAAGCTTCAAGGAACATCTATTCCGTAGTGCGGGCAAATAATAATGTTTTGAGAATGATGCTGAATCAAATTGAAGATATCTCTCAGCTGATGCTGAACAATGAATACTATTATGAAGTGTTCTCTGATTTTGATTCGCTTTCAACATCGGATTTGATGCGGTATGACAGACGGCTGGAAACAGAGCTTGCCAGGCAGTTTTCCACATCAAAGGATGTATATGAAGCTTATCTTTTTACATCGAAATGGATTTTTGGTGATAGCGGTATGCTTAGCACGACGCTGGATGGAATCGAACGGTCAGGGCTGCTGGAAAAAGCGGAGATGGGAGGCGGACTGCCGTGCTGGACGGCGGGGTATGACTACGGAAAGGCCGTGCAGTCGGATTACCTCATCGGAAAAGAAGATTATTCTTACAGGTATCCGATTACTATGGTCAGGAAAATGACTTTTCAGTATTCTTTTAAGTCCGATTACCGGAGACTTTCGGAAAAAGATGAAAATCCGGTGCTTTTTGTATACATATTGGAAGACAGTATAAGGAAGGTATATGAGAAAAGTGTTGAATATAAAGACAGTATTTATGGAATTTCCGACGAGAATGGGATCGTGATATCCAGTGATAATGAAAGCTTTGCAATATCTCAAAAGCTGCCGGAGGATATCTGGAAATATTATGGGAAGGATGGTTTTTCAACCTGTGTATTGGGAAACAGGGAATACCTGGTGTGTTATGATACCTTGGAATATCCGCAATGGTTTTCCTGGGTGCTGGTACCTATGGATACGCTGATCCGGGATACGCTGATGCAGGCCAGGCTTATTCAGCTTGTGATGCTGGCAATATTGTTGGTTTTATCGGCAGTGGTGGCAAGTCTTCTGTCAAAAACAATCAGCCGTCCTGTGGGAAAGCTGACAAAAGCTGCCAGGCGAGTGGCAACAGGTAATTTCAGCGCCGATACACCGGTTCCGGAAGGCGGGGATTTCAGGCTGCTGACGGAAAGCTTTAATCATATGGAATTGGAGATCAACAGGCTGATTCATGAAAATTATGAAATATCTCTGCGAGAAAAAGAAACACAGCTGATGGCCCTGGCCATGCAGATCAATCCTCATTTTCTGTATAATACCCTGAATACGATTAATATGCTGGCCATTCAGAATGATGATGAAGAAACGTCGGATCTGATTGTCAGCCTGTCGGAAATGCTTCAGTATACATTCAAAAACAGATCGGAAAAGATTCTTTTGTCTGATGAGATTGTGTGGACATCAAACTACATTTTTATTATGGCGAAGAGGTTCGGCAATATGTTCACTGCAGATATACAGATTCCTTCCCAGCTCATGCAGTGCAGGGTTCCCAAATTTTTTCTGCAGCCTTTAGTGGAAAATGCCATTATCCATGGTTTTGAAGGAAAGTCGGAGGGCGGATTATTATTGGTAACAGCCTGTCAGGAAGAGGAAGATATTCATTTCAGAATAAGCGATAACGGCAAAGGAACGGATGCCGAAGCTATGAAACAGCATATTGCTGAAGCCGCAAATGACGGAGGAATCGGAATTTCCAATGTGCACAGAAGGCTGGTGTTGATTTATGGAGAGCGGTATCGGGTGGACGTGGAGTCTGAGGAAGGAAGAGGTACCTGCCTTCATCTGTATATTCCTTTTGAATTGTAAGGAACTTTGAAATGTCCGATTATATTAGAATTGTCCTGTAGAGAAGAATATAGCACGGATGGTAAACTCAAAGTACATGAAAACAGTTTTACATTTACCTGGAAAAGGTAGAGTACGAAAGGAGAAGGAAGATGAAAAAGAGGTTGTTGCATATGTTGCTGGCAGCTGCAATGGTGGTTTCTGCGGTTGGATGCGGGTCGGTAAAGACAACAAATACGGATCAGGCGGGAAACAGTGCAGTTGAGGAAAAAAAGGACGGGGGAGGTACGGCCGCTTCAGATGGTGGAGTGGTGGAAATCCGCTTCACAGAATGGGACGGCGGTGATACACTCGCTGTTTATGAAGAGATTGCGGAAAATTTCAATAAAGAACATCCCAATATCCATGTTACGGTTATGAATATTCCGGATGAGTATGATACGAAAATTACTTCCATGATAGCGGGAAATGATATCCCGGAAATCTGCTGTTTAAATGCGGATACCCTGATGTACAAATATGCGGAGGAAGGAATTGTGTTAAACCTCAATGATTTTATGGAGAGGGATCCTGAATTCGACAAGGACAATCTGATGGATCCGTTTACATTCATGCTGAACGATGATTATATGGCAGGATATGGTATCG
The DNA here is from genome assembly GCA_900548905.1 of uncultured Lachnospiraceae bacterium. GTDB lineage: Bacteria > Bacillota > Clostridia > Lachnospirales > Lachnospiraceae > Eisenbergiella. The sequence continues at coordinate 45,394 of URMK01000043.1, read as the reverse complement.
GTTCTGAAAATATATGTATGTTTTATAACCCCGCCATCTTTGAGAAGTACGGGGTGGAGGAGCCGCCGGCAAGCTATGCCGATGCATGGGACTGGGATACCTTTGTGAATATCTGTCAGCAGCTGACTGTTGATAAAAACGGTAAAAATGCATTGGATCCAGAATTTGACCCGGAAAATATTGATACCTACGGCATTAACATCAGTAAATGGTGGGCAGGTTATATGCCTTTTATTTATACCCTGGGCGGAGACTATCTGACAGAAGACGGAAGCAAAGTAGGATATGCGGAAGATTACGGAATCACCGCACTTCAGAATCTTTCCGATTTGATTTATAAATATCATGTTGCCCCCACGCCTACGGCGAGTGAGACAATGCCGGGATTATCGGAAGCACTGGTAACAGGAAAGGTTGCCATGGCTTTTGACGGTCAGTGGGTAAATGCGACTCTGATGGCCGATGAGGTGGAATATAATGTTGCGGCCCTGCCTAAGATGGGCGGTGACAGCGGTAAAACGGTTATGACATACGGCGGTATAAGCATTATGAACACCGACAAAAAAGAGGCTGCCTGGGAATTTATGAAATATTTGCTTTCCAAAGGTGCATGTGAGCCGTTATATAAGTCAGGATTATGGCTGCCTACCACAAAAGCCGAATTATCGGATGCGTATATTAAAACCGTAATTACGGATAAACACCCTTCCAATTACTATGAAGCTATTGTAAAGCCGCAGGTTGACGGCACGGCGGAACCTTCCACAGCCGCAGTGGTAAAGAATTTTGCAAAAATAAATGATATATTGAATCCGGCGCTGGATGATGTGTGGTCTGGTGAGAAGACAGCTGCAGAAGCGATGGGAGCTATAAAAGATCAGGCAAATAAGGAAGTTCAGGGCTGGTTTGGGAAATAGCATATTGACAAAACTGACAAATCGTTAAGATATCAGGGGGCCGTGCAGAAAATATGCAGGTCCCCTGTATGGTAAGAGGAGGGTTCCTTTGAAGAAAGAAAAGAAAACGATAAAAATGGAAACCATGTCAAATATTGTCGGATGGTCATTTGCGCTTCCCGCAGTGCTGGGATTTCTGATATTTAACCTGCTCCCTATGCTCCTGAGCGGATATTACAGTTTTTGTGAGTATAGTATTATTGGAAAGCCCGAGTGGATTGGTTTACAGAATTATATAAAATTATTCGGCGGGGAAGAAACCACATTCTGGATTTCCGTGCGTGTGACATTGCTTTATGCAATTATGGCGGTGCCTGCTAATCTCGCTTTTTCATTTATGGTTGCATTGCTGCTGAACAGGGAAATGGTGGGAAGGGCTTTTTTCCGATCTTTGTTTTATATGCCGTGCATTCTTCCCGCGGTGGCATCCAGTTTTGTGTGGATTCTGCTTATGAATCCGGATTTTGGGCTGTTTAATACGCTTCTTGGTTTTTTGCATCTGCCGGAAAGCCAATTCTTCTGGGGGAAGGGAAGTGTGCTGCCATCTATTGTATTTATGGGGATCTGGGGGACGGGTTCCACACAGGTTATTTTCCTTGCGGGATTACAAAATATACCCAGGGTGTACTATGAAGCTTTGGAAATAGACGGCGGTAATGCATGGCACAAATTCTGGAATATTACACTCCCTATGGTTTCCTCCACAATGTTTTTCAATCTGGTTATGGGGATCATCGGCGCTCTGCAGGTATTCGGGCAGGCATATATCATTACAGAGGGCGGTCCCAATAATTCTTCTTTGTTTTATGTGTTTAATCTGTGGAGGCAGGCGTTCAAATATATGGATATGGGGCTTGCATCTGCAATGGCATGGATTCTGTTCATAGCTGTTTTGGTATTGACCATAGTAGTGTTTAAAACGTCAAATAAGTGGGTTTATTATGAAGGAGGGGATAAGTAGTGGTAAGAAAAAGGAATGCAAAATATTATATAGGCAAAATATTTTTTTATCTGGTTTTAGGCTTTATGGCCCTTATCTGTGTCATCCCCCTGTATTGGATGGTACGTTCCTCTTTTATGAAAAACACGCAGATTTATGTGATGGATCCGTTTATCGTCTGGCCGGAGGAAATGCTTTGGAGTAATTATGCGGAGGCTATAAAAGCGGCAAATTTCGGAACCTACGCCATAAATACCATTATTATTGTAGGCGGCTGCCTTGTTGGGACACTTCTGACTTCAGCAATGGCTGCATATGCGTTTTCCCGGGTGGAGTGGAAGGGTAAGAAAATATGCTTTGCTATGATTCTGACTACTATGATGCTTCCCGGTTCGGTTACATTAATACCTCAGTTCTTGATTTGGCGTAATTTCAACATGGTGGATACCTTCTGGCCATTGATTTTACCCTCCTTTTTTGGCGGAGGTGCCTTCAATATTTTTCTTCTGAGACAGTTTTTTCTCGGAATTCCTAAGGAATTGGACGAAGCGGCCAGAATTGACGGCGCTGACGCACTGCAGATTTTTACTAAAATAATATTACCGCTTTCAGGTTCGGCTATGATAGTGGTGGGCTTATTTACATTTTTGAATAATTGGAACGACTTTTTCGGCCCGATTATTTATCTGAACAAAAAAGAACATTTTACATTGGCGCTTGGCCTTTTGCAGCTGCGCGGGGACTACTCCACGAAATGGAATCTTATGATGGCGGGCTCCACAATTGTGGTTGCCCCATGTATTCTGATATATCTGATTGGTCAGAAATATCTGATTGAAGGAATTTCATTGACCGGTCTGAAAGCATAGGTGATGGCGGTAAATAATATCTGGAAAGGAACGACTATGGAAAAGTATACCGGAGAGCAGAACTCCTTTAAAAACATAACAATAACGGGAGGATTCTGGAAGAAAAAACAGGATTTATTCCGGGGTGTTACGATGGAAGCTGTTTATGACAGATTTGAGGAAACCGGAAGATTTGAGGCGCTGAAATTCAACTGGAAGGAGGGAATGCCTAACCGTCCGCATATTTTCTGGGAATCCGATGTGACGAAATGGATAGAAGGCGCGGCATATTTTCTGCAGAAGCGCAGAGACCCTTTGCTGGAGGAAAAAATAGATGAGCTTGTAGGGCGGATGGAGCGCGCACAGGAAGAGAACGGTTATCTGAATGCGTATTTTACCGTTGTGGAACCGGAAGCCAGGTTTACAAGAAGAACCGATCATGAGCTTTATTCCGCGGGCCATTTAATCGAAGGAGCCATAGCTTATGCCCAGGCTACGGGGAAAAACGCGTTGCTCAGGGTGGCGGTTACATATGCAGATTTAATTGACAGGGTTTTCCGTATCGAGCACTCGGCCGGCTTTGATACGCCGGGACACGAAGAAATTGAGCTGGCGCTGATGAAGCTTTATCGGTATACGGGAGAGGAACGTTACAAGGCGCTGGCGGAATATTTTATCAATACAAGAGGAACAAGCGAAAGAGATGAAACCTACAGCTTTACGGATCAGGAACATATGCAGTCACATCTTCCGGTCAGAAAGCAGCTGACGGCGGAGGGACACAGCGTAAGGGCGCTTTATTTATACAGCGGTATGGCCGATTTGGCAAAAGAGAATAAGGAAGAAGATCTTGCCGGGGTCTGCGAGGCTTTATTTGATAATATTGTGAATCAAAGAATGTATATCACCGGAGGAGTAGGTTCCACCCACAGGGGGGAATCCTTCAGCTTCGACTATGATCTGCCGGAATATACGGCCTATAATGAGACCTGCGCATCAATTGCTTTGGCGTTGTTTGCCCGCAGAATGTGGCTGATAGAGGCTGATGGAAAATATGCGGATGCGGCGGAGCAGGCAATCTATAATACGGTTCTTGGCGGTATATCCATATCCGGCGACAGCTTTTTTTATGAAAATCCGATGTCGGTCGATCCACGCAGAAATGCATTTAATGACAGCAGGCCGGAGGGGCTGAAGGAACACCTTCCGATTCTGGAAAGAGCCAAAGTATTCGGCTGCTCCTGCTGCCCGCCCAATCTGTTAAGGTTTGTCGGTTCCATCGCCGATTTTATGTACGCAACGTCGGGCAATACGGTTTTTACCCATTGTTATATGAACGGCACCGGCACGGTCAGCATTGGCGGCAGGGAAATCCTTCTGGAACAGAAGACGGAATATCCTTATGAAGGAGATGTGCAGATTCTTGTCAAAACAGCAGGCGCATTTACCATAGCCCTGAGAATACCCGGCTGGGCATCGGCTGAAAAAGCAGAACTCACAGTAAACGGTGAGAAGATAGTATGTGCCCCTGTAAAAGGTTATGTTTATGTGGACCGCTGCTTTGCCCAGGGAGATTGTATTCATGTAAAGCTGCCTTTGGAAACAAGAATCGTGGAGGCAAATCCCAGAGTTTCGGATCTTTGCGGCAGGGCCGCGGTGGTAAGAGGACCGATTGTATTTTGTGCGGAAGGGATAGACAATGCGTATTTGCTGCGGGATGTGCGTATTCAAAGGGAAAGTGCGGTAAATTTGGAAAGAGAGACAATAGGCGGTCTGGAAATCCCCGTGCTGACGATGAAAGCATGGAAAAGAAAAGAGTCGGCCGTTTTGTATTCTGATAAGCCGTATGGGGAGGAAGAAACGCAGCTGAAGCTGATTCCATATTTTGCATGGGCGAACCGCGGCGTGAGCGAAATGACTACCTGGTTCCTGCAAAAGGATGGCACGGGCTGCTGATGAAAGGCCGATAGCAGGTAGTCAGTAAGGAATTAAATAAGCAGGATAAAGACCAGATTTCCAATGCGGACGGGAAACTGGTCTTTTGTTTTTCGGAAACTATAGCTAAATGGAGTTGTGGCAGGTTGCACAATAGGGTATAATAACTCTACAAGGCCGCCTATACGGCTGAGTGAAGAAAGAATCCTGACAGAAAGGATAGAAAGGCGGAGAGGATGGGAGATTATATTATAAGCTGTTGTTCTACGGCAGATTTGACGGAAGAACATTTTCGTTCCAGGGACATATCCTACATATGCTTTCATTATGAATTGGATGGAGTGCAGTATGCGGATGATTTAGGCAAATCCATGCCATTTGAAGAATTTTATAAAAAGATGACCCAGGGAGCCGATACCAAAACCTCCCAGGTGAATTCCGAAGAATTCCGGGAATATTTTGAGGCTTTCCTGAAGGAGGGCAGGGATGTTTTGCATTTATGCCTTTCCTCCGGAATTTCAGGCGTTATTAACTCCGCTCTTGCGGCAAAGCAGGAGCTGGAAGAGTTGTACCCGGACCGGAAAATTTATGTGGTGGATTCTCTGGGGGCTTCTTCAGGATACGGACTCTTAATGGATAAGCTGGCAGATTTGCGGGATGAAGGAATGGGGATTGATGAGCTTTATGCCTGGACGGAGAAGAATAAACGCAGGCTGAACCATTGGTTTTTTTCTACGGACCTCACCTTTTATATAAAGGGCGGCCGTGTATCCAAGGCCTCCGGGTTTATCGGAGGCGTGCTTGGCATCTGCCCGCTTCTGAATATGGATAACCTGGGCAGGCTGATTCCACGGTTTAAGATCCGTACCAAGCGTAAGGTGATACAGGCTATTGTGGAAAAGATGGAGGAATATGCGGATGGCGGTCTGGATTATTCCGGCAAATGCTATATCTCCCAGTCGGCCTGCCGCGAGGATGCCCGTGCGGTAGCGGACATGATAGAAGAACGTTTTCCCAAACTGAACGGGAAGGTGGAAATCAATTATGTGGGCACTACCATCGGAAGCCATACAGGGCCGGGAACCGTGGCGCTGTTCTTCTGGGGCAGGGAAAGAACGGAATAGAAGCAGGGAAAAGGAAGAACCGGTATGCACAGGCTGCCGGTTCTTTTTTTATGCGTATCTCCCGGACACAGGCACCGCTTTTCCATAATACGGAAAAAAACGGGGGAAATTTAATAATCTAAAAAAAACAACCTATTTTTACTAAAAATAATGCTCTTTGATAAAATTATTCAGTACACTATAATGCAATAGTAAATGAAAGGTAACTGTTCGACAGGTCAGCACAGTATCTGTGAAGGGACGGAACAGTCACAAGGAAATACATGCAGAGAAATTAAGAAGCAGGAAGGGAAGGTTTTATTTATGAAAAGAGTAATTGCAATGCTGCTGACAGGAGCAATGGTAATGTCACTGGCAGCCTGTGGAAGCACGGACACTACGTCTGCAGAAACCGCCGATACCAAGGAGACGGCTTCCCAGAGTACAGCCGCAGCCCAGAACACGGACAGTACCGGGGCTGCGGACGGGGAGGTTGTGGAAATCACCGTACAGTCCTGGCAGTATGCCCTGGGCAATTATAAGGGATTCAGTGAGGATTCCGAGTTGACACAGGCCATCGCAGATGAGTTTAACGCCACCCATCCCGGGATCCATGCAACCGTAACGATAATGAGACAGGAAGATCACTATAACGCCCTCAAGGTTGACTTTGCAGCTGGAAGCGCTCCGGATGTTATCGGCATCGCACCGGGCGCGGATCTGGAACAATACAAATCCCAGCTGGCGCCTATGGCGGAATACGCATCTGCAGAATGGGGAGAAAACTGGCAGGATCAGTTTACCGACGCCTCCTTCACCACCATTAAGCTTTCCGGTGATGAAATATATGCATTCCCCAGTGCCATGAGCGCATCGGGGACCATCTGGTACAACAATAAGCTTATGACGGAAAACGGTGTTGCAGCGTTTCCTGCAACCTGGGAGGAACTGACGCAGGCGGCACAGACATTACGCGGTGCAAAGCAGATTCCCCTGATGTTCGGCGGCAAGGATAACTGGCAGAATTATGATATGTTTATCGCTATCCTGGCTACTATCAACAAAGATCTGTGCAACGACGTATTCTCTCTGGATGCGGAATGGACGGAAAGCGATGTGGTAAAAGCCTTTTCGTATTACCAGAAGCTGTTTACCGACGGCATTGTACAGGACGGCGCGCTGTCCACCACCATTTACAACGAAGGCTATTCCCAGTGGAAGGATGACGACGGAAATTCCACCATCCCTATGATTTTCAACGGTTCCTGGGATTTGGGTTCCCTGAAGGCGGAGAACTCCTTTTATGAAAACTTCTCCTCCAATGATATTAAAGTGGCAACCCTTCCTTCCATCGAAGGAAAAGAAGGTGCGGTGCTCACCGCTCCCGATGTGGCATGGGGAATCAACGCCGCAAGCCCGAACCAGGAAGCGGCCTGGGAATTTGTGAAATGGATGTGCTACGATATGCAGCAGTCCGTAGTGGACGGTCTTGGGTTCTTCAGCGTGCTGAAGGATGCACCCAGCCCCACCGTTGACCTTACGGCGGATTATAAAGCGGCTTATGATACCATTTCGGCGGCAGCCGCCTCCGATCAGACCGTAGGCTTCCGCAGTTCCTTCTATACCAAGATAAATGACGAGCTGTTCGACCAGCTGCAGCTTCTGGGAACCGGCGCGGCCACTCCGGAAGAAGCCGCCGCAGCAATGGCGGAAGCCGCTGCAGGAATTACCAAATAACAGGGATTCCGTATGGGAAGTACCCTGGCGGCAGACACCGGGTGGACATGCTGTCATGTCCGTCCGGCCCGCTGTCCGCGGAGATCATGTGGAACAGGGGCTGCCGTCCGGCGGGCGCAGGTTCTGCACGTTAGTTAAAAAGGCAGGAGGCCGGAAGGATGATTAATTTTAGAAACAGCAGGAAAATTGGATTTTTATGTGTACTGCCGTTGCTTTTGTTTGTAATGGTATATATGGTTTATCCGGTATTATATAACGTGAAAATCAGTTTGTATGATTGGAACGGTATTGACCCGGATATGACCTTTATCGGGCTGACGAACTTTATGAATATATTCAAAGACAAGGTATTCCGGATTGTTCTGCGGAATTTTCTGCTTTTTGCACTGTTTACCGTAACCGTGCAGGCTATTCTGGGGTTCCTTCTGGCGGATATGTTCCAGAAGAAATTTGTGGGAAGGGATGTCTCCAAGGCGGTCCTCTTCATGCCGGCTATCCTTTCTTCCATCATTATCGGACAGGTTTTCTACCGGCTCCTGGATCCGAATATCGGTTATTTAAAGGATATCCTTTCTTTTTTCGGGGTCAGCGCCCCTCTTTCCAATCCCAAGCTGGCTATATGGGCAATTATCCTTGTTAACATCTGGCAGTGGACCGGCTACTCCATGACGCTGTATTACGGTGCCATGGCGGGTATTTCGGAAGATTTGTATGAAGCGGCCAAAATCGACGGGGCCACACATTTCCAGATACTTAAGAAAATCACATTCCCTCTGGTAAGGGGGACCACATATAACCTGACGATTATCGGTGTGATCGGTGCTCTCAAGCAGTATGATTTGGTGGCCTCTCTGACAGGAGGCGGGCCGGCGAACTCCACGCAGACCTTTGCCACCTATTTATATGAGGCCGCTTTTACCAATTACGAACAGGGTTATGCCTCTGCCATTGCGGTGGTAATGTTCCTGATAGCCGGGATTATCACGGTATTCCAGCTCAGGCTTTATAATTCCAAAACCATTTACTAAGGAAAGAGGGTAAGAACATGAAAAGAATAAAAGGAATGGGCGGTATTCTCCGGTACCTGATCTGTATTGCCTGTGTTGCGGTGATCCTTCTGCCTATCGGTATCCTCATCCATGGCTCTTTCCAGGGCGGCGGAATCAAAAATTATGTGGATATCCTGACCAAATACCATATAGAAACGTACTTTATCAACAGTCTGATCATCAGTGTGAGCGTGGTAGTGCTGGTGGTGGTCCTGGATGTACTGGCGGGCTTCGCCCTTTCCAAGCTGAATTTTCCTTTTAAGAACGGGATCTATATTTTTCTGCTGTCCGCCCTGCTTCTCCCGGCGGCGGCTATCCTCGTGCCGGTTTTCCAGATTAATTCCAAACTGGGGATTTTAAATACCTATCTGGCGGTACTGGGTCCATATGTGGTTCTCATAGCCCCCTTTAACCTGCTCACCATTAAAAACGGGTTTGACGCACTGCCCAATACCGTGTTGGAGGCGGCATTGATTGACGGCTGCGGCATCGTAAAAACCCTGTTTAAAATCGCGGTTCCCATGTGCAAGCCCTCCATCGTCATGGCGGTCATCTGGACCTTCTTGTCCAGCTGGAATGAATACATGATGGCGTTTGTAATGCTGAGAAAAGAAGAAATCATGACCATTACGGTTATCCCCACCAAATTCCAGTCCATGTACGGCGGAAATGTGGGAAAGCTGTATGCGGCTCTGTTTATCATACTGGTGCCGGGTATTATTATTTACATGCTCATGCAGAAATTTATTGTAAACGGCCTGAATGCCGGGGCAGTCAAGGAATAACAAAAAGAAAGAGGTCAGAATATGAATAAAGAAGAATTTCGCAGCAAAGTATACGGCTGCTGGATGGGGAAAAATATAGGCGGAACCCTGGGCATGCCTATGGAATGGGAACGCTGTAAAAATGACATCACCTATTACACCCACGATCTGAACGGGGAGCCTCTTCCCAATGACGATCTGGATATCCAGATATTGTGGCTGCTTGCCCTGGAGGAGCGGGGAATCCATATCGATGCCAAGGATCTGGGCGAATATTTCAATGAATTCATGATATTTACCCATGCGGAATACGGCGTGGCGAAAACCAATTTACGAAGCGGCTTCCAGCCCCCGGTGACAGGAAGCTTTAACAACGAATTCAAGGACAGCTGCGGATCCTATATCCGCTCTGAAATCTGGGCCTGCCTGTTTCCGGGCCATCCGGATTTAGCGGCGGAGTATGCCTTTGAGGACGCCATTGTGGATCATGGAGACGGAGAAGGCGTGTATGCCGAGGTTTTTATTGCCGCTATGGAGAGCGCTGCTTTTTACTGCAGGGATATCCGCAGGCTGATCGAAATCGGCCTGTCTTATATTCCGGAGGGATGTGCCGTGGGCCGTGGCGTGCGAAAGGCCATGGAAACCTATGATGCGGGCATGGATGAAAAGGAAACCCGGGAATACATCATGCAGAATTTCATCGGACATCTGGAGTGGCACTACATAGCCGAGGAGGATGAAGAAAAAGGATATAACAACGGAAAGATGGGCTGGGACGTGCCCTCCAATATCATGATTATTATTTACGGCCTTCTGTTCGGAAAGGGAGATTTTGAAAAATCCATCCTGACAGCCGTACATTATGGAGAGGATACCGACTGTACGGCAGGAACCATTGCCTCTTTATTCGGAATCATGTATGGAATTGAATTTTTTGAAGAAAAATGGATTGAACCAATCGGCAGAAAGATCGTTACCTGCAGCATCGATCCCTTCCGCATGGCGGGCAGGATACCGGCTACGGTGGAAGAACTCACAGACAGGGTCCTTGTCCTTCATGATACTGCCTGGGAAGAATTAGCCCTGACGGAAGAAAGCCGGGAAGAATGTTTTTATGCAAAGCCATACTTTGCAAACATTTATGATGAAATGAAAACAATTAAGTATGAATTCCCCTATCTGAACGTACGGGTGGATTACTGCGGCGATCCGGTTATTACCAGCGGGGAACCCAAGAAAATCAAATTCATTTTATCCAACACCTCCCGGTCCGTTACCTCGGACAGGGTCAACGTCTACCTGTACAACAGGGACGGCTGTTCCGTCCTTCCCCAGAATGAAGCCTCCGTATTTCTCACCATGGCCCACATGGGATCGGGAATCAAGGAGCTGGAATATGAAATCAGCGCGGAAGGCCCCCTGAAGCCGATATACCGGTTTGCAGCCGAATTCACTTATGAGGAGAATAAGAACCGGCGCGTCATGTATGTCCCTGTGGTGCTGGTAAGCGAGACCGGAACTGTCCGGGAAGTGAAATGGGAAAAGAAAGGGCCGAGGGGAATTAATAACCTGCCCAGAATATAACAGCTCTTCCATACAAAAATCCGGGATGGAAAACTCCCGGATTTTTACTGCACCTTACACCGGATGTCCGTGGCCGGCCGGCGCCGGTTTTACCCCGGAAGGCGGAATTCCATGATATTTTTTGAACGTGTTCCGGAAATGCCGGATATCCTCATAACCCAGAAGCCGTGCGGTTTCATAGACCTTACAGTTTGCTGCCAGCAGTTCCCTCGCTTTATCCATCTTCAGTTTCGTAATATAAGAAATATAGGTCTGCCCGGTTTCTTTTTTAAACAAGGTGCTGAAATAAGAAGGGTTCACATAAAAATAACTGGCAATGGTATTCAGGGACAAATCATCCATGACATGATTGGAAATAAACTGCAGTACCTCCTGAATGCGGAACCCGGTATTCGAACGTGTCAGATCGAAATTGTCCAGAGTATAGAGGAGCCAGGTGACAAACCACTCCTCCAGCTCGTCCAACGTGGATATATGAATAATCTCATGCACCTCCAGGCCCGATTTAATGCGCTTAAGCTTCAGGCCATACATATCAAAAAGCACATACTTAATGCTGGCATACAAAATGATCATATCATATTTGACCGCGTCCGGTTCGTACTCCAGCCTCCGGTATTCCGCAAACCACTGCCGTGTATAAGCCAGCGCATTCTGTCCCTCCCGGAACTGGATATCCGTGCGGATGGACCGCTCAATTTCCATCAGCTTCTCCGCCTTTAACAGCTGCCCCGGAGGACTGGATATTTCCTCAAAACAGACACAGGGCGTGCGCAGCTTATTCACATAATACACCTGATCCGCTTCCAGAAACGAAGAGCCCAGCCCCATAAGCCCATGATGGATCACCCCGAACTTAAATGGCGGAAGGAAACTATTGGTTGCGCTTACCTGATCCATCAAAGTCTGCCGGTTTACTTCCAGCCGGGTGAAGCTTCCGGTATGATCATAGAGTACAAACAAAAGGATCCCCTTTTCTTCATTAAAGTAAAGAAAAGAAAGCGGATATCTGCCGGCGAGGAAGGCACATGTGTCATACAGACCTTCTTTCCCGGAACAATCGGATATCCGTGCGGCACAGGCGGCAAAGCTTAAATGGGAATAATCCGGCAGATCCGGATTCTCCTGGGGAACAGCCTGCCGGATAGAGGTCAGCCCTTCCAGATACAGGCGGCATTTCAGACCGAACCCGTCAGGTATTTCCGCCCGGTCCGGCGTCTCCCCATCCTCGTCCAACAGCCCTTCCAGCTGGTCCCGAAAGCTGCCGCTCTCTTCAAAAGAAAACACAGGAACCTGGGGATATTGAAGCGGAAGAAGCGACAGCCATGGATTCTTTGGAGTATACTGTGCGCTTACGGAATCAACGATAAAACAGGAAGGAAGTATTTCCGGCAGCAGTCCCACAGGCCCTTCCGGAAATGCCGCAGTCTCTATCCGGAAAACCTCCGGAAGCCAGGAAGAAAACATTCCCTCCCAATCCATTTTAAGCCTGTCATTACCAGTAAACAGAAGAATATACAACATAAGTTCCTCACTCTCAAATTCGGTTCTGCACAACATTTACAACAGTTACGTCCCATCAAGATTCTACCACATTCCCGTGCCCTCTACAAAGAAAACAATATTCCGGCCGCAACAGGACATAACGTATCTCCACTATCGGTTTCGTCAACCCCTCCTTGCGTGATAGGAGAATGAAAACATGATATGCTGGCCTCAACCTGGAAAACAGAAAGATTGCCCGGCGGAACGGGCAGGAGAGGTGAGGATAGGATATTATGAAACAGATTAGATGGATTTGGTCGCTTACAAAGAAGAAAAGGGGATTGCTGCTGGGGCTGGTAGCCCTGGTCTGTGTGATTGCCGTATTTCAGGTGATTTTGGCAATCGCTGTTCAGTTAATCGTGGATAAAGCACAGGGAAGGGGCACTGTCCCTCTTTTTTACCTGATGGCCGGCGTGGTGTGTATCGGTCTTATCAGCATGGTGCTTGACGGCATTAAACTCTATTTACAGAACCGGTCTGTCCTGGGGCTGGACGGAAAGCTGCGGGAAAAGCTTCTGCTGCATATGGAGAAAATCCCGGTGCAGAAAAGCCAGGCGTACCACAGCGGCGATATGCTTACCAGGCTGACGGAGGATTCGGCACAGAGCGCAAAAGTAATTCCGGAGTCCGTTGTGAACATGGCGGCCGGGATATTTTCCTTCCTTTTTGCTTTTGCCTATGCGTTCCTTGTGAACTGGAAAATTGCGCTGGTTCTGGTGCTGCTTTCTCCGCTGCCCGTTCTTTTCAGCAATTTTCTCATGCCGGCCCTGCAGAAGTGGACTCTGGAAGCGAAGGATGCGGAAGGAAAGGTGAGAGGCTATCTTCAGGAACAGCTTGCCACCCTGGTCAGTATCAAATGTTTTTCCGGCTACGAAAGGTCGGCCCGGGAGTTCGGGCGGATATTCGGTGATAAAAAGAAAAAGCAGTTACAATCCGTGAAGATTCAGGCCGTGATGAATGCGGGCAGCGGGTTCCTGGGAATCATGATAAATTTTGCAGCAATAGGCATGGGCGCCTGGTTTGTAATCAAGGGAGAAATGTCCATCGGTGCCGTGTTGGGACTGGTGCAGGTGAGCAATTATATCTGCTGGCCTTTCATACAGATGATACCGCTGGTAGGAGAACTGCAGAATAATCTGGCCTGTACCAGACGGGTAATGGAAGTGATGGAAATCGAGGAAGAGCCGCAGACGGAGGAGCCGGACACGGACTATAAAGAGACGGCCGCCGCCCTGTGTTTTTCGGAGGTGTCCTTTGGATATGGAGACGAGGAACGGGTGCTGGATCGTTTCAGCCGGGAGATGGGAGGAAGCCGGATTGTAGGGATTTTCGGGCCGAGCGGCTGCGGCAAATCCACCTTCCTCAAGCTGGCCCTGGGCCTGTATGAACCCCAGGAAGGAGAAGTGGCCGTATGGCTTGATGACAGGAAAATTACCGGGACGGGGATGCGCCGCTGTATCTCCTATGTTCCCCAGGATCATATTCTGCATACCGGAACGGTGGAAGATAACATACGCTACGGCAATAGCGGAGCCTCCTTCGAGGCGGTTACGGAAGCGGCGGTGAAAGCCAATATCCATGATACGATACTGGAACTTCCCGAGGGCTATAAAACGATGATAGAAGAAAATGGAAAGAATCTTTCCTTCGGCCAGGCGCAGCGTATTATTGTGGCAAGGGCATTGTTATCCGGCCGGCCTATCCTGGTTTTTGATGAACCTACCGCTTCCCTGGATCCTGTGAGCCGGGACGCCATCATCAATACCCTGGTGGAGGAGGCAAAGGAAAAGCTGTGTATCATCGTTTCCCATGACTATGACCTGAAACAGTACTGCGACACGATTGTTGAACTGGCTTCCGCAGGCTGAACCGGGGAAACTATAACGGTCCGGATAGTTTGAGGAGACTGAACTGATGGATGGAAAACCGGGAATCCGGCTGGCGGACAGCGGATTCCCGGTTTTTAACGTCCTGTGACAGTTATGTTTAAAACTATTTTAGTAATATCGGATTTGCGTTTCCTGATTTCCGTTTTCCGTTCCGTATGATATAATGATTTGGTATCAAGTCGGTTCACAGGCAGAGGTAACAAAAATGGCGAAAAGTAAAGATATCAAAACCAATGCGATGCGCATTCTGGATCGTATGAAAATTCCTTATACGCATTATACTTATGAATGTGAGGAATTTGTGGACGGTATCCGGGTGGCGGACATGCTGGGGCTTTCCCATGAAAAGGTATATAAAACGCTGGTGACCCAGGGACCGGCCAAAGACTGTTTTGTGTTTGTAATCCCCGTTGCGGAAGAACTGGATCTGAAAAAAGCGGCAAAAGCCGTGGGGCAGAAGTCCCTAAGCATGTTGCATGTGAAGGATATCAATGGAGTCACCGGCTATATCCGGGGAGGCTGTACCGCTATCGGCATGAGGAAACAGTACCCTACCGTAATTGAGAAAAAAGCGGAAGGGCTGCCTTCGGTCATTGTGAGCGGCGGCCGTATCGGTTCCCAGATCGAACTGCTTCCGGCGGATTTGGCGAGAGCGGCGGAGGCACAATTTGAAGATGTGGTGACGGAGCCGTAACAGTTCAGATGGTTGGAAAAGGAGGTTTCACTATGGCTAAAAAAGAACTGACTACAGAAGAAAAAATAAAAAACTGGGAAAAGAAAATGTCTAAAAAATTAGATTTCCTTATCATAGGTATTTTCTTTCTTATCTTTGCGTCTGCAGCTCTTCTGCAGGCACTGGAAGCCAGGGGAATTAATGCGGGCACACTGAAAAGAACGTTCAGGCAGGGCAAATAGCGGAATCATAAAGGGAGAACAGGAAAATGACGGAAAAGAAAAATATAATGGATTACGAAACGGTGGAGCTGGATGATGAGGAGAATGCCCTTGTCATTATCGATCAGACAAAGCTTCCGGGAAAGACGGAGATTCTGCGGCTGAAAACGGCCCGGGAGATGTGGGATGCCATTTATCTGCTTCAGGTGAGAGGCGCCCCGGCTATCGGAGTGGCCGCTGCTTTCGGCATCTATCTTCTTGCCAAGCAGATTCAGGCCGCGGATTTTGATACGTTTTACGGCGAATTCAGAAAGCAGAAGGAATATTTGGATTCCGCCCGCCCCACGGCGGTGAACCTTTCCTGGGCGTTGAACCGAATGGAGAAAAAAGTAACGGACAACGCAGGCAGGACGGCGGAGGAAATCAAGGCGCTTTTAAAGGAAGAAGCTGTGGCAATCAAGGAGGAGGATATTCTGGTATGCAAAACCATCGGCGAATACGGGCTCAGCCTGGTTAAGCCCGGAGACGGTATTCTCACCCACTGCAATGCAGGGCAGCTCGCCACCAGCAAATACGGAACCGCTACGGCGCCCATTTATCTGGGGGAAGAACGGGGTTATCATTTCCGGGTATTTGCCGACGAGACACGTCCCCTTCTCCAGGGGGCAAGGCTCACCGCTTACGAACTGCTTTCCTCCGGTGTGGACGTCACCCTGATCTGTGACAATATGGCGGCTGCGGTCATGAAAAACGGCTGGGTGAACGCGGTTTTCGTAGGCTGTGACAGAGTGGCCGCAAACGGGGATACCGCCAATAAAATCGGCACCTCCAGCGTAGCCATTGCGGCTAAATATTATCATATTCCGGTTTATATCTGCGCACCCACCTCTACTATTGATATGGGCACGGCCACCGGGGCGGATATCCATATTGAGGAGCGTCCGGCGGAGGAAGTGACGGAAATGTGGTATAAAGAGCGTATTGCCCCGCAAGGCGTGAAGGTATTTAATCCGGCTTTTGATGTGACGGATCACGATTTGATAGCCGGTATTGTCACGGAATACGGGATTGCCACCGCGCCTTTTGAAGAATCTTTCCGGGAGATCTTTGCCAGAAAGGAAGAGGCGAAGGGAAAATAAATTATGATAGAATACACCAATTATATTGATAATAAGGGCATGATAGGCATCATCCGGCGCACCTGCAATTATGTGGACGCAAGGCTGGTGGATCATGGTTTCCGCGTGGCCCGCATGGTTTCCCGGCTCCTGGAGCGGATGGGAACCTACGATACGGCGACGGCCCGGGATATCTCCATCCTTGCCATGTTCCATGATATCGGCGCTTATAAGACAGAAGAAATCAACCGCATGCTGGAATTTGAGACCTGCAATGTGCAGGAGCATTCTGTTTACGGTTATCTGTTCATTAAATATTTTACGCCTTTGACAAGGCTGGCTCCGGCAGTGCTTTTTCATCATACGCCCTGGTGTATTCTGGAAAACCTGGAAGAGGTGTCGGAAGAAAATAAAACCGTGGCCCAGCTTCTGAACATTACCGACAGGGCCGATGTATTTATGGAAAAAGAGGGAGGGAGCTTCCCGGATTTCCTCCGTCAGATGCAGACCGACGGAGGAAAGAAATACTGCCCCCGGATAGCAAAACTTCTCATGGGTGCGGATTTTGCGGAGACCATGCCCATACAGGAGGAAGGGGAAGAAGAATTTTGGGAACGTATATGGAACTACCCTTTTACCAGGGAAGAGATCCAAAAATATTTGAACATGGTTATATATACCATAGATTTCCGCAGCCGCCATACCGTAACACATACCATGACCACCACCAGCATCAGCTATGAACTGGCAAAACGTATGGGGGTTACGGGACAGGATTTGAGCGACATTTATTTCGGTGCCCTGCTCCATGACCTGGGCAAAATCGGGATACCGGTGGAAATCCTGGAATTTCCGGGAAAGCTGAGTCCCCAGGCCATGCGTATCATGCGCACCCATGTGGAGCTGACCGGCAAAATACTGGGGCAGGACGTGGAAGAAAAAATCAGGAAGATCGCCCTTAGACACCATGAAAAGCTGGATGGCTCAGGTTATCCAAAAGGAATCCCGGGAGCGGAACTGACCATGGGAGAGCGGATTGTGGCCGTGGCGGATATTGTCAGTGCCCTGGCAGGAACCCGGAGCTATAAGGAGGCCTTCCCGAAAGAGAGGATCCTGTCCATCATGGAAACCATGAAGGCGGATGGGCTGATAGACAGGGATGCAGTGGATAAAATAGTTTCGGACTTTGATGAAATCATGGAAGAGACCGCCGAACGCTGCCAGCCTATTTTGGACATGTATCATGGAATCCAGGCGGAATATCTTCAGATTGAAGGATATATGGCATATATTGGAAACAACTGAGACAGATTAGTGCGTGAACCGCACAGATCGTAAGAAAGTATATGGAAACAGAGGTGTTGACAAGATTTTATTCGTATGATAGCATAGTCAATATTCAGGGAAAGGCAGCGGAGAGAAGAAAATGAGACACCCATCAGAAACCGATCAGATAACAAGGCGAAGCAGCTCTGTACAATTGAAGTCGATGAAACATTGTACAGAGGTTAAATAAAGGTAAGAGAATTCATCGGAAAAACAGGGACAGAGAGAGCGTGTATCTGCCGTTTAATCAGTGACGGCGGGTTGTTTTTTGTATACCGGTTTTTCCAGAAGGTTCCTTTCTTTGAGTGAGGCCGCGGACAATGTTTTGTCTGCGGCCTTTTGTATTGTGCCGGGGAGCGGCATGATCTTTTCTGCAGCAGGGAGTCCCCGGCATCGGAAAGCAGAAGGCCGTATGTAAAAATACGGCCTTCTGTTTTTTGATCCGGGGGATTTGATCGGAAGTTTTTATGTATAAGAGATGGAGAGGAAAAATACAATGAGTTTATTGGATATAAAGGAACTGTCCCTTACTTTCGGGGACAAATCGATTTATAAGAATGCGGAGGTTGCTCTTTTTAAAGGAGAGCATATGGGTATTGTAGGAGCGAATGGGGTGGGAAAGAGCACACTCATACATTTGTGCGCAGGCCTGCTGGTGCCGGATGAAGGCCGTCTGGTATGGCAGCCGGGGATTCAGATTGGTTATCTGGATCAGCATGTGAGGACGGAGGGGAAGGAGACGGTTCTGGAATATCTGCACTTTCCCTTCGCCGGGCTTTATGCTCTGGAACAAAAAATGCTGGAGGCATATGAAAGCTGTGCGGCACAGGAGAAAGCCGGTCTGCCGGACAGCGGCGGAGAGGAGGCCTGGAAACAGGCCGAACGATATCAGCGGCTGCTGGAGGCTTCGGATTTTTATTCCATCGATTACCGGATACAGCGGATTGCCGGAGGGCTTGGGCTAACGGCGATCGGGCTGGATAAAGAGCTGGGAAAACTGAGCGGCGGGCAGCGGGCGAAGGTGATTCTGGCCAGACTTCTGCTGGAGGAGCCGGATGTGCTCCTCCTGGACGAGCCGACCAATTTTCTGGATAAGGAGCATATCCAGTGGCTGTCCGATTATCTGGCGGCTTTTCCCAAAGCCTTTATGGTGGTGTCCCATGATTATGGTTTCCTGGAAAAAATATGTACTTGTATTTGTGATATTGAGGAACGCGGTATCCATAAGTACACGGGAAAATATTCTGATTTTCTGAAGCAGAAGAAGCATCTGCGGGAGGAATATATCCGCCGGTATGCAGCGCAGCAGAGAGAAATTAAGAAAACGGAGGAGTATATCCGGAAAAATATCGCCGGCGTAAACAGTAAAATGGCGAAGGGACGCCGGAAGCAGCTGGAACGGCTGGAAAGGCTGGAGCCGCCGGCCAGGACACAGGTTAAGCCCCTTTTTGCCTTCCCTTTGGCAGGGGAACCGCATGGAGAGCTCGCTCTGCGGGTATCCCATCTGGCGGCGGGTTATTATTATCCGGTTATTTGTGATATCAACTTTGAAGTGCGCAGAGGGCAGAAAATTGCGGTCACCGGCTTTAACGGCATCGGTAAATCCACTCTGCTGAAAACGCTGGTCGGGGAGCTTCCGCCGCTGCAGGGCGGTTTTGTCCTGGCGGATACCACCCGGATCGGCTATTATGAGCAGGAATCCGTATGGGAGGACAACGAAGCGACGCCTTTGTCGGTATTGCTGGACTGGTTCCCGCAGCTGACACAAAAGGAAGCCAGACGTCATCTGGCAGGCTGCGGCATAGACAGGGAAAAAGCGGACCGTCAGCTGTCTACCCTCAGCGGCGGGGAACAGGCCAAGGTAAAGCTCTGCCGTCTGACGCTGACGCCCTCAAACCTTCTCCTTTTGGATGAACCGACCAACCATCTGGATGAACTGGCAAAGGACGCTCTCAAAGAGGCGCTTGCCGCATATGAAGGGACGGTTATCCTGGTGTCCCATGAGGAAAGGTTTTACAGGGATTGGACGGATAGATTAATTTCTATGGAAAAATAGATTTATATATTGTATACTAATAGCGGATACATTTTATAGTAAAAACTCAAACTTCGCAGGCGCGAAATGGCCTTCCGCCCGCTGTCTGTGGCGCGCTGCCGGGATGGAAAAGGATTTTCTTCAGTCCATCAGGCCGGGCATTCCGATGAACCCGAAGGCATCAAGTGTGTCAGATGAGGCTGACACACTTGATCGGTCTCATCTCCATAGCCTGAAAGGCGCTGAAGAAAATTCCTTTTCCATCCCGGCAGTGCGCCACAGACAGCGGGCGGAAGGCCATTTCGCGCCTGCGAAGTTTAAGTAATTAATAGGATATTGTAAGAATATAATTATTATATGAGAAATAAGGAGGTGAAAAATGTCCAAGCATATCCGTACATTGGAAGTACAATCATATCGGGGATTGCAGAAATTATGCATGAAAGATTTGGCTCCTATTAATATTCTGACAGGAGACAATAATAGTGGTAAAACAAGTATTTTAGAAATAATTGAAAGCTTGGATTCACCCGGAGATATAAGTAAGTGGAGTTCGTTAGTCAGAAAAGAACGATATAGTCCTGTAAGCTTTGGCTTATCCTTCTATGAAGGATTGATAAATCTTTTTCCTGTGGACGGCGAAAATTTAACTATATCATATGATGTGGAATTTACGGACGGCGAAAAAGATCGGATTGAATTAATTGGAAAAATAGAAGAAGAGGTTTTATCAGGAAAAGAAATACGTGAATTGACGGGTTTCTCTTATGTGGAGGATGATGAGGGAGATGAAGTTGAAAATATCGAGAAATTCATTATGGAAATTTTATTGAATGGAAACAGAATAACGCATAATGAAATGTATGATATAGAGAGACGGCCCAGATATGATAAAACACAAAATATGAAGTTAGCGGATGTAACTTATATTTCACCGGTCCGTCATACGGAAGGAACTGTTTTTCTAAACAGTGTATTGGATAATCCGGAACTATATGAACAGATGATACAGATACTTCAAGAATTTGATCCTGGAATTATTAGTATTAATGTAGATAATGCAAATGAAAAATACAGGCGCGGAAATGTCTATAAAATATTGTCTAAAGATCATAGTAAGGCATTACCTCTAAATGTCTATGGCGATGGAATGAAAAAAGCGCTTCTGTTAATGAGTGCAGTCATTAAAACACAGGGAGGAATTCTTCTGCTGGATGAATTCGAGACGGCAATTCATACTACAGCTATGGATACAACTTTTAAATGGATATTGGAAACCTGTGTAAAGCTGGATGTACAATTATTTTTAACAACCCACAGTGAAGAAGCATTGGACAAAGTGCTGAAGTGTAGTCCTGATTTACAAGATAGGATAAAAGTCTATACATTGTATAAAAATGATAAAGAAACAGTAGTACGTGTATTAACTGCTTGTAAGGCTATTGAAATCAAGGATGAAATGGGGCTTGAATTACGCTGATGAACGGAATATTGTTATGTGAAGGCTCTACGGATTTTGTACTGCTTCAATATTTTATGCGGGGGGTATTTGGATGGCAGGATGATTCGATGGGACCTAAATTTTTACGCCCTGCCAGAAGATTAAAAAAAGAATATAAAAAGTTGGTAATCGGTGGTGTTGGCGGCTGCAGTCAGATTTCACCTAACTTCCGTAAAGTTATAGAAGGGAATCGTTTATCGGCATCAGAGAATGAATATTATGATAAAATTGTCATAGTAACAGATCGGGATGAAGTAGATACCGAAGAGATTTTCGTGGATGGGATTAATAACGCTCTTCGGGAATATCATGTCATGATGACCCGGGAAATGGCGGCTAATGAGTGGATAAGCGGCACAATGTTGAATGCCAGAAATGAACGAATGGGATTACAGATTTTGATTTTAGTCATACCCTTTGATGAAACGGGGGCTTTGGAAACGTTTTTATTACACTCTATTTCGAAGCAGAGTGAGTATGATAAAAATATAATTAGAAAAGGAAATCAGTTTGTTGATTCCATTGATCCGGAAAAAAGATACCTTACCTCACGCAGATATATTATAAAAGCAAAATTCGATGTATATTTTTCCATTCGCACGCCAGCCTCCTTTTTTGTGGAGAGGCAAAATGTTTTAAAAGGAATTGAGTGGGAAAAGTATATAGAAATACAGAATTGCTTTGAAAAGTTAGGACAACTGTAATAGTAATTAAAGTAAGAAAAACTGGCTTATTCCCGTCCGGATTTTTAGGATTTTATAGGCCAGTTTTATGTTATTTACCTGATTTGCTATATTTATGGACAAACCACCATGATAACGGAGATAAGCCAAAATGCTGGAAATAACCATTTGTGATGATGAAAAGAAACTCAGAAACGACCTGCATCATATCATCGGGATGCAGCTGGACTTAAGTGGGATGGAATACCGCATTACGGAAATGGAAAGCGGGGAGGAGCTTCTGCGCAAGAACGGGGAAAGGCCTGCGGACATCATTTTCCTGGATATCGAAATGGGAGGGATGAACGGTATGGAGGCGGCAAAGGCGCTGCGGAAGGCGGGCGGTAATGCTATCCTCGTTTTTGTCACAGCCTATCCCGATTTTGTTTTCCATGGGTATGAAGTGAAGGCGCTGAATTACATTCTGAAACCATATGAAGAAAAGAAAATTCGGGAGGTGCTGGATCAGGCCCTGCAGGAGCTGGATATACAAGCGGAAAAATATTACATCGTGGAACAGAAGGCAGGGACTTGCCGGCTTCCCCTGCGGGAAACCAGGTATTTTGTCAGCGAGGGCAGGAAGGTGACGGCAGTTACCGGCGGGGAACCCATCACCTTTTATGGAAAGCTGGGGGAAATAGAAACCGAACTGCCGGATACCTTTATCCGGTGCCATAACCGTTATCTCGTTAACCTGAGTTATGTAACTAAGCTGGAAAACGCCTCCCTACTGTGCGGCGGCGAGAAAATTGCCGTGAGCCGGTCCTGTGCCCAGGAAACGGCTGCGGCTTTTGCGAGGTTTATGCTGCGATGATACGTTTGGGACTGGAATATTTGATTTTGATTACGGCGACATTTTTTTACATATTTTATATTTACCGCATCACGGCCTGTTTCTTAAGGATAAAGCAGGGGATTTTCTGGAAAGCAGGGGCTTTTATCGGAACCTGGCTTACCGGTTCCATGGTGGTTTTCCCGGAGGATCCTTTTAATATTTTTGCTATGCTGCTGCTGTTTCTGGCGACGGTGTCTTTCTTTTACACGGGGACGGTTACGGAAAAAATATCCGTGGTACTGATTTTCTTTCCGATTATGGCCTCCCTGAATTTCCTGACTACGGATGTGACGGGATTGATCTATTTCCGCCTTACGACAGGAGGATATTTACTGGACCGGTTTCTGACGCTCATAAGCTTTGTGCTGCGTATCCTGTTCTGGGCAGGCGTCTATTATGGATTCCATAAAAAGCTGTCCGGTATGGCAGGGCTGATGAATGACCGGATGTGGCTGCTTCCGGATGTGATCTGTGCGGCTGCTTTTGCCGGCAGTATTACCGTCATATCC
The DNA here is from genome assembly GCA_900548905.1 of uncultured Lachnospiraceae bacterium. Lineage (GTDB taxonomy): Bacteria > Bacillota > Clostridia > Lachnospirales > Lachnospiraceae > Eisenbergiella. The sequence goes on along the minus strand of URMK01000043.1, from coordinate 22,104 downwards.
ACGGCCAGGCTTGAACAGGCCTGGATAGCTTACCCCTCCGGCATTGCCTGTATCATTACGGGGCTGGGCTGTATCTGGCTGTGCCTTTACATAGGCGGAGCCGTCCGGCAGGAACTGGAAAATGAAAATATGAAGCTGCGGCAGACCTATTATGAAGAATTGGAAAAGAACCAGCTTGCCATACGCAAGCTTCGGCATGATATGAATAATCACCTGGGTATCATCGGCTCTTTCCTGGAAACCGGGGATTATGAAAAGGCGCTGGATTACTTCAGGCAGCTGCATGTCGCCTCGGCGGCCCGAAGCCGTAAATTCTGTGATAACAGCCTGGTGAATGCAGTGATAAACGCCAAATACAATCTGGCGGAGGAAAAGGAAATCCCCTGCTTTGTCAATATGGAACTGAAAAAAATATATGACATAGACGATGTGAGTCTATGCACTATTTTTGCCAATCTTCTGGATAACGCCCTGGAGGCGGCCGCCTGTATACCGGAGAAGGAAAACCGCAGGCTCGCCCTGAAAGCCCGTCTGCTTAACGATGCCTTATGCATTGAGGTGGAAAATACGTTTGCCGGGGAGCTGAAGGAAGTAAAAGGGAGGCTGGCCACCACGAAAGAAAAGACGGAGGGGCACGGCTACGGGCTGCGTTCGGTGCAGGATGTGGTAGAACTGTACGGCGGGCAGATGCAGATCAGCCATGACGGCGGTATTTTTCGTGTGGTCATCTGGATTGGGCATCTTTCCGGGGCAGGAGCCTGAAAACGGGAAAAGAGGAAGTTTTTTGTTGTAATTATGTTCTGTCCGCTAAGAAATTCTTAAAAATTTTTAAGGATATTCCATCTGGACAACCGTTAGGAAAAGGGCTATAGTTGGAAAGACAATTATAGCGTGACATCCCGGAGGTAAATCCTCTGTCCGCAGCGGGTTCGTACTTTGAACCGCAAACACAGGAGGATTAACATGGAACAGAAAGTGGGGGCTGCCCACATGCCTGCAAACGGTATTGACAGAAGAAATTACCAGATGGATAACCTGAAGTGCCTGCTCATATTTTCCGTAGTTTTCGGACATATGCTGGAGCTGTTTATGGGGAAAAATTCGCCGGAAAGAGTGCTGTATCTGGTGATTTATTCCTTTCATATGCCCCTCTTTGCCTTTGTGTCAGGGGTATTCGCCCGTTATAACCCGGTAAAAATTAAAAATAACATGATTTATCCCTATCTGATTTTCCAGACCCTTTATCTGCTTTTTTCCAACCGGATCCTGGAAAAGGATGCGGATGTACAGTATACGACTCCTTACTGGCTGCTGTGGTATCTGTTTGCCATCATTGTGTGGAATCTGGTGCTGCCGCTGGTGCAGGTGGAGGGAGTGAAGAAAAAGCTCTTTATGCTTCTGGCGGCCGCGGCGGCCAGCGTGTTCATAGGCTTTGATGATAAAGCGGGATATTTTTTATCCGCATCCCGGATCGTGGAATTTTTCCCGTATTTCCTTCTCGGCGTTTATTACAGGGACATAAAGAGGAAGGCCAGGGAAAAGACCTGCGGGCTGCAGAAAGCGGCGGGACAGCCGGACGGCGTATGGGGAAAAAGGAAAAAATGGATTCTGAAAGGCGCGGCAATCCTTGTTCTCGGTACAATTCTGGGGGCCTTTATCTGGCTGATCGGACAAAATGTGGAGGACATCAAGTCCGCGTGGTTTTATGGATCCGTTTCCTACGAAAAAGGAAACTATGGCTGGCAGTTCCGGATTCTGAGTATAGGTGCCGCCCTTCTTTGGCTTGCCTTTTTCCTCCTGTGTGTACCGGCGGGGAAAATCCCGTTTCTTTCTTATATAGGAGCGAATACCATGCCGGTATATCTTCTGCATGGGTTCGTTATCAAGCTGTTAAGCAAAGGTAAGTTTTTCAGCTATATCGAGCAGGAAGAAGCGGCGGCATTCCTTATCAGCATTCTGTTAGTGGCGGTATTTTCCTGGAAACCTCTCGTGGAATTCCTTTCCCCCCTGTTTCGCTGGAACCGGCAGGATTTTGGCCGGAGGGGAAAGAAAAGGATGGGGAACCGGATGAATATGAGTTGAATTAAGCAGTGCAGAAGCCTTCTTTTCTGACTATATAAAAAGTGCCGATCCGGACAAACTTGCCGGACCGGCACTTCTTGATCCTGTATTACAGGCAGGAATTTACAACCCCAGGACCTCCTGGACAATTTCCACTGCATCTTCGATACAGCCCGGACAGGTGCGGAGCACTTTTCCGGTATCCACGCCTTTGAGATCCCTGCATATGGTAGAGCCGTTTTTTTCTTCGAAGCGTTTCACAATTTCCTTGGAAAGCCTGTAAGTATCGGCTTTTGTTTTGGGATCGTTCAGCTGTCCGTCGCTGTTAAGGAAGCCTGCCAGCATTACCGCGCCGGAAATGGCGCCGCAGGTTCCTTCCATTCCGCCCATGCCTAATCCGAAGGCTTCACCGGCCCTGAAGAGCGTTTCCTCATCCACACCGGTTTCTTTGCAGAAGGAGCAGGCTACGGCCTGACAGCAGTTATATTTCTTATCGTGGTTGGCAATTGCCAGTTCTTTTTTTGTCATATTCGTTCTCCGTCCTCTTTTGCGTGCTGCCGTTTAATAGGCTTTTGCCTCTTCCTCGCCCTTGATTACACGAAGGCCGCCCTGGGCCAGCGCAAGGAGTTCATCCTCACCGGGATAGATAACAAAATCAGCGATCCAGCCGACACGCTTCTTCAGATCTTCACAGGTTACCTTGGAATAAGCAATGCCGCCGGTAAGGATGATTTTGTCTACTTTGCCGTTCAAAACAGTAGCCATGGCTCCGATATCCTTGGCGATCTGGTAATGGAAAGCATCCAGCACGGCCACATATTCCGGAACGCCTTCCAGTGCCTTGTCTTCCACGATACGGGCATCGTTGGTTCCCACATAACCGTTGAAGCCGCCGCCGCCCACCAGCTTTTTATAAATTTCCTTTTCCGTATAGTTACCGGAGAAGCACATTTTAACCAAATCACCTGCGGGTACGGTTCCGGCACGCTCCGGGGAGAATGCGCCTTCGCCGTCCAGGATATTGTTTACATCCACTATTTTGCCGCCTCTGTGCGCGCCCACGGAGCAGCCGCCGCCCATGTGTACCACAATCAGGTTCAGCTGATCATAGGGAATGCCGGACTCCTTGGCGTATCTTCTGGCAACCGCTTTCTGGTTCAATGCGTGGAAAATGCTTCTTCTGGGAAGCTCGGGGCAGCCGGAGAATCTGGCGATAGGCTCCAGCTCATCCACAACAACCGGATCCACGATGAAAGAAGGAACGCCGATGGAATCACCGATTTCCCTGGCAAGGATGCCGCCCAGGTTGGAGGCATGCTGTCCCTGGTAGCCGATTGTTAAGTCATGAAGCAGTTCGTCACTCACCTTATAGGTGCCGCCCGGAATGGGCTTTAACAGACCGCCGCGTCCCACGATAAAATCAAGGGAATGGATATCAAAATTTTTCTCCTTCAGAAGGTCCGTGATAATTTCCTTACGGAAATCCTTCTGATCGATGATGGAAGCGTATTTGGAGATTTCTTCCGTGGGGTGTCTTAAGGTTTCCTCAAATAGAAGGGTTTCATCCTCAAATACACCAATTTTAGTAGAAGTAGAACCGGGATTGATGATTAAGCTCTTATAAGACATAGTTTTCGCTCTCCTTTTCTAATCACAAGCGGCTGTGCCGCAAAGTTGTAACGATTCGGAACAGTCCAGACTTATCTGAACTATTACAACGGTTCTGTTCTCAGCGGGTCTTGTTCAGTTCTTCTGCAACCACGGCGGCCAAAGCGATGGAATTGACCTTTGTTTCAAAGGAATCGGAGCGGCTGGTCAGGATGGCGGGCACCTTGGTTCCCGTTAAGATGCAGCCGTTCTTAACGCCGTCAACCATATGGACGATAGCTTTGTAAACCAGATTTCCCGCATGGATATCCGGGAAGAGCAGGACGTCGGCATCTCCCTGGATTTTACGGTGGGTTGCCCCTTTATGACGGGCTGCCTCTTCGTCGATAGCCAGATCAAGGGAAAGAGGGCCGTCTACGATACAGCCGGTGATCTTTCCTTCTTCATTCATTTTCGTCAGTTCTGCGGCATCCACGGTAACGGGCATTTTGGGATTCACAACCTCAACGGCGGCCAGAGGGGCTACCTTGGGATTGGGAATGCCGCAGGCATGGGCCACTTCCACGGTATTTTCAATAATATGTACCTTATCCTCCAGCGTGGGATAGGTCATGAAAGCGACATCGGTAAAGAAAAGAAGCTGTTCAATACCGGGGATATCAAAAACACAGACATGGGACAGGGTGCGTCCTGTGCGCAGGCCCACTTCCTTGTCCAGAATACTCTTTAAGAAGGTTTTGGTTTCCAGAAGTCCTTTCATATACATATCGGCTTTTCCGTCATGGGCAAGCTTCACGGCGGTAAGGGCGGCAGTCCATTCATCCGGCTCATTGATGATTTCAAAATCGGAAACATCAATTTTCAGTTCTCCGGCAATTGCCTTGATCTTATCTTCGTCACCGACCAGTATGGCATTGGCAATGCCCCGGTCCTTGGCGGCCCTTACTGCTTCAAGAACGGCGCTGTCCTGTGCAACAGCAACGGAAACCGTCTTTTGTCCGCATTCTTTTACTTTGGAAATCAGTCCATCAAAACTTGTACTCATTTGTCCATACCTCATTTAATAGAATTATATTTGTATAATAGGTAACAGGTTCCCCGGGCACGGGAAGACACAGTGCCCCCTTAAAAGCCCATTGTTAAAATTATAACACTTCTATTTATAAAGGTCAAGGGCAGGCTGAACGGTTACAAATGCTTTCTGTACTCATGCGGAGGAGGGATGAGGAGGATGTCTGGGCGCTTGACATGTTTTGTGTGGTATAGTATAAATGAGTTAAACGATGTATATTAATTTGCGTCATTTAATTATAGTGTTACATAGGATCTGTATAGCGTTGCCTGTACGGATCCATTTTATCTTACCGATACGGATGGCCTGCCGGGCGGCAGTGCAGCAAAAACAACGAAAGAAACGGAACGCGGCCTCGTAAGGGCACAGTGAGGGAAAAACATGGAAGATAACAGAGGTTTCAGCCGGCGTGAGGAGGAATGGGAAATAGATATGGGAGATCTGCTGCGGATGCTTCTGCACCGGCTGTGGCTGATCCTTCTGGCGATGATAGGCGGCGCTGCGGCCGCATTTATAATCAGCCGTTTTCTGATAACCCCCCGGTACCAGTCCACCACAAAGATTTATATTCTGAACAGAGAGAACTCCAATACGGTTACCGCTTCTGATTTACAGCTTGGGACGCAGCTTACGAAGGATTATGCCGAGCTTATCCAGTGCAGATATGTATTGGAAACCGTGTCCGGGGATATGGGGCTGGGCCTGTCCTATAAAGCCATGAAGGAGATGGTAACGGTTTCGAATCCCGCGGATACCCGGATCCTTTCCATTACCGTTACGGATACCGATCCGGCAAGGGCAAAGGAGACGGCGGATTATATCAGGGATGTTTCCGCAGAGCATATACGGAAGGTCATGGACATTGAGGCCGTTAATATGGTGGAAGATGCGGATTTGCCTCCGGAACAGTACAGCCCTGATACTTCCCGGAACATGCTGCTGGGCGGTGCGGCCGGAGGTGCGGGAATGGTACTGATTCTGGTTTTGGTTTATTTGTTGGATGATTCCATAAAAGGCGTCCAGGATGTGGAGCGTTATCTGAACATGAGTGTATTGGCCGTAATACCGCTGGATGAGGAAGGAAAGACGGCCAAAAGCAAAAAAAGAAAATAAGCAGGTATAACAGATTCTGTCAGGGAGGGAACCCATATGCACCGGATTACACTGCGCGGACTTAAGGAGCTGGATTTCAGAAGGCAAGAGGCCTATAATACGCTGCGTTCCAATCTTGAGTTCTGCGGGAAAAAGAATAAAGTGATAGAAATTACCAGCTGTGCGCCGGACGAAGGAAAATCCACGGTAGCTGTATATCTGGCTAAATCGATAGCCGATAACGGGAAAAAGGTTATGCTGCTGGACGCGGATCTGCGTAAGTCCGCACTGGTTGAAAAATACCAGGGCGGTGGCGGGAAAAGCGGTCTTTCCAATTTTCTCAGCGGTCAGATGCCGTTTGAGGACATTTATTTTGAGACGGATATCCCTAATTTATATATTACCTTTGCTGGGCCGATCCCTCCGAATCCCAGCGAGCTTTTAGGAAGCCCTTACTTTCAGGGGGCGGTGGACACACTCAGGAGGACGTTTGATTACGTGATTATCGATACACCTCCGTTGGAAAACGTAATCGATGCAGCGGTTATTGCATCCTGCTGTGACGGTTATATTCTTGTGGTGGAAGATAACCGGATCAGCTACCGGTTTGCCCAACAGGTTAAAGAGCAGCTGGACAGGACCGGATGCCGGAACCTGGGATGTGTGCTGAATAAGGTAAACATGAGCGGCAAAGGGTATAACGGGAGGTATTACCGGAAATACGGTAAATATTCTTATGACGGCGGCTATTATGGACGGACCCGCGGCAAGGCATACCCGGATAAGGCGATGGACAGGAAAGCGGATGGACCCGGATAATGCTATGGACAGAAAAGCGGACGGACCCGGATAATGCTATGGACAGAAAAGCGGACGGAGAAAAAGCGGAAAAAGGCCGGATGCCGGAGAAGCATGCCGGCTTGCGTCTGCATCCGGAAGCAGATTCCGGGGAACGGGGGAATAGGAAATAAAAAGGAAACAGTTTCGTTAAAAATTCACAAAATTTCTGGGATATTAGTTAAAATGGAAAAATGATTGGACTTATCATCTAAAAAAGAAACGGAAAAATATATGGAATAAACAAAAAACAAGGTAAACGGTTACCTAAATACTGATTGCCGGCAGCAGTGAGGAATGCTAAAATCGGAGCATAATCAATCCGGATTCCCTTAAGGATGGGAAACGGAGATTTGGCAGGCGTCCCGGCAGAGAGGCAATCAGGTTTCCCCGGCCGGATCCTGCCGCAGCCATATGGAAGATGGAGAGAAAACGAGGAGGATGGGTTATGCGGAAACGATGGAAGAATTGGGGGCTGTTTATCCTGGCTGCGCTGCTGTCCGTATTTGCAGTGCCGCTCACCGCTTTTGCCAAAATGGGGGAAGAAAGGGCGGCGGTATACGTCCAGGTGCCGCAGGATTGGGAGAACCCCTGTATCTGGGCATGGGATGAAGAGGGGAACAATGCGTTTGCCGCATGGCCCGGAGAGGGAATGGATGCGGATAGCGCAAATGAAGGCTGGTATTATATATGGATCCCATCCTGGGCGGATCATGTGATCATCAATGCAAACGAAGGAAATGTGCAGACCGGCGAGCTGCTGCTGGAGGGGACGAATACCTGGATTGTCATTACGGATGCGGAAAATACGGAGCTTTTCACCGAGCAGCAGACGAAGGGGGAAATCCCGGAATATGTGGAGAAATTCACAGTTCACGTAAAAGTGGAGGAAAGCTGGAAGGATCCGTGCCTGTGGGCCTGGTCCGCACCGGACGGCACCAATGTGTTTGAGGCATGGCCCGGGGAAGAATTGGAACAAAAGGAAAGCGGATGGTACGAAAAGAAGCTTCCTGTATGGGTGAATTCCCTTATCGTCAATGCGGGCGGAGGCGAGGTGCAGACGGAGGATATTTCCATCGATCCCGCCGATCTCTGGCTGACGGTAAACGGGGACGGAAGCTATGATTTCAGCTATGAGGATCCGGATGCGGAGGAAGTCCCTGATATAACGGTGTGGGTGAAGGCTCCTGCGGACTGGGATGCCCCGTGCCTGTGGGCCTGGTCGGCCCCGGACGGTACCAATGTTTTTGCTGCCTGGCCCGGGGAACCGCTGGAGGAGGACGCTTCCGGATGGCTGAAGAAAACCGTGCCGGGTTGGATCAATTCCGTGATTGTGAACGGATCGGAAGGAAGCGTGCAGACGGGTGATCTTTCTGTAGATACCGGAAAGGATATCTGGGTGGTGGTGGAAGGACCGGAGGACGTGGCGGTTTCTTATGAAGAGCCGGGGGATACGGCAGATGAGAATGCCGCAGCACAACAGACGGCGGCGGAAGAAATGCAGGTGCAGTCTCAGGCGGCACAGACACAGGCGCCGTCCGCGGAGGAAACCCTTCCGGCAGTACAGGATAACGGAAGCCGGATACCGGTGGCGGTGTTGGTAATTGTTCTGGCAGCGGCGGCCGTCATAGCCGTGGTGCTGGTAAGAAAGAAAAAATCGTAATTGCAGGCTCCTTATGGGGCGGAAAGGTGCGTATGAAAAAAAGAATTCGAAGCGCGGTCCTTGCCTTTATGATTGCCGCGGCCTCCCTGGGGGGCTGCGGCCGGAGCGGGAAAGATACCGCGGATGCATCGGTTATTACCATATGGCACGATAAAGAGGATGCGGTGGCACAGGTACTGCAAAAGCAGCTGGATCAGCTGGCGCCGGAGGTGACGGTGAAGCTGGAGCGGAAAAGTGATTTGACGGAAGCCTTGAAGATGGTGGGAAACGATCCCAAGGCAGCGCCGGATATGTATTTTTTCGCTCATGATAAGATCGGCGTATATGCGGAAATGGGAATCCTGTCACCTGTCACCGATTTTATCCCACGGGAGGAATTGGATCCGTATATGGATATGACGATACGGGCAGCCACCTATCAGGATGTGGTTTACCAGCTGCCGGTGTACTATGAAACACTTCTGTTTATGTATAACAAACGGTATATGAAGGAAGAGGAGGTCCCCCGTACCACGGAGGAACTGTATTCCTATATGCAGGGAAATACAAAGGGCGGCCATTACGGGTTCGTGGAGCAGCACAGTACAGCCTATTACAGTGCCGGATGGATTCACGGCTTCGGCGGTTATATCATGAATGACCAGGGGGAACCCGGACTGGATCTGCCCCAGACACAGAAGGCGCTGGCCTATCATAAGAAGTTTGTGGAGCTCATGCCCGGAGAGAGCGAATACGCTACGGTCAACACCCTTTTCAGCGAAGGGAAAGCCCATGCGACCATAGCGGGTCCATGGCTGGTGCCTACCGTACGTCAGGCGGGAATGGATCTGGGAATTGCCCCCATGCCCGTGGTGGAGGAAACCGGTATGGCGCTGGCGCCCTACAGCGGGGTACAGGGAATCCAGGTGCTGAAGAACGCGGGGGAAACCAAAAAAGAAGCGGTGGAAAAGGTCCTGCGCCAGCTCATGGATCCACGGCTGCAGGTGGATTTGGCAAAAGCCAGCGGCTGCGCCCCCGCAAGCGAGGCCTGTTATGACATGGAAGAAATCACCTCCGATGATGTGGTCATGGCTATGAAGCAGACGGCTGAAAATGCGGTTCCCATGCCAAACCGTCCGGAAATGGACGTTATGTGGACGGTGGCAGGCAATCTGCTGGCGGATATCAATATGAGCGGCAGGGATGTGGAGGAAAGCTGTGCCGGTGCACAGAAGGAAGCGCTCCGTCTGATCGGGCAGATGAAGTGACAGTGCGGGAAGGGGGAGAAAACAGATGGAGGGAAAGGGGAAAAAAGAGAAGATAACCGCAGCATATCTATGGGCGGCGCCGTCGCTGCTTCTGATTCTGCTGATAGTTGTCTTTCCTATTATTTATACGGGTTACATATCCCTGACAAATATGAATGTATACCATTGGTTCGATTACGAAATCATCGGGCTGGAAAACTACAGGGATGCCCTGCTGGTTTTTGACAGCGGGTTTCTGCAGGCGCTGGTGCTTACGGTCGTGTGGACAGCCGTAAATATGGTTGCGCAGCTGGTGATCGCTTTCTTTCTCGCCAGCCTTTTGAACCTGCCCGGGCTGCGGCTGCGCAATCTGTATAAAACGCTGCTGATATTCCCGTGGGCAATGCCCGGATATGTTTCCATCCTGCTCTGGAAAACGGGGATGTTTAATTCCCAGTTCGGGCTTTTGAACCAGTGGCTCGTTAAATGGGGGCTGGAGCCGGTGGGCTGGCTGTCGAAGGATGCCCTGGCGTTCTTTTGCTGTACGGTGGTAAACCTTTGGCTGGCTCTGCCTTTTATGATAACCATCATTGACGGGGCGCTGCAGAGTGTGGACAGATGCTTTTATGAAAGCGCGCTGCTGGAAGGGGCGGGCTGGACGGCAAGAACACGGTATATTACCATTCCCATGATCCGCCCCATCATCGCGCCTTCCGTCGTCATAACCATATTTACTACGTTCAAGCAGTTTGACGTGATTTACCTGCTGACGCAGCAGGCGGGCGGAAAAACGGGAGCGCACATCCATACGATTCTGACCTATGCCTATGAAAATGCATTTATAACCAATAATTACGGATACAGCTCGGCGGTTTCTATCCTGATTTTCGCCATGCTGATTCTGTTTTCCTGCCTCACCGGCAGAAAAGGGAAGGAGGAGGCATGATGTCTGTCAGAATCGGTAAAAAAGCCCGGAAAGCGGCTTTGCTGCTTGCGGTCAATCTTTTTTTCCTCGTGTTGTGTTTTATGGTGCTGGTACCGGTGCTGTATGCCTTTTCCGTTTCCTTACATGCCGGCAACAGCCTTCTGGGATCTGATTTTTCTTTCCTTCCCAGGCAGATGACCCTGGCGAATTACCGGGCGGTATTTGTGGAGGAACCTATCCTGAGATGGTTTTCCAACAGTATGCTGATGGCGGCGGCAGCGGTGGCGGTATCCCTGGGGACGGGGATCCCCGCGGCCTATGTCTTTTCACGCAAACGATTTCCGGGCCGCAGGGTGATTCTGCGCCTGCTGATCTTGTTGTACGCCTTTCCCGCCCTGCTTTCCATGACGGCTTTATATAAGCTGTTAAGCCCCATGGGGCTCATTAACAGCAGGCTGGGGCTGATCATCGTATATACGGGGACCATGGCGGTTTTTGCCCTGTGGAATATGAAGGGATATTTTGACACGATACCGGTGGAAATTGAAGAAGCGGCTATGATTGACGGTGCAAGGCCTGTGCAGATCGTGATGAAAATCGTCCTGCCGCTTGCCAGGCCGACGATTGTGGTGACCGGCATGATGGTGCTTATCTATGTATGGAACGAATATATTTTCGCCGTTAATTTTATGACGGGGGAGGATACGTTTACCCTGGCAGCAGGACTGTATTCCCTGCAGGCTACGGAAATGAGCGGCAGCTGGCCTGTATTTGCGGCGGCTTCTATCGTAGTATCCATTCCCATCCTGCTTATATTCTTCCTGCTGCAGAAAAATATGACAACCGGCCTGACCTCAGGCGGTGTAAAAGGCTGAAAGGAGGTAACCGTTCAGGGTCGCCTGAACGGTTACGATAGGATACGATATGAACAAGAAAGCTGTTTTGCATATTCCCATGTCACAGTATGCCTTTGCCCTGGATGAGAAGCGTATGGTTTTCCGGATCCGCACGGCGCGGGGGGATCTGGATGCCTGCCGGCTGTATTACGGTGACCGTTCCTGCAGGCAGACACCGGTGCTGTTTGATTCCCTCCCCATGGAAGCGGCGGCACGGGATGAGCTGTTTGATTATTACGAGGCGGAGCTGGTCAGTCCCTACAGACGGTTATGCTATTATTTTGAACTGACGGCGGGGGAGGAACGGGTTTTGTATTATGGGGATTTTTTTACCGATCATTGTGTGGAGGATCGTTCGGAATACTATCAGTTTCCCTATATGCACCGTGCGGATCTGGTCAGCCCTCCCGGCTGGGTGCAGGATGCGGTGATTTATAATGTTTTTCCCGACAGCTTTGCCACCGGGGAAGGCTATATCAGCGGACAGGAGAGCCAAAAGGAATTCCGGGGCAAGACGGTGCGGGGAAAACGGGGAGGCACCCTGCGGGGGATAACGGAAAATCTGGGGTATCTGGAGGAGCTGGGGATTAACACCCTGTATATGAATCCGATCTTTGCGGCGGGGGAATATCATAAATATGATCTGATTGACTATTTCCATGTGGATCCGTGCTTTGGTACGGATGCGGATTTCCGTGAGCTGGTGGATGCGTGCCATGGAAAGGGAATGCGGGTTATTATAGACGGGGTATTCAATCACTGCGGCTGGCAGTGGGATAAATTTGAGGACGTGGTGGATAAAGGACTGGCTTCCCCTTATAAGGACTGGTTTTACCGGCTGGAATTCCCGGTGGAACGGCCTGAGGATCCGCAGGCCTATCCGGGGTATGAATGCTTTGGCTATGAACGTCTGATGCCCAAGCTGGCTACCGATCGGGATGAGACGGCGGAATATTTCTGCGGTGTCTGCCGGTACTGGCTGGAGGAATTCCGCATTGACGGCTGGAGGCTGGATGTGGCAAGTGAAGTTAACGATGATTTTTGGCGCCGGTTTTACCGGACGGCAAAAAGTGTAAATCCGGAGGCGGTTTTGATAGGAGAGGTATGGGAGAGCGCGGGACACTGGCTGGACGGGAAACTGTTTGATTCCACGATGAATTATGATTTCCGCAAACACTGCCGCCGGTTCTTTGCTTCCGGCAGCATAGATGCCGCCGCTTTTGACGGACGGGTTACCCATATGCGGATGCGCTACAGGCGGCAGAGTGTTTTCGCCCAGCTAAATCTCCTGGACAGCCACGATGTGAGCCGGTTTCTGTCCTTGTGCGGCGGGGACCGGGAAGCGTATGAGCTGGCCGTGCTTTTTCTCATGACGTTTCCGGGTATGCCGTGCCTATTTTACGGGGATGAGCTGGGAGCGGAGGGCGTCCGGGAGGATGCATACAGACAGGCCATGCCCTGGGGGAAGGAGGATCCGCTTCTGGCCTTTTACCGGACGGCAATCCGCCTGCGGAAGGAGGTAAAGGCACTGCGGCGCGGGACATTCCGCACGGTGAGCGCGCAGGAAGGGAGCCGGCTGTACGTGTATGAAAGAAGTCTTCCCGGGGAAAGGGTGCTGGTGGCACTGAACAGAGAGGAAACCCCTGCGGCACTCCTGCCGGAATGGCTGGAAGGACGCGTGCTGTGGCAGCACAAGCTCCGGAAAGATGAGCTGGGCGGCAAGGGTTTTGCAGTTGTGAAAGCGTATTAAAAAAGAAGGTTGAGGAAAAGCATATGTCGGTGACAATCAGGGATGTGGCGAAGGCCGCGCAGACCTCGGCGGCTACGGTTTCCAAGGTGATGAACGGTTCCGGTTCCATTTCGCAGGCGACCATAGACAGGGTGGAGCAGGCGATGCGGGATTTGGGATACCATCCCAACGCCAGGGCGCGCAATTTCGCCAGACAGACGAACAAAACGGTATTGTTTTTGACAACACTGGGGAAGTATGCGGGTTTTACCAATCCTCATATGTTTGAAATCATGGCGGGTATGGAAGAGGCACTGTCCAAAAAGGGCTATTTGCTCTGTGTAAAAAGCATTGCGGCCGAGGATGCCTGTCCCTTTGTGGAACACATCTTTGATTCCGGGGAAGCGGACGGCGTGGTGCTGCATGCCTCCGTTATTTCACCGGCAATGGACGAGCTGGTTTCCGCGAAAGAGATCCCCCATATTGTGATCGGCATCCCGGACTTTCCCAGCCATTTGAGCTGGATAGATATTGATAACAGGCTGGGAGGCGAATTGGCGGCCCGCCATCTGCTGCAGTGCGGTTATTGTTCCCTTGCCTTTTTGGGCGGAAGGCAGGAGGACCGTATCAGCGGCCACCGTCTGGAAGGGGTCCTCTCCGTGTTGAATGAGCACGACGTGTTGATCCCCGGAGGGCATCTGCGCCGGGGTACATCCGACTGCGACAGCGGATATGCCATGACGGAGGAACTGCTTTCACAGAAGGAGCGCCCGGATGCCATTATCTGCGCCAATAATTACATCGCCTATGGCTGCGTCATGGCGCTGAAAGAGCAGGGGACGGCGATCCCGGAGGAGATCGGGGTCATTACCTTTGACGAATATCCCCTGTCCCGTATTTTAAAACCTATGCTTACGGTCGTTGACATTGATGTGTTCGATATGGGATACCAGACAGGAAAATGTATATTGTCCAAAATCAGAAAGCCCAATCTTACGGTTCGCTATTACAGCACGCTGCCTTCCGTGTTGGAACGGGAGTCCACCAGGAAAAAAGGATTGTACCGATGAGCCGCATTTCCAGATTATAAAATTTACAGACTTTTCATAGTTTATCTATGGATTTTTTTTGTGAAAAGACATATAACAGTAATAATGTATGGAAATGGCGGCCGGCGGAAGGGTATTTTTCCGGGACCGGCTGTAAAAAACGGGCTAAGGTTTTGCCGGAAAGCAGATAAAAGTTGAACAAACGGCGTTTTTCTGCTATTATAAGGGGTAGTGCATGTCCGGCCTGTGCCGTAAATGGCAGGAAAACAGGCTGTGACAGGTTATTTTTGTCGGACAAAACGATTGGAGCAAATACAAAATGAATGTAATTCAAAAAGTTTTCGGCACGCACAGTGAGAGGGAACTGAAGCGCATCATGCCTATCGTGGACAAGATTGAGTCCATGAGACCTGCTATGATGGAGCTTTCCGATGAACAGCTTAAGGATAAGACGAAGGAATACAAGAAGCGTCTTTCCGATGGGGAAACGCTGGACGATTTGCTTCCGGAGGCGTATGCCACGGTACGTGAAGCGGCCAGGAGGGTACTGAATATGGAACCCTTCCCCGTACAGCTGGTAGGCGGTATTATCCTGCATCAGGGACGTATCGCTGAAATGAAAACCGGTGAAGGCAAGACGCTGGTATCCACGCTTCCCGCGTATCTGAACGCCCTGGAGGGCAAAGGGGTGCACGTGGTTACGGTCAATGATTACCTGGCCGCCAGAGATGCCGCCTGGATGGGCGCTGTGCATGAGTTTTTGGGCCTGGAGGTAGGTGTGGTTTTAAACAGCCTGAAGTCTGAGGAAAGACGGGCTGAATATGCCAAGGATATTACCTATGTTACCAACAATGAGCTGGGCTTCGATTACTTAAGGGATAACATGGTCATTTACAAGGAGCAGCTGGTGCTTCGTGATCTGCATTATGCCATCATCGATGAGGTTGACTCCGTCCTGATTGACGAGGCGCGTACGCCTCTGATCATTTCGGGGCAGAGCGGGAAGTCCACGAAGCTTTACGAAGCCTGCGATATCCTTGCCAAACAGATGGAACGGGGCGCGGATATGGAAGACCTGTCCAAGCTGGATGCCATCATGGGTGTGGAGCAGGAGGAAAGCGGCGACTTTGTTGTAAATGAAAAGGATAAGGTGGTTAACCTTACGGAGCAGGGTGTTGCCAAGGTGGAACGGTTTTTCCAGATCGAGAACCTTGCGGATCCGGAAAATCTGGAAATCCAGCATAACATTATCCTGGCTTTGCGTGCCAATAACCTGATGGCCCGCGACAAGGATTATGTGGTAAAGGATGATCAGGTTCTGATAGTCGATGAGTTTACGGGCCGTATCATGCCGGGACGCCGTTATTCCGACGGTCTGCATCAGGCGATTGAGGCGAAGGAGCATGTGCAGGTGAAGCGGGAAAGCAAGACGCTGGCTACCATCACCTTCCAGAACTTCTTTAATAAGTTTGAGAAAAAGTCGGGTATGACGGGTACCGCCCTTACCGAAGAAAAGGAATTCCGTGACATTTACGGGATGGATGTCATTGAAATTCCCACCAACAAACCGATTCAGAGACTCGATCAGCAGGATGCGGTGTATAAGACCAGGAAAGAGAAGCTGCATGCGATTGTGGAGGCGGTGGAGGCATCCCATGCCAAGGGGCAGCCGGTACTGGTTGGTACGATTACCATCGAGGCTTCCGAAGAACTGAGCGGGCTTCTTAAAAAGAAGGGAATTCCCCACAAGGTACTGAACGCCAAGTTCCATGAGCTGGAAGCGGAAATCGTTGCGGATGCCGGTGTACACGGGGCCGTAACCATTGCCACGAACATGGCCGGCCGTGGTACCGACATTAAGCTGGACGATGCGGCGAAGGGTGCGGGCGGACTGAAGATCATCGGTACCGAAAGGCATGAGTCCAGACGTATTGATAACCAGCTGCGCGGCCGTTCCGGACGTCAGGGGGATCCCGGTGAATCCAAGTTTTATATTTCCCTGGAAGATGATCTGATGAGGCTGTTCGGTTCCGAGCGTCTGATCAATATGTTCAACACCATGGGTGTTCCGGAAAATCAGGAAATTGAGCATAAGATGCTGAGTAACGCCATTGAAACGGCGCAGAAGAAGATTGAGAGCAACAACTTCGGTATCAGAAAGAACCTGCTGGAATATGATCAGGTTATGAATGAGCAGCGTGAAATCATTTACGCGGAGAGACGCCGTGTCCTGGATGGGGAAAGCATGCGGGATGTGATCTACAAGATGATTACGGATATTGTGGACAATACGGTGGACATGGTAATCGGGGAAGACGCGGATGTGGAGGACTGGAATTTCAAGGAACTGAATTCCCTTCTGCTTCCTATCATACCGTTGGTTCCGATAACGAAGGAACGGGTGAACAAGCCCAAGAGAAACAGTCTGAAGCAGCAGCTTAAGGAAGAGGCTGTGAAGCTGTATGAGAGCAAAGAGGCCGAGTTCCCGGAGCCGGAGGCAATCCGTGAGCTGGAACGTGTTATCCTGCTGAAGGTGATTGATAATAAGTGGATGGCCCATATCGACGATATGGATCAGCTGCGTCAGGGAATTGGTTTACAGGCTTATGCCCAGAGGGATCCTCTGGTTGAGTATAAGATGAGCGGTTATGAGATGTTTGACAGCATGACCGACAGTATCAGGGAGGATACGATCCGTCTGCTGTTCCATGTGAGAGTGGAGCAGAAGGTGGAGAGGGAGCAGGTTGCCAAGGTGACCGGCACCAATAAGGATGATTCCGGCCCGAAAGCTCCGGTGAAGAGGGGCGCTGCTAAGGTATATCCGAATGATCCCTGCCCCTGCGGAAGCGGGAAGAAGTACAAGAATTGTTGCGGAAGGAATAAATAATATTCCTTGGAATAAATAACATTCCTTGGAATAAATAATATTCCTTGGAATAAATAACATTCCTATATTAAAATTGTAAAGGTGGTGTTCGGCATTGGTTTTATTAGATCAGATGAAACAGGAATTACAGGCTTACAAAACTCCATTGGCGGAAGTGAGGGATTCACTTTAACTTAGCAGAAAAGTTGAAGCGGATCGAAGAGCTGGAGCGTGAGATGGAGGCTCCCGGATTTTGGGATAATCCGGAGTATTCCAACAAGAAAATGAAAGAATTGAAGAACCTGAAGGATACGGTGGAACAGATAGAGCATCTCGGAACCCAGTATGAGGATATTGAAACACTCATCGAAATGGGGAATGAAGAAAATGATGAATCTATGGCGGAGGAAATCCGCTCGGAGCTGGATTCCTTTACGGATGAACTGGAAACGCTGCGTATCAGCACGCTGCTTACAGGGGAGTACGACAAAAATGGTGCTATCCTTAAGCTGAATGCGGGTGCGGGCGGAACGGAAAGCTGTGACTGGTGCAGCATGCTGTACCGTATGTATACCAGATGGGCGGAGCGTAAGGGCTTTAGCCTGGAGGTGCTGGATTATCTGGACGGGGATGAGGCGGGTATCAAATCCGTTACCTTCCAGGTAAACGGGGAAAATGCCTATGGTTACCTGAAGTCGGAAAAAGGGGTGCACCGTCTGGTGCGTATCTCGCCCTTCAACGCACAGGGAAAACGCCAGACTTCCTTCGTGTCCCTGGATGTTATGCCGGATATCGAAGAAGAGCTGGATATTGATATCAACGAAGAGGATCTTCGAATTGATACCTACCGAAGCAGCGGCGCGGGCGGACAGCATATCAACAAAACGTCCTCCGCAATCCGCATTACCCATCTTCCTACGGGAATTGTCGTGCAGTGCCAGAATGAGCGCTCCCAGTTCCAGAATAAGGATAAGGCCATGCAGATGCTGAAGGCCAAGCTGTATTTGCTTAAACAGGAAGAAAATGCCCAGAAGCTTTCGGGTATCCGGGGTGAGGTAAAGGAAATCGGCTGGGGCAACCAGATCCGTTCCTATGTATTCCAGCCCTATACCATGGTAAAAGATCACAGGACCAACCATGAAACCGGCAATGTGGACGCGGTAATGGACGGCGCGCTGGATTCCTTTATCAATGCTTATCTGAAATGGATCAGCACAGGTAAAACAGCGGGTGATGAATAAAAAAAGAAAAGCCATTGCATCACAGGAGGAATCCTGGAAATGCAATGGCTTTTTTTGATTTTCTAAAATACAGGGACGGCAGATTGTCACAGTTTACACAGATTCCTTTTCTTCCTGCCTTTCATACCACTGGGCCTGTTTCTTCCACATTTCTGCATATTTCCCCATACGGGACATTAACTCTTCATGCGTCCCGATGTCGGAGATCCTCCCGCCGTCCATAACCACAATGCGATCCGCCAGCCTGGCGGATCCGATGCGGTGAGTTACCACCACTGCGCATTTCCCCCGGGCCAATTGTTCAAACTGCTTATAAATCTTTGTTTCTTCTATGGGATCGATGGCGGACGTGGGTTCATCCAATACGATAAAGCCATTCACCCGGTACAGCCCTCTGGCGATGGCGGCACGCTGCCATTGCCCTCCCGATAAATCAACCCCTCCAAATTCCGGGGAAAGCATGTCGTCAAGCTTCCTTCCGCCCATCTCAAAACCGGACTCGGACAGTACGGAACGGATTCGTGTTGGATCCGCTCCGGCTGAAACATCACTGATAGCCACATTTTCCTGAAGAGTCATCTTATACCGCTGGTATTTTTGGAAAACCCCCGATACCCCCTGATAAACGCCGGGAGCGGAAGCGGCTGCCGTATCCAGGCCGCCAAGGAGTACCTTCCCTTCCGAAGGGCGGTAAATCCCGGTAAGCAAGCGTACAAGCGTGCTTTTCCCGGCCCCGTTTTCCCCCACCACGGCAAGCGTTTCTCCGGGGGCGATCTCCAGGGATACCTTTGAAATAGCCGGCTTATCCCTGCCGGGGTACGTAAAGCTGATATCTTTTGCCGTGACCCCTTTGGTGAAATCCGGGGTACCCTGCGTTCCGGTACGCTCCGGCATAGCAAGCAGCCGTATGAAATTCACAACCTTTCCCATATCCCTGTTCATGTTGCCGATATGCTGCCTGACAATTTCCTGCATAATGCCGAATATCTGCCCCAGCGCCGCGAAAACGGCGGCGAACATGCCTATGGTAATCTCTCCCGCCATCGTGGCGCTAAACAACATATAGGAAGAAAGCGCCATCCCCGCAAAGGAGGAGAAATCCAGCAAAAGCTGCAGCAGTGCCGTTTTACGTTCTGCTTTCCATATTTTATCGGTGAGCAGCATCAGGGTTTCCTCAAAGCGCTGATAGAAAAAGGTAAAAGCGCCCAAAATACGGGTTTCCTTGAAATATTCCCGATCACAAATGGCTTTCTGATAATAGGCGGACTCCCGGCGGAGGGGAGCGCTCTGCTCTTCCAGCTTTGTAAATACTTTTATATTGACGGTCTGGGCGGCCATGGCGGGAAGAAAAGCCAGAAGTAATGTCAGGATCAGCACAGGCTTCAGCCGGAACAGATAGGTCCCTATCGATACAAAATAAACGCCGTAAAAGCTGACACAGACAAACACGATCATGCAGAACATGGTGATGGCCCGGACCCCTTCTTTCGCTTTGTTAAGATCATCCAGAAAACCGGTATCCTCAAAGAGCACAGGATCGATACGTCCCAGCTTCTGATGAATCAATGCGGTCAGCCTTCCGGCCGATTTCGGAAGCAGCACACCGATTCCGTGGAAATTCTGGACGCCATTGATAATCTGCTGTCCGAACGTAAAGGCGGCTAAGATTAGTAGAGGGAACAGGCAGTCCCAAAAATCCGCTTTCCCCGCAGCGGCCCCGGAAATGGCATCAAACAGCTTCTGCGTTGCCGCGACAGTCAGTGTGAAAGACAGGCCGTTCATAATTCCCAGGGTATTCTCAAGGAGACAGTTCCATGGCGCAGACTTAAACTGTATGGGGATAATCCGCAGTATGACTTTTAGCAGACTGTACTTTTTCGTTTCCGTATTCATTGATACCACTCCCTCTGCGTTTCAAACATATCGGCATACTGTCCCTTTCGGGCCATCAGCGTTTCATGGGTACCCCGTTCTGCAATCCTGCCGCCATCGATTACCAGTATTTCATCCGCCAGCTTGGTAGAACCCAGACGGTGGCTGATAAATACCGTTGTCTTTCCGTCCATAAGCTTCTCGAATTCGCTGTACAACCGGCTTTCGCTGATGGGATCCAGGGCGGAAGTCGGTTCGTCGAGGATCCTTACAGGAGCCTGGCTGATCAGTGACCGGGCAATCGCGACACGCTGCCATTGCCCTCCTGAAAGATCCTGCCCGCCCGGCAGGATTTTGCCCAGCGGCGTGCGGATCCCATCCTTCAGCCTGCCGACGGTTTCATAAAGCCCGGCTAAACGGGCCGCTTCTCCCTCGTTTCCTTTGGCATGTACATTGCCGAGTGATATGTTGTCTTTCATTCCTATATAATACTTGGCGAAATCCTGGTATACCACAGAAAACATCGCCTTGACAGTGCTGGCAGGATAGGTTCTCAGTTCCCTGCCGTTTACCAGGATCTCTCCTTCATATTCCGTATATAAGCCGGTTAACAGCTTGGTGATCGTGGTCTTGCCGGCCCCGTTTTTACCAACGAAGGCATAATGCCGTCCCGCTTCCAGCGTAAAAGACAGTCCGTCCAGAATATAATTGTCTCCATTCGGGTACCGGAAACGTACCTTACAAAATTCCAACCGCTCTACGGCCGTCGGTATTGCATCCGGTTCCGTCAGGGCGTCTTTGGCATCGCTCAACGTAACAAATGCGGTCAGATCCCTCATAAATTCGCCCGCCCGTGATATGTTCTCCAGGGAACGCGACATCTGAAATCCCAGCTTCTGAATCATACCAAATACGGCGCTGATAATGCCCATAAACATACCTGCCGTCATCTGTCCATGTACCACAGGCCCGATCAGGGTAAGAGCCACCAGCAGCGAAATCAGTGCCAGAACCATGCTGGAACCTTTGGTGATCAGGAACATTTTCGCCGTAACCTTCACCTGCATTTTTCTGCCTGCCTCATACTGTTCCTGCCATTGCCGGTTGACCGCATCACTGTAGTCAAATAAAGTGCGCTCATCCACATTATCCCGTCCGGTTAACACTTCCCCCAGATAATCCGTGCGGCGGTTGAATTTCTCCGCTTCCCGTTCCGCCTGATAGTTCTTTTTTCCCGCGCGCATGGATAACCAGAACATGGGAACCGAAAATCCCAGGATGATTAGTGCCGCCCACCAGACCTGTGTCACGATTAAAAGGAAAACCGAGGAAACGGATACCATGATCTGCAGAAACTGTATAAAAGCATCCGCCCCATCCATAATGGATTTCACCGGATCCCTGGATACACGCGATATTAACTCCCAGCTTTCCGCGTTCTCTATATGTTTATAATCAAAGGCCGCATAAATCCTGACGAGTGAAGGCTTAATTTCCCGTTCCAGCCTTACTCGGATCCGCGAACCTGCCAACCGTGCCACCGCACCCACAGTACCGGCCGCCCCCAGCGTAAGCATCAACAAAACCAACGGCAGGTAAATATCCCCCTGCGGCCGTAAATGGGCAAGAATTTCCGCAGCCGTATCCACAAAACCCGCCGTAGCCAACGCCATAACCGCCGTCTGCATGACGGACTGCGTAACGGACAAAACAAAATAAAGCACCATACAGACCGGCGATGCCTTGAAAGCCAACGACAATACCCCATATGACTTATATCTTTTTTTCTTGATTATCATGTTCGATCCCTCATCTCTGGCTGATTTTTATAGTATATATAAATCCTGTCATGCACTCCCATTTTATAGCACCCATCTATGAAAAGGCTATTTTCCAGTTCTGAGGAGTGCGCCCTTTCCTTTGCCACCCTGCTGCCGGCAGAGCGATGTCCCCGGGACGGAAAAGGA
>URMK01000042.1 GCA_900548905.1 uncultured Lachnospiraceae bacterium | reverse complement strand
CAAAAGACGCAGCGTAAGGACTGGCGTTTTTAGACGCCCCTTCCAGGAATCACTGCCTGTCCGGGGAGGGGCCGGGAGTTTCCATACCGCGTCACGGGGGGAACCCTTGCCCGGACACACCCGCTTTTTTTATCTGTATCCAAATATACTTTACCAGGATAACACGTTAATTTCGGCATTTTGTCCGGAATCCTGCGCGGAATACAGTTTAAATTGTAGGAAGGGGAAAATTTGGTATTTTCCGGCCCAAAAGGCTGGAAACCCGTTGCACTGCGCGGATAAGAAGGTATATAATGATGTAAATGTAACTATATCATCTGTCATTTTATAATACATCATATATCATACATCATAATAGAGGGATTATCATGAAAAAATGGATAAGGATCATTATTCCTGTTTGCGCAGTAATGGTTCTTATAGTTGCCTGCATTAATCTGGGAAGTATTTTTATGGAATATAACAGAGGCGTTCAGGAATATAAGAATCTTCAGGAGTATGTAAAGGAGGAACATCCTCAGATTTCTGCCCGGGCGGAGGAAGAGGATGATTTTTTGGTGCCCGAAATTGATTTTGCGGCCCTGAAAGCAAAAAATGGGGATTTCAGGTACTGGCTCTTTATCCCGGCCCTGGAGGTGAACTACCCGGTAGTCCAGGGGGCGGATAATGAGATTTACCTGTACCGAACCTTTGAAGGGGAAAGCAACAGTGCGGGCTGTATTTTTCTGGACGCGGGCAATTCTCCGGATCTTACGGACCGGAATACCGTGATATACGGCCATAATATGAAGAATCATTCCATGTTCGGCTCCCTTAAGGAATTCCTGCAGGATGAGGAACTGGCGGAAGAAAGTCCCTATTTCTACTTGTATACCGAGGAACGGGCAGTCCGCTACCGGATTGTTTCCTACTACACAACAGTGAGCGGAAGCGATACATACCAGTCGGTTTATACGGATGAAGAATATGACGGCTATCTGAAAATGACGCTTCAAAAATCCCAATATAAGGGGTATCAGGAAGAATTTACTGAAGGCCGTCCGGATATGGTGACCCTTTCCACCTGCCACGGGAAAGCCGGGGGGACGGGAAGGTTCGTGGTGCACGGCGTTGTGGATGAGATACGGGAATGGGAGTAATGGTTTAAGCGTGCGTACATCCGGTACGCGGACAGGAGATAGCATGAAGAAAAAGATTGGTAAAATCGTTGCCTTATTTATTGCGGCGGGATTACTTGTGAACAGTTTTTTCCTTGCAGCTGCCAATGAAGGAGACAATGGGGCAGGGGAAAGCGCACAGGAAATACAGGAAAGCGAACATACCCACAGCTGGGGGGAGGAAACGGTGGCGGAACCGGCCTCCTGCGGCCGGGAGGGTTCGGCAACCGTGAAATGTACCGGGTGTGATGCCACGGAAAGCCGCACCCTTGCTGCCACGGGAGCACACAGCTATGGGGACTGGACGGAGGAAGCACCGGCCACCGCGGATGGGCCCGGACGGGAAAAACGTGTCTGCGGCCAATGCGGCGCGGAAGAAACCCGGGAAATCCCCCGGCTGGAATCAGCCGGCGCCGCTGAGCCTGGTACGGGCAGTACAGGGACAGGAAATGCAGATGGCGGGACATCTTCCGGTGAAACCGGCAATCCGGATCAGAACACAGAAAACGGAACCGGAAATGAGGGAGTCGTGCACAACTGGTCCGCCGGGGAAAAAGTGGAGCCCACATGTACGGAGAATGGGAAACAGCATTATCTGTGCAGCGATAAGAACTGCGGGGCCGTAAAGGAGGAGGAAATCCCCTCCGCCGGTCATAAAGTGGATACCTGGACACTGGAAAAAGCCCCCACGCAGGAGGAAGCCGGAAGCGAGTACGGTACTTGTACGGTCTGCGGGGAAAAAGTTACCCGTCCGGTTCCCGCAGGGAACCACAAGCATACCTTCAGTGATTCCGGAACCGTAGTGAACGCGGCATCGGAGACAAAAGACGGGAGTGTGGACTATTTTTGCACTTCGGATACCTGTGAAGCTTCTGAGGAAGGAATTTCTCATTATTATAAAGACAACGGGGCCGGAGAATTCCTGTGTGTCAACTGCAGCGCGAAGGAAAATCCGGAAGGGGACGATGCCTGTGCCCATGACTGGAAGGAGAAAGAAAACGGCCTGCAGGAATGCGGGAAATGCCATTCGTTAAAGAATACGGCGGCGGGGACAGTGCCCGGCAATACGGTTCCCGGGGAAGAAAATAATAACAGTCCGGAACAGGGGAGTCCGAATGCGGAATGCACCTGTGCTGTGAAATGTACCGACAGGAAGAAAACGGAAACCTGTCTTTTCTGCAATACCGGGGATGCGGATTTGGACCAATGCAAGGGTAAGGAATCTCCGGTATCCCAAGAGGGTACGGATACATGCAGCTGTACGGTCAAATGTACACCAGGAAGCATGAATGGGGAGTGCCCTGTCTGTAAAGCGGACGGTGCCGCACCTGATACCTGTAAGGGAAACCAAACAGAACCGGACAAAAAACCGGGAGCAGCCTGCAGCTGCGTGGCAAAATGTACGGATAACAATAGCAATTTGAAATGCCCCGCCTGCAGTGCGGACGGCGCTAACATAAATGAGGTCTGCCAGGGGAAGGAACCGTGCGGGGAAGGGAATCATACCCGTCCTGCCACTTATGAGACAGTGAAAAAGGCCAGCTGCACGGAGAAAGGGGAAATACGCTACACCTGTTCTGCCTGCGGCATACCGGTAACGGAACAGCTTCCCCGGACCGGGCATATATGGGACAGCAAAACCGGGAAATGCATCAGCTGCAAAACGGCCTGTCCCCATACCGAAAACGGGAACACAGCGTTTGATCCCGCTACGGGTAAATGTTCTGTCTGCGGATACCTGTGCGTGCATTCGTTCGATGAGGAGACCGGCGAATGCCGGATATGCGGCTTCAGGGAATGCGAAACCCATAAAAGGCCCTCCGGTGAGGGCACCGTTATCATTTCCGTGAAGGAAGCCACCTGCTCCGCCAAAGGGCTGGAGCGTTATCAGTGTGCGGTGTGCGGCACAGAAGTGACGGAAGAGACGGCAGCCGATCCCGATGCCCATGACTGGAACAGGGAAACCGGAAAATGCAAGCTTTGTAATGAAAGCTGTATCCATGAGGACGGCGATGGAAATACCTTATACCAGACGGATGGAACATGCCTTGTCTGCGGCCATACCTGTGCGCATGAATTCAGGACTGTCACGGAGGAAGGCAAAGACGATATCATCCAATGTGCTATCTGCGGCTACATCTGTAACCATGAGGAAAAAGCCCTTGTGCCCATTAAGGGAAAAGGGGATAAAGAAGCAGATTGTAAAAATGCCGGACAGCAGACCTATCTGTGTTCAGTCTGCGGGACGAATAGGGAAAAGGAACTTCCTCCCAGCGGAAAGCATCAGTATGATACGGCGGGAAGCTGCCTGATCTGCGGGGATGACCTGTATACGGCAGAGCCCGGCGATTGTATTCATAAAGACAGCCGGTGGACGGTGTGGGAAAATGACGGAAGTGCATTGGAGGAAGACAATCCCTGGAAATATGTCAAGACGGATATTGACGGCAAAACGGATATTTTCCAGTGCGCTGCATGTGGTTCCGCCTGGGAGCGCGAAGGAGCCGACAGGGAAGAGAAAACAGTGGATCTGATCCAGATCACGAAAGGGACGCTTGGGGTAACCATATCCGTGAACGGCGTTGCCGTGGGAAATAACCAGGAAGTGAAGATCAACAAATCCGATGTGCTTGCTATCCATATAGACTGGGCTATTGACAACGACAGAAAACCCACCGCGAATACGACCATACAGTACCAGCTGCCTGTTATTTTGAAAGCAGTTCCGATGGCCGATACCATATGGGGAGCCGGCGGAACCGTGGAGTACGGCACCTATTCCATTGATGCCAACGGGCTTCTGACCTTCCGGCTGAACGATAATATCCTCAAAAAGAGCGAAATCAACGGCTCCTTTGACCTGCAGGCAACCCTGATTCTGGATGAGGAAACCAGCTCGGATAAACAGGAAATCCTCTTCCCAGGCGGTGCGGGAATCGTTGTATATTTTAAGAGCAATATGACCTGTAAAAAGGATGCGAAGCTGAATAATGACGGAAGCATTAATTACAAGATTACCTTTGAGCTGGATTCGGACTCCCGGAAAGTCAGCCTTACCGATACCCTGGGCAGCAATCTGAGTTTTGACGGTTACGAAGGCTCTTTCCTCCTGAAGGATACAGCAGCCGGCACGCAGACCGATATCACGGATAAGGTGACGGTAAACGCGGAAAAGAACGAAGCCGTCATCGACCTGGGAGATGTGAAAAAAGGTAAATATGAAATCTCCTATATGGCGAAGCTCATTGATGCTGCCGCCAATGCTTCGGGCGGCCAGAATACCAATACCGTCAAATGGAAATGGGACGGCAAGGAAGGCGGGCCTGTCAGCTGTAAGGTGACGGTGACAGGCAAACCCCTGTGGAAGAATTCCGCCGCAACAACGGCGGGCGAAAAGGAACAGGGGATCTATCGCTGGGAGATTGTGATCAATAAGGATATGATACCGGTTAATCTGTCTGAAAAAACGATTTATGACTGGTATGAAGGGAACAAAGATTCCGCTCCTGATGATAATACCTGCATTTATGGCAATATCACTGTAATGGATATCACCGATAACAAGGATATCACCGACCAGCTTACGATAGAATCAAAAACCGAGGGCTCCGGATGGGCACTGGAAAATAACGGATTATTCCGTATTAAGTTCCCCTATGGAGACTATACCCATGTATATAAAATCAGTTACGCCACACAGACAAAAGCCACAGGAATGGACGGTATTGACTGGGGATTTGTAAAGCTGCGGAACTGGGCAAAGATTATTGAAACCGGCGATAATGACTATGAAGACGCCCTTGTCGGCAAAAAATACGGAACAGGGATTCTGACCAAAACAGGCAGGGCTCTGAGCAATGACACATCCGGCAGCAACGAGGCTTACAAAGCGCAGTGGCAGGTGAAGCTGGATCTTACCCAGTTCAAAAACGCGGATGTGCTTAAGGACCTAATCCTTACGGATACCTTACCGGATGGGATGAATTTCTATACCACGGACGAATCCGAAATGAATTTCGCGGTAACCCTTTCAGACGGCACATCTTTGACAGACGGAGAGGACTATCAGCGGGTAATAGACAGCGGCAGGAAAACGATGACCCTGACCTTTACGGAAGCGGGCTGGCGAAAGTGCGTGGGAAAACAAATCTTGCTGACCTTCAGCTCCGTGGCTGACAGCAGCAAGATCCCGGCAGGCGGAAGCCGGGATTATATCAATAAGGTAAAGGCGTCCTTTGTATACAACGGTAAGTGGAGCTACGAAGCGCAGGCCAAGGTTACTATGTATAAAAAGGAGGCGCTGAACAAGAGCGGCGAAGTATTGAAAACCAAGAATGCCGATGGTAACTATGAAATCCTGTGGACCATCCTGGTCAATACCAACGACGCAGCTAACCTTACGCCGGAAAAAGCATATACCGGAGAGATTACGGTAACGGATGTCCTTCCCGATGGTCTGGTTTATATTGAAGGTTCCGCACAGCTGACCACCTCCACAAGAACGGACTGGACGGTATCAAAATCCGGCCCTGCGGCAATTACTCCCGCGCAGGAAGGGCTGCCCGGCCGGCTGCTGTTTACCATACCGGCTGCTACCTATGATAATGCATATAAGATTACCTTTAAAACCGAGGTAGACCCCGCCAGTCTGGATAAAACAAACTATGGAACCGTCTTTACCAACGAGGTACTTGTAACGAATATGGGAAACACCTCCCGGGCGGAAGCGGATGTGACCATAGCGGAGACTGATCTTCTTAAAAAGGGGGGCCAGACTACCGGAACCCACATCCTTTATACCATTGATGTGAATACCAATGCCCAGCAGCTGACATCCCGGGGCTACCTGACGCTGGAGGATGAGATAGACAGCAACGCGGAAATCCTGTCAAATACCATATCCGTTACCACCATCGACAACGTGACACAGGTACAGACGGATATTACCGCTTCCTGCAGTCTGAGCTATTCCGGCAGCAAGCTGGTAATCGGCAACATACCTGACGGCAGGCATGTGAGAATCACATACAAAGCCGTTACGGTAAGAACCGGGGATGTGGCTGTGACCAACAGCGCGATCCTGAAAGGGGAGCAGGAGCTGGCATCCACCAGCGTATCAGGAAGCTTCCGGATCAAGGCAGGCGCTACCGCAAGCGGCAGGGCAGGGACCTTTAACCTGATAAAATATGACAGAAGCGATGCCCGGAAGACCTTACCGGGTGCGCAGTTCACACTCTACAAATTTAATATGGATAGTATCGATGCGACCCCCGGGGAGGCAGGGACCCTGACCACAGATGAGGACGGCCGGATTACCTTTGGGGAAGGCAGCATGGAGGAACTGGAGTTCGATGTGCTGTACTGTTATGTGGAGACACAAGCTCCGGCAGGTTATCTTCTGGATAACACACCTCACTATTTCATGCTGGAAGGAAACAGCTTCGAAGCCCGCAACCAGCTGGCATTGAGCAGAATAGGAGAGGGAGCGGATTACAGGACCTATACCGAAGATGGTTCCAAGACCAGACAGCTGTATAATGATCCATATACACCGCCCACACCGCCTCCCACACCGGAAGAGCCGGGAACTCCCGATGAACCCGGCACCACCACTACCACCACTACAACGGTAACCACTGTAACGGGGGTAACTCCCAAGGTTGATGTCCTGGGAGAGAGCAAGATGCCTGACGGTGCCATGCCGGCAGCACCTTCGGTAGGCGTCCTGGGGGATATGAAGGGACCGGGAACAGGAGACAGGGCCCCTGTGGTTATCTGGACACTCCTGATTTCCACAGCGATGGCGGTACTCATTTCCTGTGCCGCATTCAGAAAAAAACGCAGATAACTGCATAATTAAGGCCCCGGCGGAAACGCCGGGGCCTTCCTGGATAAAGGTTCTTGAGAAGCAAAAGGAAAGAGTGCGTCTCCGGCCGCGTGACAAATAGGAGGCATGATCCGGACGGCTATAAAAATAGTTACAAAAAGTAAAATATTTCAAAAAAACACTTGATTTTTAAACGCGTATGGTGTAGTATAAGATTAACGAAAGAAATCATCATACATCAAACAATCATCATATTATTAATTTATTTAATTTAACACTTGGCAAACTTGCTGAAAGGCAAGGACGCAAAGCTATAGGGCCTTCCCTCATAGAGGATGGTAGCCAGTTGCCTGATACATAGTAAAAACGTATGTATTTGCAAAGTAGCCTTGGTCGCCGTATGACACAAGACTATTTTTTTTACTTATCAGGCCTTTGAACTGAAAAAGGCGTGAAAACTACATTTGGCAAACTTATTGAAAAGTAAGGACGCAAAGCTACAGGGCCTTCCCTTTAAAAAGGATGGCAGCCAGCTGCCGGTACCATATGGTACTGTATTGATAGCCGAAAGGCTCTCACTACTTTTAAATAATCGAAAAGCCTTAGTAGTTTTCCATCATTTTTCAATCGACACGATTTGAAAGGATGAAGGAAAATGAAGAAAGCAATCATCACCGTATTAGCGGTATTAACAATCATCGTAACAGCAATGGCACCCGCAGCAAAAATGGATGCAAAAGCAGCAACAGACCAGACTTCTGCTATGAATGCAAAACTTCTGGCAGATATCAATAACTTAAGAGCAGAGCAGGGACTTCCCGCACTGACACTTGACAGTGAATTAACCAGCTATGCGGCAGTAAGAAGCGAAGAAATCACCTCAGTTTGGAGTCACACCCGTCCCAATGGAACAAGCGGTGCTGATATGATTAGTTCCAACAAATGGCGCGGCGAGAACCTTTCCTACATTACATACGGAAGCTTCGGATTTTCCGATTCTGAGCAGAACAGCGCAGCAGACAGCGTTTTCGCAAGCCTGAAGGCAAGCCCTTCACACTACAGCAACATGGTAAGCGGCAACTACACAAAGATTGGTATTTATACATATGTAACCAATACCGGTTCCGGAATCAAACTTTCCACCGCTTATATGTTCTCTAACTAAGAAAATCCCTTAATTTTGATAGATGATATGATGATGATTGGAAAAACAGCAGTTTGATCAACTGCTGTTTTTTCATGCTCAAAAAGAGAAACAGTTCAGAAAGTTATGAACGGTTTCTTTTTTCCTTTTTTTGCAATCCTGTATAAAAACAGAAATTCTCCATATTACTAACGGAAGAATGAAATGACCGTATTTTCAAAGGGTGTACCGGTCGGAAAGGTGGTTGGGATGGCATCACAGGAAACATTATATCTGAAGCTGGATCGGAATGTGGAAGTAGAAAAGGATGACGTGCAGCTTTCGGATCTGGGGAAAGTGGTATGTACGAATAAAGATATACTGGCACATGCAAAGGCGATGAAAATATATAAATTTAAAGATACAAAACCACAGCGCCAGGTGGTAAGTGTAATGAAAATTATCGAATCGCTGCAGATAATGTACCCGGATTTAACAATAGATAACATCGGTGAAACAGAAGTAATAATGGAAAAGGTCAAGGTAAAAAATGAAAAGGGATTCATGCAATGGCTTAAAATTGCATTTGTTTCCCTTATTTGTTTTTTTGGTACGGCGTTCACTATTATGGCCTTCCATAATGACATAGGCATCAACAAGGTATTTATGAAGGTGTATGAAATGATTGCCGGACAGGCATCGGACGGCTTCACTATATTGGAAGTGGCCTATTCCATCGGCCTGGCCGTGGGTATTATAGTATTCTTTAACCATATCGGGGGCCGGAGGATCACAAAGGATCCCACGCCTATCGAAGTGGAAATGCGTATTTACGAGGATGATGTGAATAATGCGTTGGTGGAAACTGCTGACAGGGAGGGAAAGACCATTGATGTTTCTTAAAAGCATATTTATGGCGGTTATCGGTGTGAGCTTTGGATTCCTTGTTTCTGCCGGGGTATTTACCGTACTTATCGCCGTAGGCCTGGTTCCCCGTTTCGCGGGAAAGACGCATACGAGCAAAAAAGTATTCCTGTATGAGGAAATGGTGGTTGCCGGCACGTTATTTGGAAATTTTATCAGTGTTTTTGAGTATTCCTGCCATGTGGGCGAATGGGTGAGGAATTTGCAGATTTTTGGTGCCATGACAGACAGTATGTGGAAATGGATTACGGCGGTTATTTTGATATTCTTTGGCTTTTTTGCTGGTATTTTTGTGGGATGCCTGGCTCTGGCGATTGCAGAGATGCTGAACACCATTCCTGTTTTTGCAAGGAGGATCCAGTTCCGGCATGGCCTGGGAATTGCAGTTCTGTCTATAGGGCTGGGAAAACTGGCAGGCAGTCTTATTTATTTTTCCCAGCAGGTGTTTTTGACGGGAGGCTGAGAAAAATGTAATAATGATGTGGATGATTATACGAAATAAGAAGGCAGAGACAAATAACGTCCGGGGTTCTTTCTCGCGTTTGGGTATCCTGTGCCGCGCCCTGTGCAGTATGCGGTTCCACAGATGTTGATATACCAAACGTTTCGAAGAGCCCAAAGCATCCCATGTGGCAGATAGGCTGCCCCATGGGATTGGTCTCTTCTCCACGGTATATAAAACATCTGTGGAACCGCATACTGCACAGGGCGTGGCACAGGATACCCAAACGCAAAAAAGAACCACGTCCGGAACGGATTTGTCTCTGCCTTCTTTGGCAAGATATTTTCCTGTCGCTTTGGGTGCCTCATTTATTCCGGTGAGCAATGAGCCGATATATGCACAAGCGACTTTCATACGTAATACATGGGAGGGCTGCAGAGCGGAAGGGCTTTTATAATATTCGATACCACGACATAAAGCGGATAAACTTGTCATGATTCTGTATAATACTTTTCCTGTCAAATTTATATAATAAACTCAAACTTCATATGTGTCGGATGGCTTATCACCTGCCGCAAAAACGGGGACAGAAGGGATGGCCGGCGTATGTAAAGTCCGGGTAATACAGTTACAAAAGGGGTTCTGTAATTAAGAAAATGGAGGGTTAACAGGATGACAGGAAAATTTCAGCCAACGTTTGAATCACTGCGGGAATATGAGTGCCCGGAATGGTTCCGGGATGTCAAGTTCGGCATATGGAGCCATTGGGGGCCGCAGAGCGTACCGATGTGCGGGGACTGGTACGCAAGAAACATGTACATACAGGGGAGTCCCCAGTACAATTACCATATCCGGCATTACGGGCATCCGTCGGAATTCGGATACAAGGATATCTGCCGGCTTTGGAAAGCGGAAAAGTTTGATCCCCGGGAGCTGATGGGGCTGTATCACAGGGCAGGAGCCAGGTATTTTGTGGCGCAGGCCATGCATCATGATAATTTTTTCAACTATGATTCCATGGTAAATGCGAATAATTCGGTGAAAATCGGACCCCAAAAGGATATCTGTGCATTATGGAAAGAGGCGGCGGATCAGTTCGGGATGCCTTTCGGACTGACGGAGCATCTGGGCGCTTCATTTTCCTGGTGGTATGTGAATAAGGGAGCGGACAGCTATGGCCCGTATAAAGGGGTGCCGTATGATGGTGCGGATCCTGCCAGCCGGGATTTTTATTATGAAAACAGTGAGCACACGATGCCGGAGCATGGAGCGTTAGCCCAGTGGCTTACCGGAAATAAGAAATTCCAGAAATACTGGCAGGATACCATGAAGGAGCTTGTGGATAAATTCCATCCGGCCCTGCTGTATTCCGACAGCGGTCTGCCTTTTGAAGAGGAAGGATACCAGCCGGGGCTGGATGCGGTTTCCTATCTGTATAACGATTCCATAGAGCGAAACGGAAGGAATCAGGCGGTATATACCCAGAAGAACAGGGCGCAGGAGGTTTACCGGGTTGGCGTCCTGGATATTGAAAAAAGCCAGCTGCCCGGGGTGAATCCCAGCCCGTGGCAGACGGATACCTGCATCGGCAACTGGTTTTATGATGCGAAGCAGACGTTCAAACAGCCGGGACAGATCATCGAAATGCTGGTTGATATTATTTCCAAAAACGGCTGTATGCTGCTGAATGTGCTGCAGAGGCCGGACGGGACAATTGATGCGGAAACCCGGTTTATTCTGGAAGAGCTGGCAAAGTGGTTTGCGGTCTGTCAGGAAGGGGTATACGGGACAAGACCCTTCCGTGTATTCGGAGAAGGGGATATCCGTGTGCTTATCGAAGGCTTCCGGGAGGACAAGACGGAATGGAACAGTTCTGATTTCCGGTTTACCAGAAAAGGGGACACGGTATACGCCTTTATTCTGAAAGCACCGGAAAACCGGGCGGCAGTTATCAAATCCCTTCGGCCGGAGGAAACGGTGGAGTCGGTACGCCTGCTGGGTGCGGGAAAAGTGGAATTTTCCCAGTATTGTGGTATCCTGACGGTAAAGCTGCCGGAAAACCTTCCTACCGGGTATGTGAATTGTCTGGCGTTGGAATTGCGCGAAAAAGTATGATTCACAGAAATTACACGATAAAAACACAATTTACCGATAAGCTGACAGTTTTCTGATGACAGGAAATTTTCTCAGAAATTCCATATTTGCTACACAATTTGTTCACATATACTTAATAAAATGTTCTCATTCCATAAAACGGCGCCTTTTATGGTAACCCTGTAAATTATGATAGTGTATGTAAGGCAGATTGGAGGAGAACTATGAGAAAAATAAATGGGATACAAAAAGGCAAAAAGGTATTATATGTTTCTATCATTGCGGCCGTTGCAGCGTTGGGAACGATCGCATGCGGAAGTACGGAATCGGAAACACCTGTGGAAATCGAGTCAACACAGCCGGTTGAAAGCAGCGAAGAGGAAAGTACCGCTGAAACAGTAACCCAGACGGCAGCTGAGGAGGAAATGCCCTTATTCGGACAAATAACGGAAATAGATGAGGATACGATCACTTTGGCGCTGGCAGAACAGCCGGCCCTGCCGGAAGGGGAGAAGCCCGGACCGGAAACCGAAGGGGAAGAAGCTGCAGAAATCCCCACACAGTTGAATGAGAGTGAGAGCGCTTCGGAAGAAACGGCCGATGCAGCATATGAAGAGGGTTCCGCAGAGGAAGCGTCAGAAGCAACGCAGAATCCGGATGGGCAGGCTGATGAGGAGATATCCCTGCATCTTACAGGAGAGACCAGGACTATTCAGATATCGGATACTACAAAAGTAATAATTAACGGAGAAGAAGCTTCCGTTGCCGCCTTGTCGGTAAATGATGTGGTAACTGTTGAGATGGAAGGGGATACCGTAGTATCCATTACAGCAGGAATGGAGGAACAAGAAAAAACGGAAGGTACAGAGGAAACCCATACAGTGAGCGGGACAGAAGAAAGTACGGCGGCTGAATAAGCAGAAAACAGATAAGCCGTTAAAGGAACAGGGCTTTTCTGGTAAGAGAGATTCTGGTAAGAGTGACGTCAGGCCGTAGGATTGCTGGTTACACCTTAGGGAAATTGTGGTATACTGTTAGGGTAATTGAAAGATAGCAGAGAAAGGAGTGGTTTGCTTGAATTACCCGGAATTACTGCAGAAAAGAGACTTGTACCAATCAGGCAGGTCATCCATCCCGGAGCTTACGCTGCAATCCTACGAGCAGGCGTTCGAAATAGAATATACCCATAACTCCACCGCTATTGAAGGGAATACCCTGACTTTAATCGAAACAAAAGTACTGCTGGAGGACGGGATTACGGTAGGAGGCAAGAGTCTTCGGGAGATTTACGAGTTGGTGAACCACCAGAAGGCATACCGTTATGTGAAGGACTGTATCACAAAGGGACTGCAGTTGGATGAAAAGATTATCAAAGATATCCATGCCTTATTGATGGAAAACATTTTTACCGGGGGCATTTACCGCAGTGTGGATGTGTATATCTCCGGTGCGCAGCATACCCCGCCTTCCCCAAATGAGATGTACCGTCAGATTAAGGATTTTTATGAGGATCTGACATGGAAAGGGAAAGAACTGAACCTGATAGAACTGGCGGCCTGGACGCATGCGGAGTTTGTTAAAATCCATCCGTTCCCGGATGGAAACGGCAGGACATCGAGACTGCTTATGAACTACCAGCTTATGACAAACGGTTTTCCCGCTGTTTCGATTGCCAAAGAGAACAGACTGGCCTACTTTAATGCCCTGGAAGCCTATGCTGTAGAGGGAGATCTTACTTTGTTTGCGGATATGATTGCGGAACTTGCAGAACAACAGCTTGATCACTACCTGGGTTTGCTTGCGCCTGTACAAGATGGGAGGCGGGAACCATCTATATAACATTAAAAGTGAAAAGAACGGGTAAGGTGCCGGATACAGAAATGTATCCGGCTTTTCCGTGCCAAGATATTATTATGACACAGTTAATGGCGCTTCGGGTAAGAGGCGTAAGGCTTATGAAAATTGTCCCAAGCAGCCGCCAGGCAGCACTTCAACAGATGGAATTTAACAGCTTTGTACATTTTACGGAGAATATCTAAGGTATTCAAGAGAGTACCTCCTTGCTTCTGCTCCGGTACACGGAGGGCGCCATCCCCATTTGCCGGGTAAAGAACCGATTAAAATGGGAAGCGTCATACATACCGATGCTTTCTCCCACCTCTTCGCAGGTCATGGAAGTTGTGTTTAATAAAGAGCAGGCATATTCGATACGCTTCAGGCTAATGTATTTTATGGGTGTGGTTCCCACGTATTTGCGGAAAATCCGCGTGAGCCAGGTATGGCTCACATGCAGCTGCCCGGAAAGACGGCTGACCTGGAGATCCTCCGTAAAATGGCTGTCAATGTATTGCAGGGCATCGGTAATCAGCCGGGGATGATCACAGGGGGAGGAAAAGCGTGCCGCCTCCATCAGATCCATGAGAAAGGCGTAATACATTTTGGACAGGGTGAAATCGTCGATAGCAGGAGAAACCTTCCTCTTTTTCATAATGGATATCAGTTGGGATAACGGTTTTCCGGTATGGGCGGCATCAATGGTATGGATGTGGTTCCTTTTAAAATAACCCGACAGCTCCTGCTGGCCGGGTATGGCAAGTTCGATCCAGATGAGGCCGAGGGGATCCCCGGAATGGTTGGAATAGGTATGGGCATTCCCCGCTGTTATAATGAAGGCATCCCCTTTTTTCAATAAATAATCCTTTCCCCCAATGTGGAAGAAACCACAGCCGTCAAACAGGAAATGAACGGTGAAATAAGGGTAATCCGCTTCTCTGTGCACGCAAAAAAAAGACTCTTCACAGCTGCAGCCCATACGGTTGGCATGGAGCATGAACGGCAGGCTGATGCGGCCGGTTTCCGGAGCATTATATAGATAAGGCGCGAAGTTGTCTGGATTGTAGATGTCCTGCATAGGTTTTTCCTTCGTTTTGTATAGTAAAGGCACCTGCTCAGACTTATCCGGATTGTTGCCGTAAAGGGCAGCGTATCCGGCATAAGTTCGGGCGGCGGCCGTTACAGATATTGTACTATTGCCGGATAAAATCAGCAACAGGTATTGGTTTTAATTTATACAACAAATCCGATAAAAAAAGGAATTCCCGCGTAGGGCTGCGAAAGCTACAATGAAATAAGTATTAGAATTACAGGAAAGAAAAGGAGGACATCTGCGATGACATCCAAAGAAAGAGTCAGGGCGGTGATGGAGCACCGGAAGCCGGATCGGATACCGGCAGCGTTTGAAGCGGTGGGATCCGTGACGGAGAAGCTGCTGAAGCATTATGGCTTCACCGATTACAGCCAGCTGCTGGAAAAATATGAGGTGGATATAGTGACGGCTTCGCCGGAATATATCGGGCCGGAATTAAAAACCAGTCTGAATGAAAAAGGGGAGCGGGTGGAACAGTCCTGGTGGGGGTATGAAACCACGCTGCATACCACCGCAGTTGATACGTATGGGACGACAACTTATTTTCCCTTAAATGGGGTGGAAACGGTGGAAGAGGTGGATGCAGCCAGATTCCCCGATCCGGATTGGTTCGATTACAGTGCAATTAAAAGGGTGTGCGACAGCAATCCGGATAAGGCGATCATTGTGGGGCACGAAGGGCCTTTTCAAATGGTTACCTTTTTGATAGAGATGGATCAGTTTTTTATGCTGATGCTGGACGAGCCGGATACGGCAAAGCGGATCCTGGAACGCATGAATGCATTTGAGATGGAATATTACCGGAGGATTTTTGAGGCCGGAGAGGGCAGAGTGGATGTCCTGCGTCCGCATGATGATTATGGGACACAGATATCGCTGTTGTTTTCGGTGGATATGTGGAGGGAATTCTATCGGGAAAATACGATAAAGCTGGTGGAGCTGGCGCATAAATACGGAGCGTTTTACCAGCAGCATTCCTGCGGGGCCGTAGCGCCGCTGATACCGGAGTTTATCGAATGCGGCGTGGATGCGCTGGAACCGGTGCAGAAGGTGCAGGGGCTGGAGGCGGAACGGCTGGCGCAGCTGTATAAGGACAAGATTGTGTTCCATGGAGGGATTGACACCCAGGGGCTGCTGCCGTATGGAAAGCCGGAAGAGGTGAAGGCGGAGGTGCGCAGGTTCATGGATTTGCTGGGGAAGGACGGCGGGTATATCCTTATGGCAAGCCAGGGTTTTGAGGGGGATGTCCCGATAGAGAATATAGAAGCGGTATATGCGGTGGATCGGCGTATATGATGATAAAACGCCTGCATGGGATAAGTAAAAGAAATCCCTGCAGGCGTTTTTCAGCGCCGGTTTCCGTGTTCTCCGGTATCCCGTTGCCGTCCGTAAGGCTCCCGTCCGCGTTCTTCTGCGCGTCCCTGTTCCCGGCTTCTGCGCTCTCTGCTGCCATGTTCTCTGCTGCCGCGTTCGTGTCTGCCGTGGTCCCTGCCGCCGTCAATTCCTTTTTTGCTGCGCCAGTCCTCCAGCAGTTTTTCCAAAAGAAGGGAAAGCTGTTCTTTTTCTTCCTGGCTCAGGCAGGAGAAAAAGTCCTGCACCGAGTTTCCCCTGTGGACTTGCATCTGCGCGGCGGCTTCCAGGCCGGCAGGGGTGAGGGTTACATCCACGCCTCTTTTATCCTGTTCATTGGGTGTCCGGGTGATATAGCCTTCCGTTTCCATTTTCCCCAGGATTTCACTCAGGGAACCGGAGCGGACGTCCAGGATATCCATGAGCTGACGCTGGGTAATCGGGCTGTTAGCTGATAAAACGGAGAGGATCCGCAATTGGCCGGATTTGCCGTTCCCCGGATGATGGAGGGCATGAGTACAGGCACGGAATTGTTCAAAAAGCTGCTCCTCCGGCGAAAACGGCTGTCCGGAAGGGAAAAAACGTTCCGGAGTCTGCTCCCGCCGGCTTCTTCTGTCGCGCCGTTCCCGGCATTCCTCATGGCGTGCATGGCGGGGGATACTTCGCTTCCCGGCGGCTTCATCCTGGGCCTGGAAAGGTTCCCGGTTCTCTGAAAAATAAGTCCTTCCTTTTCCGCATTGCAAAGCATCGGAAGAACAGTGGTTAGGACAACAGGGGCATGTTTGGTTCGGATTATCATTCATAGTATATTCCTTCTTTCTCTTGGATTTATTCAATAAAATAAAATTGCTAGGTACCTTGTAAAATAAGAATACCCCTTTTTTGGATAAATGTCAAGGTGCCTTGTGAATATTTCGGAGGATTTCTTACCGTCCCGGCCTTGTACCTGCCATGCGCCACCGGGTCCGGTAAAGCAATGTTACTGGTCACGGAGTGAACAGTAACAAAGCAATGGGCATCTGCAGCCGCAAAAAGGGATTCTCTGGCTTTCCATGCACAGGAATGATATAATAAACATAATTATCAACGGCAGGAAATCCGGATGCCGACGGAAAAAAGGGGGCCTGAATTTTATTTGCGTATGAAAGAACGTTCGGCACCACACACCTGCTTGTCGTGTGCAGCTTTACGGAAAAGGAGCTTGTGTGGCGGCTGCCGGAGGAAACGGCAGGACAGACGGCGCAGCGACTTATCGGGAATTATGAGGATTCGGTGTGGGGACCGGAGCTTACGCTGCGTCCTTATGAAGCGATGGTCTGGGAATGGACGGATAAGCAGGGGGAATAAGAGGAGCAGAAAAAGGCGGAGTGGTCACAAAAAGATAGATTGGAGCAGGTTACGTGAAAGGAGAAAAAGGGATGGGGAACAGATGGAGTAAGGAAAAAAGCAATGTATGGTATGACAGCCGTCCATGGCTGATGGGCTGTAATTATGTCCCG
This sequence comes from uncultured Lachnospiraceae bacterium, assembly GCA_900548905.1. Classification (GTDB taxonomy): domain Bacteria; phylum Bacillota; class Clostridia; order Lachnospirales; family Lachnospiraceae; genus Eisenbergiella. The sequence goes on along the minus strand of URMK01000042.1, from coordinate 40,033 downwards.
GCAATTACCCTGCATAATACGGAGCTGTGGCAGGATGATACGAGGGAGGAGGTTCTTGCTTCTGTAAAAAAAGAACTGAAACTTTTGCGGGAGACGGGGCTTAACAGTGTGAGAATGTTTATGCCTTTTCATGCATGGTTCTTTGAGCGGGAGCGTTTTTTCGGGAAGATGGATGAGCTGCTTGCACTGCTGGACGGATACGGGATTACACTTATGCCGGTGCTGTTCAATGACTGTGCTCCTTTTGAACGGCCGGATCCGGTGTTCCCGGATAAGATGGGGGCAGGCTGGCAGCCTTATGATATCGGGCATCACGGGGGAAAAGCGGAAAATCCGTTTACCGGGGAGAAAAGAAAAACCGGCTGGATTCTGTTCGATGAAGAAGCATGGAGGGAGCCGCAGTATACCTATGCAAAAGAGATTATCGGGCGTTATGCCAGAGATCCCAGGATCATCATGTGGGATTTATGGAACGAACCGGGTAACAGCAACCGGCATTCCCTGAGCATGGAATATCTGGAGCATGTATTTGAAATCGCCCGGGCTGTCGATCCGGATCAGCCGTTGACGGCGGCTCCCTGGTCATACCCGGAGGGGTATGGTGTGGCGGAGGATGTGGATCTGGAGCCGATTCAGAAAAGGGCGGTGGAGCTTTCGGATATTGTTTCCTTCCACCAATATGAGAATTTCGGTCGGGTTAAGCAGGTGGTAAAAGCGCTGGCAAAAGAGGGAAGGCCCCTTATGAATACGGAGTGGCTCAACCGCATCCTGGACAATAATATCAGAGATCTTCTCCCCTATTTTTATGAAAACAGGATCGGCAGCTATCATTGGGGACTGGTGGCGGGGAAGTCCCAGTTTTATCTTCCCTGGGATTATCTGCGGGAGGAAGACGGGCTGGATCTTACCCTGTGGCAGCATGATTTGTATCATGAGGATTATACCCCTTATGATCAGGAGGAGATCGCGTTATTCCGGAAATATGGGATGACAGAATAAATAATTTTTATCAGGCGGCAGGGGAACCCCTGTATGGCGGAAATATGAATGGACTGACAGTAGCAGGAAGTTTTCTTTTATGCAGAGATACATTTTTATCCCTGCAGGCAATACGCTGAGGCGGGTCAATTTGCGGAGACTTTAATTTCAGGAGGAATACCAATGAGATACAGAGAATTAGGAAAAACAGGACTGTCCGTCAGTGAAATCGGACTGGGAGGGGAATGGCTGGAACGGCATAATGCAAAAGAGGTCAGGGCGGTCATAGACCGGTGCGAAGAGCTGGGGATCAACATCCTGGACTGCTGGATGTCGGAACCTGAAGTGCGTTCTAAAATCGGGGCGGCGATTGCGGGAAAAAGAGAACGCTGGATCATACAGGGGCACCTGGGATCCACCTGGCAGAACGGGCAGTATGTACGTACCAGGAATCTGGAGCAGGTCCGTATCGCTTTTCAGGATCTTCTCGACCGTATGGGTACGGACTACATAGATTTGGGGATGATCCATTTTGTGGATGAAAAAGCGGAATTCAAGCGTGTTATGGAAGGCGAATTCATCGACTATGTGAAGGGGCTGAAGGAAAAGGGGATAATCCGCCATATAGGCATGAGTACCCACAATCCGGAGGTGGCCAGGATGGCGGCGCAAAGCGGTATTATAGAAATGATTCTTTTCAGTGTGAATCCTGCTTTCGATCTGCTTCCTGCCACAGAGGATCTGAATGATTACTTCAAAGAAACCTATGAGGAACAGCTGGGCGGGATCGCACCGGAAAGAGAGGAGCTTTACCGTATCTGCGAGCAGGAAGGCGTAGGCATCACTGTCATGAAGGGGTATGCCGGGGGACGTCTGTTCCGGGCGGAAACATCGCCTTTCGGTACGGCCCTGACGCCGGTGCAGTGTCTGCATTATGCCCTGACACGGCCTGCGGTAGCCAGTGTGATGGCAGGTTTCGATACACCGGCGCATGTGGATGCGGCCGCAGCCTATGAGACGGCAACGGAGGAGGAAAAGGATTATGCCAGCGTACTGGCGAATGCCCCCCATCATGCCTACAGCGGCCAGTGCATCTATTGCGGCCATTGCGCACCCTGCCCCTCCAGGATTGATATCGCTATGGTAAACAAGCTGTATGATCTGGCGGTGATGCAGGACGAAATTCCCGCGACAGTCAAAGCCCATTACGGGCAGCTGTCTGCCGCAGCGGGGGACTGTGTCCGGTGCGGCGGCTGTGAGACCCGCTGTCCTTTTGGTGTAAGGATAATGGACCGGATGGAGAAGGCGGCGGCTTTGTTCGGGCAGGACTGAAGGCGGGATATAGGCCGCTGTGTCCATTAGAAACGGTCATCGCCGGATTTTGTAAGGAATCAGCAGGAGATAGTATGAAAAAGGAAGAATTGATAAAAGAAGGCTGTATGGTACCGGATACCCTGCAGGAGGCCATGCGGCTGGGCAGACAGGAAATGGTGGAGGGGGACGGGGAAACTCTCAGGGAGTACCTTTACCGCCTGCTGGAGGAAAACGGAAGGGACAATACCTATTTTGATTTTTATTACGGGACTTTGAGCCGTGAGGAACAAAAGAAAGCGGAGACTGCCCTGTCTCAGGAAGAGACTGCGTATCTGTATGGACTCACCCTGCCGGTAAAACGGGAGGATGTTTATTTCCGATATGAGGAAAGTCTGTTTTCCATTGCAGTTACGCTGTCCGTATCGGAGATGCTGTTCTCCACTTTTTATTTTCCGGTGCTCCGCAAAACGGTCTGGAGCAATTATCAGGGATCCTTTCTCCTTTTTTCATACGAAACAGGAAAGGAATAACAGGAAATGCAGATACTGGTGGATGCGGACGCTTGTCCGGTGGTGGGAATTGTGGAACGAGCGGCGCAAGAAAATAAGATACCGGTGGTTCTTTTATGTGATACGAACCATGTCCTGACTTCGTCCTACAGTCAGGTACGGGTCATCGGAGCGGGTGCCGATGCGGTGGATTTTGCATTGGTGAATCTCTGCAGAAAAGGGGATGTGGTGGTGACCCAGGACTATGGGGTGGCGGCTATGGTTCTGGGAAAAGGGGCCTATGGGATCCATCAGTCCGGGAACTGGTATACCCGGGAAAATATCGATCAGCTGCTGATGGAAAGGCATCTGGCGAAAAAGGCGCGGAGAGCGTCCTCTAAGCACCATGGGAAAGGGCCCCGCAAGAGGCAGCCGGAGGACGACGTCCGGTTTGAAAAAGAGTTTCGCAGATTGCTGCAGCTTGTGCAGAAGGAATGAAAGGGAGCCGCCTGACTGCGGCTCCTTTTTAGCGATCCGTGGCGTAAGCCGGATTGGCGGCCCTGGAAAAATCGCCGTAGTTTTTCTTTAGATAAGCATACGCTTCTGCTACGTTTTCAGGGATATCCACATGTGCGATAAAACCCTTTCCATGCGGGCCGTATCCTTCTGCATTGTCACTGAGACGGGGGATTTCGCCCATGAGCAGTGTGATATAGCGTTCCATATCCCACATACCGGTTATTGGTGAACATAAGGACGGCCCGCGGAGCGCGGCATCCGTTGTTGTATCCCGGAAGGCCAGCCTGTTTCCTTCGGCAATGACCTCTACCTGGTAGCAGGCGAAATTGATGATCCGGGTATCGGGGCTTATGTGTCTGCGGAAACCGGCATCCATACGCAGCTGCATGGATGCATCCTGCATCAGAAGAATGGTGCGGTGGGGAAGCCGGTTTTGTGTCATCAGCGCCAGGGCATTGGTTACATTGTTGCCGCAGTTGGTGGAGGCGGTTTCCAGATAGTCGGGGGAAAGGCCGTATTTCTGTGACAAATAGCCGGCGAATACTTCGGCCTCCGCTTTCCCTTCCGTGACAAGTCCGGGACAAAGACCGGCCATTTTCCGGCGCAGGCTTTCCGTGGTATGGCCTTCTCCTCCCACAATCATATAGTGTTCCGCAATACCGGCCTGCATTGCCTGCGCAAAAAGATCCCCGGCACAGGCAATGCTCCCGCCAAATAATATAAAAAGATCCACACGGGGAATCCCATAGCTTTCCATCAGGCTTTGTGTTGTCAGATCTTTAATATCCCTGCGGCCGCAGAAACGGCCTAATATATTGATGCATTCTGCTGTTTTCTCTAAAACCGTCATTTTCTCTCCTCCGTACAGGTAGGTGTCTTACCGGGCTGCTGACAGTATAGCATACCGCTGCAATCCAACTTAAAGCTTAAAAGAATCATTCATTTGAGGAAAGGATAGTTTCTGTGAACGAGAATGCCGGTATTTCAAATGTTTGTATGTCCTCCAGTCTAATTGACCCGTAACGAACTTCCTCTCGCATATTTCCGTGGGAATGTATTGTCTCCTGTATATCTCCATCATCAGCGGAAAGGCGCAGCATACGGGAACGGGAAAATGAGCGGCCTAATCCTGAAAAGTCCAGCGTGACTAGTGTATCCTGATCGCATTTATTTACGAAATCTAACACAAGTTCTGTGCGATCCAGATTCCAGCTTGCCTGGATTTCCACACTTTTCAGACTGTCAGCTTCATAACCGTCGATTTTCAGCGGCCATGCTGCCGCGGTTTGTGACATCCATTTAAGCAGAAGCCCTGATGCTGTCAGGATGCTTTCCTGTTTTGAAACTTCAATGCACGATTGTCCTGACGTATTGCACAGGTTGTTAAAGCACATAAATTGCACCAGTCCCCCATAACGCTCATAATGTAATAAATTTCCTGCCATTGTCAGCGCATAAATCCAGGTCCGCCGGCTTTTGCAGAAGTCAATCCCATGATCTGCGTAAAATTTCCGTGTAAACGGAGCCAGTGCCGGATCACGGTTTTGCAGTGCTTCTGTATCGGTGTAATAAATCTGATGTTTATGGGTTCGATTATATTCTTGCAAAATTTTTATTTTACGTTTGATATTAAACGGTTCACACATTCGGTCGGCAATAAAATTGATGGCATCGCCGCACAGTTCCAGCAGCTCCCCGATCGGTTCGCTAAACGCATGGTAAGAGCAAATTCCAATTTGGATGTCAGGATCGGCAGATCGCATTGCCTCCGCATATTTCCTGACATATTCGGCATATTCCTCTTTGGTAAACCAGCGCCATGTTTCGTTGTCCATCTCCCAGTATTTTACGTGATATGGTTCAGGATGTCCGTTTTGTGCACGAAGCTTTCCCATGGGTGTGTTTATGTTTCCGTTACAATATTCTACCCATTTCCGTGCTGTCTCTATTCCCGCCTCCTTGTCAAGGATATGGGTAAGGCGGTAACCATGACGCTGTAATCCACCCCATTCTTTCATCTCCGGGAATGCAAGAAAATAAAATTCCTTGGAAGGATGAAACATATTAACTAAAAGGAGCGGTTTGGCCCCCACTTGCTCACAAAGGTTTAAAAATTCATCGGTCCCTACATCGTTATAGTTAAGCTCCCCCCAATTGATACTGGGTTCCGGACGGCGGGTGTTTTTCGGCCCGATTGCATCCATCCAATTATGGAAAGAGCCAAAATTTCCTCCCGGAAACCGTAGAACGGATGGATGGAGTTCTTTCATCGCCTCAACCGCATCAGAACGCCAGCCATGTGCTGAATGTTCCGGCATGAAAGAAAAAGCATCACATAATACCTGGCTTCCTCCTGAAACCAGCAGCGCAAATGTGGCCCAGCCGTCATACGGTATCGGACCAAGAACCACTTCCAGACATCTTCCCTCTTCCGCAGCTTGCGGGAGCGTGGCCTGAAATACAGGATCTCCGTCTAAGTTTGCCGTTTCATACAAGCATACTTTCATCTGTACAGACTCGCCGGCAAGTTTCTGGAAATATCCGGAAAAACGGTAGCTTTCTCCAGCCCGCAGATACTTTCCATCCTGCGCCACGCCGGCTGACCGCGTATCGTAGTTATTAATTACCAGGCAGCTCTCCCCGTGTATACCGCCTGTCTCCTGGGAAAGCGTTACACTGTATCCGGGCGTGTGTGATGTCAGATAAGAAGCATCCCCGGTAATGCTCTCCGGGCGGTCTTTTCCTGGAAATGCATACCACCGGTTATGTTGATAGGAGGAGTGGTACCATTCTTCCCCTGTCCAGTCGTTGCCAAGTCCTTTATCGTCGCCGCCGAACCAGTCATAGGTGCCTTTTGCAATTGGTACAGCTTTCTCAAAGCTTCTGTTGAACAACATTTCGGTCCACATGCTTTCTACCTGGTAACCAAATCCCACTTCAATAAAATTCCCGCACAGCCGGCAGCTGACAGGAGATAGAGCCATTTCCTCCGGCAAGATGGGAAAAATCCGGTTTCCATTTTGGAATTCTTCAACATTAGTTAAATTTTTCATAACTTTTCCGTCTTTCCGCGAAAGACGCCGATAGGATGATAGATCCGAGCATCTTACGCTGTGAAATTATCTTTTTTGTAAACTTACATTTATAATAGCTTATATTAATTGATATTATAATCTATTATTTTTACGACTTATGTATAGTTTTAGATAATTTTGGAGATTGCTGGCACTCTCTTTTGTTTATATAATTATATAAATAGAACGAAGAGGAGGGGTGTGCATGAGAATTTGTAACAAGTTTAAGTTTGGCAGCCGTCTGATTAACAGGCTTTATCTTTGGCTGCGTCGATATTCCCTCAGCACACGCTTTTTTATAGTTTGCATTTCCCTTTGTATCGTGCCTCTGGTTCTGGCAACGGGAATTGTATTTTTTACATCCTACTCAAGAGAAACGGATAATTACATATCATTTACACAGCAGAACATGGTACAAACAAGTAACAATCTGTTTAATCGTTTAATGAATGTCCGTACTGATGCAATTGATTTTGCCTATAACAGCTATATTCAGGATTTTACGGAAAGCTATAGCTCTGAAAATTCAAGCGTTGGGCGTGTTCCTGTAACAGAAGAACTTGTTCATTCTGTGGTCGGACGCTTCAATTCCACATCTGATTCTGCGGGACTGATTATCCTTTCTCCTGACGGCAGGCCGTGCTATGTCTATAACAATCAGAACCGGTTCTATATGTATTTCTATGAAAAAAGTAAGGCCAGCATCATGGAAAATGTCGATCGCAGCGGCAATGGTTATTGGCATTATGCAACACCGGAAGATTATTATTTGAAAAGTGTGGAATGGCATGCGCCGCAGACCGATGAACCGGTAATTTATTATGCCCTGAAAATGAAACGGCTAATAGGGGATGAATCGGTTGGATACCTCATTATGACATTGCGCGCGGGAGTACTTACTGAGCTGTTTTCCAATCTGGAGGGGGATGGAGCATCTACGGTATATCTGTTGGATCGGGAGGGAAATGTCATTATCCATACCGGGGAGGAAGATACCGTTGACGGAGCGGACTGGATGGAATATCTTTCTTCTGTCAACTCTTCCAAAATAGAGGTTTTTCATCCGGAGGGGATGTTCGACAATACATTGATTGCCATGCAGATGGAAGAAACAGGATGGTATGTGGTAAATATAATTGACGGCGGTGTCCTTTCGCAAATTGCATTGAATAACAGTATGGATGTCATCACTCTGCTGCTGACCATGATGGTATTGGTTCCCTGTGTCTTTTTCCTGCTTAACCGCACTATGAAGCGCCCTCTTTGGCACATTGTGAACGTTCTTAACCGGGTCCAGCAGGGCGATTTTTCTTCACGTATTCAGGATCAGGGCTGCGATGAATTTGCTGTCATTGCGCAGAGTATTGATACGATGTCAGGCAAGCTGGAAACGATGATCGAACAGGTTAAATGCAGCGAAAAGCAACGGCAGGAATCACAGATCGAACTTTTGCAAATGCAGATCAACCCGCATTTCATAACCAATACGCTCAATATGGTAGCGTGGATGGCGGACTTGCAGCAACAGGCTAAGCTGTCCCATATTTTACAGAGCTTGTCAGCTTTACTGAATCGTACGCTTCGTTCTGGTCGGGATTTTATACCGCTTTCGGAGGAGCTTGATTACATTCGTTGGTATCTTGATATTCAGCAGTACCGCGGCATAGCTTCATACAGGCTTAATGTGTGTCTTGATGATTCGCTGCCGGACTGCCTTTTGCCTCCGTTTACACTGGAGCCGCTGGTGGAAAATTCTGTGATTCATGGGACTGTAGCGGGACGTGGTTTCCTTAATATTACGATTAAAGGCTTCCGGACAAAGAATATTGTGGAGATCTCAGTTATTGATGATGGCTGCGGCATGGACGCCGGCACATTGGAACGGCTCAGCCACACAACGGAAACACGGACAAGCCGGCAGCATAGCGTTCATGGCATTGGGATAGCCAATGTACAAAAAAGGCTCCAGATTTATTTTGGGGCAGAATATGGGGTTTCATATGACAGTATGCCGGGATGCTTTACAATTGCAACGGTAAGGATCCCGGTAAGGACCGATGGCTCAGAGGAGACAACGGATCAGGGAAAGAGGTGGGAGAATGTATCATGTGATGATCGTTGATGATGAATTATATGCGCGGACACGTCTTAAGGTGGATCTGTGCCTGGAACGGGATGGTTTTCTTGTAGACAGGGAAGCAGCCAACGGGCAGGAAGCTTTGGAAAAAATACGCTGTCTGTGCCCGGATATTCTGCTTACCGATATGCGTATGCCCGGTATGAATGGTGTGGATCTGATTGAACGGGTGAAACAGATGTACCCTGAACTGCCGGTGATTGCGCTGAGCGGATACGAAGATTTCACTTATGTACGTTCCAGCTTGAAACTCGGTGCAATTGACTACCTGCTCAAGCACGATCTGAATCGTGAGGTCGTTTTGGAAGCACTCCAGAAATGTGCTGAGCAGATCCGGCAGTCGCGGCAAAAAGAAAAGGATACACAGATTCTGCAAACATACTGGCAAAACAGCGAAAAGGAAAGCCAGCGTCAATTGGTACTCAGCCTGCTAAACGGCGACGCTGTTGATCCTGCTGTCCTCTCAGAACAGCTTCCATTTCTGAATCATGGAAGTAATATCCAGCTTATCTTGATGCAGCTTGATAACATCCACAAGCTGGAACAGGAAGGCGGCAAAATTGAGCTGGTAATGCTCAGCCCGTCTATTCTTTCCATTCTTCAAGAGGTCATACGTCAATATGCACAAGGGATTATTGCGGAAATCGGAGGAGGAGAGTTCGTCACTCTTGTTTCATTTGAAGGACGGAACAGTCAGCAATATTTATGGAATATCGGCAGGCAGCTGGTACAGTCCCTCCGGCAGAACCTGGAGAAATACACAAACCTGACAGCATCGTTCGTACTGGGAAAACTGGTACAGCAGCCATCCGGCCTTCCCGGCTGTTATCGTCAGACACGTCAGGAGATGTCACTGCGGTATCTGACCGGACATGGATCCTTAATTGATGTTTCAGAAAGCCGTTCTCTGAATCCTGGAAAATTCGTTACATTGGATACTGTATCTGAAAAGCAGATTGCAAATGCTGTGGAACGTCGGGATCATGAGCACTGCATGGCCGCTGTGCAGGCCGTCTTTGACGGATTGTTGCATAGAGAGGCTGATCGTACCTCCTGTCAGATTATATGCCTGGAATTGCTGAACCTGGTCATACGGAATATTAAAACTGTTCCGCTCAGCAACGAGCTGCAGGAATTCTGCACCCTTATGAGAGTAGAAATACTGAACAGCGACAACATCCAGGAAATCCGCCGCCTGATTGTATCCGCTTATAACAGGCTGTTTGATTTCTTTCAGACGGCAGATCGGGTTTCCCATTATAATTCCAACACCATTAAAGCGATAGAGTACGTCCATGCACATTGCCAGGAAGATCTCGGCCTGGATGCGGTAGCCGGAAATCTGAATGTAAGTAAGTCATATCTAAGCCGTATTTTCAGTCATGACTGTGGAAAAAGCTTTACGGAATATGTTGCCTGTTATCGTGTTGAGCAGGCCAAAGTGCTGCTTGCACAGGGTGTGTCGATTAAAGAAGTTGCGGAACGGGTGGGCATTGGCAATCAATCCTATTTTTTTCGTGTATTTAAGTCATATACTGGTACAACTCCACATGCCTGGGAAAAGAAAAAGTAGAAATTGTACATTAAATGTCATTGTATTGCACATTCGTTTTGCATATATATGTGCCATTTTTGTCATATCTGACAACGCTGTGGATTGGAGTTGCGTTTTTAACAATCTATAATGATAGTTAAAGAACAGGAAAACCTGACTTAAGTATAGGAGGATGTTATATGAAAGTGAAAAAACTGACAGCTTTAATTTTGTCGCTTCTTATGGTCGTATCCACGGCAGCTTGTTCCAATGGCGGCGATGCCACATCTGGCAGCGATACTGCGGGAAGCTCAAAGACAACAGAAACAACAGAAACAACGGAGCCAGCCGATCCCATTAAACTGACTTGTTGGGTTAACGAACAACACACCGATATTTTTGAATATGGTGCTGAACTTTATAATGAAGCACATCCAAATAATCCTATTGAGTTGAGTTTGGAATTTTATCCGGTTACTGAAATGCATAATAAGCTTCTCATCGCTTTGCAGTCCGGTGTAGGCGCTCCCGATATTGTGGATGTCAATCTCACCTGGTGGTCGAACTTTATGCAGGGAGATATCCAGCTTGTACCGCTCAACGATATTGTGGAGCCGGAACTGGATCATATGGTTAGGTCCCGTTTTGACTTATATTCCAAAGACGGCTCCTATTACGGCATTCCCACCCATGTAGGCGCCACCTGCATGTACTATAATATGGATCTGATTAAACAGGCTGGCGTCACCATAGAAGAAATTGATGCGATTGAAACATGGGATCAATATCTTGAAATCGGCCGCAGGGTTACGGATGCGACAGGCATGGCGTGGACCGCATATGAAACCCTGAACCAGCGTCCCTATTGGCCGCTGCTGAACGAATGCGGATTGGATTATATCGACGCGGACGGCAATGTGACAATGGACAGTGAAGAAAACATCGCCGTATTGGATTGGATGTATGATGTATTCCAGGATGGATTGGCAACAGAAGCTCCTGGCGGTGACCTGATCAACGAAAGCTTTTATAATTGGATGAATGGAGGCAACTGTGCTTCTCTGCTGATGCCATCCTGGTATATGATTCGTCTGATGGACTATATGCCTGACCTTTACGGTAAGATGATCGTGCGTCCGGTTCCTGTATTTGAGGAGGGACAGCCTCGTTCCACCTGTGTAGGAGGTACACCGACAGCTATCACAAGCCAGTGCAAGTATATTGAAGAAGCTAAGGAGCTTCTGTATTGGGCAAAATTGAGCGATGAAGGCTCCATCAATATTTGGGAAACCTGTAAATTCGATCCGGTTAATCTTAATGTATGGACCGATGAAAGTCTGACGGAACCGATGGATTATTTTTCAGGGGAATCATTCTTTGAAATTATGATGCCGTATATTGAGAATGGCATTCCGTCTCCTATCAATCCAAGCGATGCGAAATCCACGACGGCTCAGGAGTTAATGCGTAATAACGTGATGTATCAGGTATTTGTTACACAAGAAAAGAGCCCGGAGCAGGCATTGACCGATGCGGCCAATGAGGTACGCAATTCGAAAAACTAAGGGGTGATTACAATGCAGGCAAAACAGGTTCGTTCTTCCTGGAATCCGAAACGTATTCTGTACAGTAAAAAAATGGCACCCTACATATTTGTAGCACCATTTATAGCTTCATTCCTTATATTTTTTCTATATCCTTCATTGGAAACGATCCGTATGAGCTTTATGAGCATGGAAGGTTTTGGAAAAGAGCGGTTTGTTGGATTCCATAATTATGCAAGGCTGTTTAATTACCACTTTGGCCATGCAATCCTCACGAATACCATTTATACCGGCTGTATGCTGGCGATTATGATGACCATACCGATCGTGCTGGCTGTAGTCGTTAATTCAAGGCTGCTGAAGCTGCGTAATATGTTTCGTGCGGCATTTTTTATCCCATCGCTGGTATCAGCACTGATTGCCGGTATCGCATTCCGTCTGATGTTCAGTGATATGGACTCCGGCCTGTTTAACCAAATCCTGCATCTGTTTGGTAAGGAAAGCATTGCCTGGAATATGGGTTATTCTACCGGTATCCTTATGATGGTAACGTTGGATATCTGGAAATCGATTGGTATCAACATGGTCTACTGTCTGTCGGCTCTGCAAAGTATTCCTGAGGATATTTATGAATCCGCGGAAATCGATGGCGCGTCCGCCTTTCGTAAATTCTGGAATATTACCGTTCCTATGATTAAACCTACGCTGATCTATATTTTTACTCTTACGGTTATTGCAGGCTACCGAATGTTTACGGAAAGCTACGTCTACTGGGTGGATTCGACTCCCGGCGATATCGGCCTGACGATTGTACGATACCTGTATCAGATGTCGTTCCAGCGTAATGATATGGGCTTCGGCAGTGCCATCGGAATCGTATTGTTGGCAATTATTATGATAATTAACCTTGTTCAGCTGCGCGGATTTGGAATGTTCAGTAAGGAGAGGGATTGAATGATGAAAAAGAAATTTACATTGCAGTCAGCCCTGCTGACAATTGCTATTTTAATCGCGGCACTGGTGGCATTGTTCCCGGTTTATTTTCTAATAGTTGCGTCGCTCCAGCCTACACAATATATGTTTAGCCGCGGGCTTTCTCTTGTTTTAGGTGATACTGCTACGTTTGCCAATTTCCGCACACTGGCTGAATATCGTGAGGGGATGTATTTTTCATGGTATAAAAACAGCGTTATGATTACGGTGTTACAAACTATATTAGCGCTGTTCTTTTCCAGTATGACCGGATATGCGCTTGGTGTATACCGTTTCCGTGGCCGGGGGCTGATATTCACACTGATGCTGCTTGTTATGATGATCCCGTTGGAAATTATCATGTTGCCGTTATATAAGCTTTGTATTGGCATGAAAATTATCAATACAACCGCAGGCGTTATCCTTCCGTTCATCTTGTCTCCTATCTGTATTTTCTTCTTTCAGCAGTTTGTATCGAGCCTGGGAGACAGTTTTATGGAAGCAGCGCGCATTGACGGCTGTACGGAATATGGTATTTATTTCCGTATTATGATGCCGCTGATGAAACCGGCATTCGGTGCAATGACTATACTGATGGCAATGAATAGCTGGAACGGTTTCCTGTGGCCTTTGGTAGTCCTGCGAACAAATGAAAAACTCACGCTCCCGATTGGTCTGGCTTCTCTTATCAGCGCAAATGCACAGAAGATGGAAGTGCTGCTGCCAGGTGCAGTGTTGTCTATTGTACCGATTGTAATCCTGTTCCTTTTTAATCAAAAGAAATTTATTAACGGGCTGACCAGCGGCGGAGTCAAAGCGTAAAGGGAGAAAATACATATGAAAACAGCATATACCGGATGGATGTGGGTAAACCAATACGTTGGGAATTCGAAACAGTTTCGGAGTCAGTTTGTACAGTGCGTTAAAGAATTGTCATATTTGGGATATGATTATCTCGAAAACTTTCCCTATTTAAAAAAGCATTTCACTCCAGACGAGGTAATAAAGATCTGTGATCAGTATGGAGTTTCTATGTCTGCCTTGTATTGCAATTTAAGTGAAGGCCTGGATGAACTAAAAGGGGATGCCGAATATACAGCGGCAATGGGGGGGAAATATCTGATTTGTTCAAGCGGGAACTGGCCCGAAGATCAGGGACTGGATTGTCCGGCAGACTGGGATGCGGTTAAAAAAGATGCGCTTTTATGTAATGAATTAGGGGCCTATTGTAAAAATGCAGGCATTAAACTTCTGCATAACCACCATTCCTATACGACTGTCTGCCGCCGTCAGGAGATTGATGCCTTTGCCCGGCAAACGGATCAGGAGCTTGTTGGATTCTGTGTAGATGACGGCCATGCGATGGTTGCCGGAGTTGACATAATTCATTTAGTAAAGATTTACGCTGATCGGATTGATTATGTCCATATTAAGGATTTGGATTCCACGCTGTCATGGCGCGGACGCGGAATGAGCTGGGTTCCATTGGGATTGGGGACGTTAGATCTTCCCGGATTTTTTGAAGCCCTCCGTAGTATTGAATTTGATGGAATTGTATGTGCCGGCCTTCCCGCCGGCTGCGAGAAAATCAACCACTTTGAATCAGCAAGGCTGTCTCGTCAGTATTTAAGAAGCGCGCAAGGCCTGTAATGCGGGAGGAGCTCATGGATAGCGAATGGTTATTTTTCTTATATACATTTCTGGTCTGCATTGGCGGCGGATTCGTCCAGTCAACGACCGGCTTTGGCTTTGGAATCTTTGTTATGGTATTTTTTCCGTTATACCTGCCGGTATTGCAGGCCGCCGGATTGTCCAGCTTAATTTTGATTTTTCTATTGAGCACATTAGTCTGGCGTTACCGTAAATATATCCAATGGAAACAGGCAATTTTTCCGGCCGCGGTATATCTGATTGTGAGTACAACAACGATCCGTCTGGCATCTTCGATCAATCTGTCTGGGATTAACTTTTGGCTGGGAATGTTTCTGTTGCTGATTGCAATTTATATGGCGTTTATGAATCAAAAGATTACAGTTAAGGCGAACTGGGGGACCGCTGCTGTCTGCGCATCACTGTCTGGTACGGTGGATGGGCTATTCAGCATCGGCGGTCCGCCGATGACAGTGTATTTTCTTGCTTTATTGGGTAATGAAAAGCTGAAATATCTGGGAACGATACAATTCTTTTTCTTTATAACCAATTTGATGAACAGTTTTAACCGTATCTTTAGTGGTATTTTAAAACCGTTTACATTACTTTTGGTACTTCCCGGTATATTTGGGCAATATATCGGCAGCAGATTAGGAAACCGTATTGTAGATCGGATTGACAGCAGGCATTTTCAGATACTCGTATATTCATTTCTTGCTGTTTCCGGGATCTTTACTTGTATATCATCCTTATTTTAATTTGAGAAATGACTTTGTTGAGGATTCAATTCCCTCAAGAAACGGTAATCCGTACAGAAAGGACTTCATCTTTTTGTACGGATTTTTTATATTATCCGCTCAAACTTTGCAGGAGACGATTGGGATTAAGTTTTGCCGGCAATCAAACGGCAACAAAACTGTCCGTAACGATTTTCTTTACCAATGTCGCATTTTTTGCGGATCCTGCTATAATGGTTAACAAAGATTAACGAAAGAAGGGAAGGAAAATGGCAGAACATGTGATAACTATAGAGAAAGAAAAATGTATCGGCTGCGGTATGTGTGTAAGGGACTGCGCCGCCCGTAATATTGAGATACAGAACCGGAAAGCCAATATTCTGTCCGGGGACTGTATCCTGTGCGGGCATTGTGTCGCGGTCTGCCCGAAGGGGGCCGTTACGATCAGCGGCTATGAAGCCGAACCTGTCCCGATAAAAGGGGAGGTGCATCTGAAACCGGAGGAGGTGCTGGATGCCATCCGGTTCCGCCGGACGATCCGGCAGTTTCGGGATCAGAAAATCCCGGAGGAAATCCTGGAACAGATTCTGGAGGCCGGCAGGCTGACGCATACGGCAAAGAATGCACAGGATGTGTCTTTTGTTGTATTGGACAGAAGAAAAGAGGAACTGGAACGTGCGGCGGTGCGTGTATTCCGGGCGGTTAAGCCATTTGCGGATATGTTCAGCCCTATGGCGAGAAGAAATAAAATTGATAATCATTTCTTCTTTTTCCATGCCCCGGCGGTGATAGTCATTCTGTCAAAAGAGAAGCTGAACGGTGCTCTGGCGGCACAGAACATGGAGTTTGTGGCGGAGGCGAACGGGCTTGGCGTATTGTTTGGCGGCTTTTTTTCCATGGCGGCCAATATATCTCCGAAGTTAAAAAAAGCGCTGGGTGTTTCAAAAGAAAAAAAAGTGGTTACAACATTAGTATTGGGGTATCCGAAGGTAAAATACCGGCGCAGCGCACAGCGTGAAAAGCTGGATGTCAGATATTTGTAAAGGAGGGTATATGGAAAAAGACTGCAAACAGCGGCTGGAGGAGATTACACAGGGCTTTCAGGAATGCCGGGGAGCATTTACGGCTATTGGGGATGAGACAAGGCAGTTGATCCTGCTCGTACTGCTGCAGAGTGATCTGGACGGTATCCGTGTGGGAGAAATTGCAGCAAAGACGCATCTGACCAGGCCGTCCGTATCCCACCATCTGCAGATTTTGAAGGAAGCGGGCATCATCAATATGCGGAAGGAAGGTACGAAAAATTATTATTATATCCGAGCGGACGAAACGCAGTGGAAAAAGCTTGCGGACTTAATGAAGCTTGTGTATGAGGGAATTATCCATATCGGCGGGGACTGCGGCGGGGTATAGGGATATCAGGGGGCCGCAGGGCCGGTTAACAAGATAGAGGATAAGAGGGCAGGGCCGTAAAAAAATGGTTTCGGCGGCCCGGATTGGAATGCGGTGTCCGCCGCATGCGTGTAAAAGCGCAGATAGGAGACAGAAATGATATTATTTTTTTCAGGTACCGGGAACAGTGAATATGCAGCAAAACGGATTGGCAGGGAAACGGAAGATGACGTTTCCAATCTTTTCAAGAAAATAAGGAATCAGGATTATACCGCACTGCGGTCGGATACGCCGTGGATTATTGTCACACCCACCTATGCGTGGAGGATACCTCGGGTGGTTACGGACTGGCTGCTGAAAACGAAGCTGGAGGGCAGCCGGGATATCCGTTTTGTGATGACCTGCGGCGGCAATATTGGAAATGCAGGCGCATATTTGGAAAAGCTTTGCGAAAAAAAGGGGATGACGTATCAGGGATGTGCCTCTGTCCTCATGCCGGAGAATTATATTGCACTTTTTGAAACGCCTTCCAGGGAAGAAGCGTTAGTGACGATCGGGCAGGCCGAACAGAAGATAGATGAGATCATACAATGGATAAAAGCGGGGACGTCTTTTCCGAAACCGGAGATTACCGGAAAGGATAAACACAGCAGCGGCGTGGTAAATAACGTTTTTTATCCGCTTTTCGTGCATGCCGGTAAATTTTATGCCACGGATGCCTGCATTTCCTGCGGCATGTGTGAAAAGAGCTGCCCTCTTGGAAATATCCGCCTGAAAGACGGGAAGCCCGTATGGGGGAAAGAATGCACCCATTGTATGGCCTGTATCTGCCGGTGCCCCCAGGAAGCGATTGAATACGGAAAGCACAGTGTGGGACTGCCCCGGTATGTTTGTCCGAAGAGGCTGTAAGGGCTTTACCTGTCCGGGTAGAAGGAAGAAGCGGCAGGTGTTTTTTGTCTGTATGGAATTGGAAACGAATGAAATAAGGTGCCCATCCGTCAAAGGTGTATTGCTGAAAACAATATGCCTTTTTCATTGTGTTAAAATAAGTCCTGGAGATGAGACGGCAGGAAAAAATGAAAAAGAAACGTAAAAAATCGTACCTGAAACTTAAAAATATGCATTTTTTATTATGCAGGATGCTGGTATATTACAATTACAGCAGCACGGAGGGCCATCCGCAATGAAAACCGATTGGAGGATATGAAATGAAAAAGAAAATTTTGACAGCGCTTCTTACAGCGGGTATGACGGCAGTTATGCTTGCGGGATGTGCAAGCGGTACATCCGCAGGCACGGCGGAAGAGAGCGGCGGCAGTTTGGGGACAGGAAGCACGGAGGCAGTCACGGCAGCGGAAGCGGGTACAAAGGAAGCCGGAGCGGGAGAAAGCGCAGAGGCTATTGTTTCCCAGCCAACGGAAATCACCCTTATATTTGCAGACGGGGATGAGGGATTCAAAGAAGTAATGAATTCTGTAGTGGAGAAGTTTAATACTGCTTATCCGGATATTACTGTTATAATCGAGCCTGGCAACGGCGGTGCTTACAGCGAATTTTTAAAGACAAAGGACAGTGTGGGAGAGTTCCCCGATGTGATGGAAATGAGGGATACGGCGGTTTATGTACGGGCAGGAAAGCTGGAACCTTTGCCGGAGGATATTGTCAGCCTGTTTAAAACAACAACGGCATTTGACGGCGAGGTTTATACGGCTCCTATGGCTGCAGAAAACGCCCAGGGTATTATTTATAATAAAGCGTATTTTGACCAAAACGGCTGGACGGAGCCTTCCACATATGAAGAATTTATTGAATTGTGCGGTAAAATTAAGGAAAAAGGAGATATGGCGCCGCTGGTGGTGGGCGGACAGGATATCTGGCATATGGGGTTCTTGTTCCACAAAGCCTATAATGACCAGGTGCTGAGCAAGGATGTGGATTTTATTAAGCATTGTTACGAAGGAACCAGGGATTTTTCCGATGAAACCATAAAGGCGGCCTTTGAAGAACTGAAGGAAATTATGCAGTATGCGCAGGACGGCTGGGTTTCCACACCGGATGCCCAAATCACCACATTTCTGGTAAATGATATGGCGGCTATGATGTATTCCGGAACCCATATGTTTTCTCAGATCCTTTCCGCGGATCCGGAATTTGAAATCGGCTGGTTTGCAATACCCAGCCCTGACGGTAAGCTGCGTCTTGTAGGAGGCGGCGGTGCGGGCGGCTTTGCGGTTTCCGCTGAAGCGGCTGAAGATCCAAATAAGAAAGCCGCAGCTGAAGAATTTATTCGTTTCTTCTATCAGCCTGATAACTATAAATATTATTGTGAAAAAATGAGTGCCATTCCGGTAACTGTGGAAGAACCCCAGTTGGATGTCCTGCCGGTTCTGCAGGAAGTAATCGATGCAGCGGGCAGTGCGGATGACTTAAGGCCCATGTGGAACGGTTTCGTAGGGGAAAATGAGCTGCCCCCGGATTTCCGGAATTTTATGTACAAAACGCTGATTGAGGTACTGCAGGGGACAAGAGATGTGGATTCGGCATGCAGTGAGCTCAATAAGACCTGGAAGGTAGGTATGGAAAACTTTAATCCTGTGACAGGAGAAGGCGTGGAAGCTGTCGAATAAAGAGTCCGGGTAAAGGTGCTTTCAGGCACTGGAAAGGCAGAGAGAATGAATACAAAGAAGAAAAAGGGTATAGATAAAGCTGCATTCCTCTTTATCGGCCCCGCTTTTATCTTTTTTACACTGTTTATCATTGTACCGACACTGGCCAGTGTCTATTACAGCTTTACCTCCTGGGACGGAATCAGCCCTGTTGTAAAATTCGTGGGCCTGGCCAATTATAAAGAAATTTTTACAAGTGCCCGTTTCGGCAATGCGCTTAAAAATACGGTGATATTAACTGTTTTTATTTCCATTTTCGAAAATGCGGCAGCCCTTGCCCTTGCATTAATCGTGGATAATGTGCGATGGGGGAAAAACTTTTTCCGGAGTGCCTTTTATATACCGGTTCTTGTCAGCGGTATCGTGTCCGGCTTTATATGGAAAATTATGTATAACTATAATTTCGGTACCTTTAACACAATCCTGAAGGACATGGGGCTTAAGGAACTGCAGCAGGATTGGCTGGGCAACAGCAGGCTGACGCTTCTTATGGTAGGAATTGTCCTGATTTGGAAGGGTGCGGGATACTATATGATTATTTACCTCGCTTCTTTACAGAGCGTTTCCACGGATTTGATCGAAGCGGCGCAGATTGACGGCGCAAGCCCTTTCCAGCGTTTCAGGGCCATAACGCTGCCGTTGATTTCCGGGGCATTTACCATTAATTTTACCCTGTCACTCATTAACGGGCTGAAGGTATTCGACCAAATCAATGTAATGACGGACGGCGGTCCCGGATTTACCACAGAGACACTGGTTTATCTGCTGTACAAGGTAGGCTTTAACGAAGGGCGCCAGGGGTTTGGGACGGCGGTGGGAATTATGCTTTTGTTCCTTATTATACTCCTGAATGCGATACAGCAGAGATTCCTGAGAAGCAGGGAGGTACAGATGTGAAGGAAAAGACAAAAAAAAGGGTGCGGCCCGGACAGATTATTCTTCTGATACTCACGGCTGTTTTGGCATTGTTGTTTCTGTATCCGGTCTTGTTTGCCTTGATGTCGGCTTTTAAAAGCAACGGGGATATCCTGAAAAATCCGATATCCCCCCCAACCTCTTTTTACATACAGAATTTCAGGGATCTTTTTGCCCAGTCGGATTTTGCTTCTGCCATCCTGCATTCGGTTTTCCTGACCGTGGTTTCAGAGATTCTGATCGTATGTATTGTGCCTATGGCGGCGTATGGGATTGAACGGAGAAAGAACAGGTTTACGGCGCTTACATATACGTTCTTTCTTTCCGGTATGATGATTCCTTTTCATCTGTATATGTTCCCTTTGTTTAAGGAAATGAAACTGTTTCATATATTCGGCAATATGGCGGGACCGATTATCTGTTACATATCGGGGTCCATCGCTTTCGGATGCCTGCTGTACTGTAGTTTTTTAAAAGGGATTCCCCTGGAGATTGAAGAGGCGGCCATGATTGACGGCTGTACTCCTTTTCAGACATTCTGGAAGGTGACCTTTCCGCTTCTGGGGCCATGTACAGGGTCTATGGTGATACTGAACGGCCTGGGAATATGGAATGATTATCTGATGCCTTATCTGGTTCTGCCCAGCGGGAAAGCAAAAACCATTACGGTGGAAATCGCGGCTTTTGTAGGCCAGTATACAGCCAGGTGGGATATTGTATTTGCGGGGACTATTATTTCGATAGTTCCGGCATTGGTAATTTTCTGCGCTTTCCAGAAATATTTTGTCAAAGGGATTACGGCAGGGGCAGCCAAGGGGTAACGCTTGGGAATAAAGGCAGCCGTGCATATAAGCGCGGCTGCTGTGAAGAAAGAGGCCGTGTCCCTTTTCGTTTTGTATTTTCCTGGAAGGGAAGAGGAAGTTAAGTTATAATAGGGGAAAGAAGGGAAGAACAAAAGAGAGCGGGGGGTAGGGATGGCAAAAAGAAGGAGTAAAGGGCTTTCTTTGTATTATAAGTTCACGTTGGCTATTATAGTGATTGGGCTGGTTCCCGTGGTTATTTTATCTACATTCCTGGCTAACCGGATGATTGAGGATTACAGGAAGGCGCTGCGTTCCAATTATGAGCAGGCGGCGGATTATGTGGCGGGGAGTCTGGAGACGATGCTGGATACCTATAATACGGCTTCGAAAATGCCTTATAATTACAGCTATTCCATCCGGGAAGGGTATGTGGTGAAGGATTATCTGTATTATGATAACCTTCGCCAGATACTCAGCGGGGAAGGGTATGAGGCAGAGGAAAAACAGAAAAGGCGGGCTGCTGATATGGTGGATTTCCTGAAATATGTGGAAAGTGTGGACAGCTATATCAGCAGCGTGCATTTTATTGTGAATAATGAAACGTTGGGAAGGATGGATTTCCATTACAGTACCTACAGTACTTTTTTTAAGGATGAGGCTTTATTTGAAAAGGAAGTACGGGTGAAAGAGATCGCTGAATCAAGCAACCGGATGATGCTGATTCCCACCCATCCCACCGGGTATTTCAGCGGTCCCTCCGCACCGGTATTTACGGTGGCGAGGAATTATTTTGATCTGCGAGGAGAAGTGGGGAATACGCCGTATGTGGGAACCTTATTCATTGATGTTAACATGAGCCGGATGGAACAGGTATTCCGGACAGTGAATTTCAGTGATAAGGAAATTTTTTATGTGCTGGATGAAAACGGGGATTGTTACTATAGCAGCAGCGGGGATGCCGCAGGAAGGAATCTGGAAGAGAAGCTGGAGGAAATCCGTGACACGGATCAGCAGCTGGTCCTTACTTCTAAAAAAAATGAATATGGTCTTTATGTACTGGCGGTCCTGGATACGGCGGTGGCCTTCGGCGGAATCCGTTCCGTCCAGAGGATGATGTATTTTTTCCTGGCGGCGGCCTGTATGGCATTATTATGCGGTTCTTTGTTTTTTTCCAGACGGCTGACCCGGCCTATCCGTAATATGATGGATCAGATGTCACAGGTGGAAAACGGAAATTTTGACATTCAGCTTCCGGTGGATTCCAGGGATGAAATAGGAATTCTCTCCCAAAGGTTTAATGAGATGAGCGCTGCACTGAAGACCTATATTAACCAGTCCTATGTGGCGGCTATTAAGCAGACGGAGGCGGAACTGACCGCGCTGAAATCCCAGATTTATCCGCATTTCCTTTATAATACGCTGGAGATAATCCGTATGACGGCTCTGGAAAATAACGATATGAGGGTATCGGAAATGATAGAGGCGCTTTCCCAGCAGATCCATTATCTGATAGGGCCTGTTCAGGATATGGTCTCCCTGGAAAAAGAATTGGATATTGTGCGCAAGTATATATATCTGCTGAACTGCCGGATTGACGGGAAGGTACAGTTAATGACCGAAGCTCCGGGGGCGGGCAGGCTGTTTGTGCCCAAGCTGATTTTACAGCCTATTGTGGAAAACGCCTATGTTCATGGGATCAAGCCAAAAAAGGGTGTCGGAAGCATCATGGTGGAAGCCGCGGTATACGATGGGGAGAAGGATATCCCGGACAGAAAAGGCAACCGGGATAAGACGGAAATCCTGGAAATTACGGTTATGGATAACGGTGTCGGGATGGATCAGGAATCAATTTATCAGATTCAGGAGCTGCTGGAGGGAAACGAACCGGGGATTAAGAACGAATATAACTGGCAGAGTATCGGGATGAAAAATGTGCATGACCGGATCCGGCTTTTGTATGGGGAGGATTATGGGATACAGGTGACGAGTACGGTGGGAGTGGGAACGATGGTACGTATTCTGATGCCGGTCCGGAAGAGGGAGGAAGGCAAGGATGGTAAAGATGATACTGGCAGATGACGAACCGGTGATTACCAGGGGAATACGGAAGCTGGTGGACTGGCAGGGACTGGGAATTGAGATTGTGGGGGAATATACGGATGGTAAGAGTGCGTTGGAAGGAATCCTGACCCTGAAACCGGATATTGCCCTTTTGGATATTTATATGCCTCAGATGACAGGTGTGGAGCTTTTGAAGGAATGCCAGGCTATGGAGGTGGGAACCCGGGTGATTTTTATCAGTGGGTTTCAGGACTTTGAATATGCCAAGGCGGCGCTGCAGTATGGGGCGGTGGACTATCTTCTCAAACCGGTTATCCGGGAAGAACTGCTGGGCGCAGTGGAAAAGTGTGTGTCCTCCATACACAGGGCGGTGCCGGAGACGGCGGCGCCGGTTGAGGAAGAACGGAAGGCAGATTTCGGCAGGCTGGTGCAGATGGAAGATACGGTATACCTTCCCGTATTTGCGGATGTGCTTTACAGGAAGGATGAAAATGCCCGGATTCGTAAATTGGTGCGTTTTTCCCTGCTTAGTTTTTTGGAAGAATATCTGGAAAAGAATAACAGGGGAATTACCTTTGTGAAAAACAACCATATTGTGGTGGTCCTGAAAGGGATCGGGAGGGCGCGGGCCAAAGAGGAGGTATCTGTCCTTTGGAAAGAAGCCTGTCAGGCCACGGGGCATACGGCGGTCTTTATTATCGGTAAGGAAGTCTCTGATATGGGAGGAATTCCCGCTGCCTTCGGAGAATGCCTCAAGATGCAGGGATATCTTTTTTTTGCGGATAAAATGCAGATTCCGGTTTTATCTGCCGAAGAGCCGGTTTATTCCCGGAAGGGGGATACGGAGCGTCTGGAGGAAACACGGGAAAAGGTTCTTGACGCTATTGTGGCGCAGGATGCGGATGGTTTTGAAACCTATTTTTCCGGGTTCGCCAGACTTTTGCTCCTGGCAGCGGACGGGAAAAAGGAGGATGCCTGTTTTTATTTCTGTTCTGCACTGCGCATGGCTGAAGAAAAGATGGCGGCATTAGGCATTCCCGGAGGGGATACTACGATCCGGGAGCTTTTGGAACAGGGAAGGGGCTGCGAAAGCTTTGGGGAAATGGAACAGCTGTACCGGGAGGTATTTGCCGGGTATATGGAGCGCGTGCGTACGGCGATGGTCAGCAGCGAGAAACAGGAGATACGTAAGGCCAGGGATTATATAGAGAAGCATTACAGGGAAAATCTGACGTTAGGGGTACTGGCGGAAAAAATACATATGAACCCTTATTACTTCAGCAGTTTTTTTAAAAAAAATGCAGGGGAAAATTTCAAAGACTATGTTAATCGTGTCCGCTTGCAGCATGCCGTGGGCCTTTTGGTTTCCACGGATAAAAAGGCATATGAAATCGCCGGTGAAGTGGGATTTTCCGATGTGCGTTCCTTTACGGAGGTTTTTGCACGGATGTACGGAGAAACACCGGGTGGCTACAGGAAACGGATCCGGAGCGGCGGAGAAAGGCAGGAGATATAAGCGTGCAGGATAAAGAAAAACAATGGGCGGAAGAGGTCTATAAAAAGTTTGAAACGAAAATGGAGCGGGTATCGGAAAAATCCAGGGATAAGATCCCCGCACTTGCCGTGAACGGCGTGCATGACGACCGGAGTGACAAAACCAGGCAGTGGCGGCCGGATGACGGCCTGAACTGGTGGACGAACGGTTTCTGGGGCGGCATGCTTTGGATGCTGTACGCAGTTTCCGGTAAAGAACAGTACAAAAATACGGCCCGGATCTCGGAGGAAAAGCTGGATTCCTGCTTTGAAAGCTATCTGGGGCTCCACCATGATGTGGGATTTATGTGGATGCCCGCTGCGGTGGCGGATTACCGGCTGACAGGAGACAGGGATGCCCGGAAAAGAGGGCTGCATGCGGCCTGTCTGCTCGCGGGGCGGTTTAATCCGGCGGGCGGGTTTATCCGGGCCTGGAATGATATCCCCGGCTCGGAGGAGGATACCAGGGGCTGGGCCATTATTGATTGCATGTTTAATATTACGCTGTTATACTGGGCAAGTGAAGAGACAAAGGATCCCAGGTTCCGGCAGATAGCGGTTATTCATGCGGATACGGTACGGCAGAATTTTATACGCCCGGATGGTTCGGTAAAACATATTGTGGAATTCGATCCGGAAACAGGCAGAAGAGTCCGGGATTACGGCGGACAAGGCTATGCGGAGGGATCTTCCTGGACCCGGGGGCAGGGATGGGGACTTTACGGTTTCGTTTTGAGTTATCTGCATACAGGCAAAAAAGAATTTCTGGAAACAGCGGAAAGGATAGGGGATTATTTTGCTGCAAATATTCCGGAAGACGGGCTGATACCTGTGGATTTTTGTCAGCCGGCCGATCCCCTTTGGTATGACGATACGGCCGCCGCTGTGGCGGCCTGCGGTTTTGTCGAGCTTTCCCGGACAGACGCCGTACCGGAAAAGAAAAGGGCATATTATAAAGCCGCAGCATGGAAGCTTTTGAAAGCACTGGATGAGGTTCATTGTGACTGGACAGCGAAAAGCGACTGTTTTCTCACCCATTGCAGCGGCGCTTATCACAGTGAGCAGCACAATCATACGCTGGTCTATGCAGACAGCTTTTTCCTGGAGGCAGTGCTGAAGCTGAAGGGAAGTGATTTTCTGCTTTGGTAACTGGGGACGGGGAGGCAGCGGCATGTTTTCAGACAGGAAGAGAAAAGGAGGGACTTGATTATGGAAACAAAAAGGGTAAACGGAGAGGTATGGTATGATACGGACGGGAATGTTCTCCATGCGCATGGAGGGCATATGCTCAAATGGGAGGATAACTGGTACTGGTATGGGGAAAACCGGACGGAAAACAGATATGTGAGTGTGTATAAGTCCGCCGATCTGGTTAACTGGACCTTCTGCCGCCATGTGCTGACCACAGACTCCCCTGTTGCAGAATACCGTGTGCGGACAGACCGGAAGCTGCGCAGCGAAACGGGCGGTAAAATCAATGTGGAGAGGCCCAAGGTGCTCTATAACGCAAAAACCGGTAAATTCGTGATGTGGATGCATGTGGAAAACGGGGTGGATTATCGGGATGCGGCCTGCGCGGTCGCGGTGTGCGACACGCCGGACGGAGAGTTTACTTATCTGGGCAGCTTTAATCCGTTCGGCTATATGTCCAGGGACTGCACGTTGTTTCAGGATAAGGACGGAACCGCTTATTTCCTCTCCGCTTCCAGGGATAATGCGGATATGCATGTGTACCGGCTGACGGAGGATTACCTGAACGTAGACTGCCTGGTACATAAGCTGTGGCAGGGGGAATACCGGGAGGCGCCGGCGGTTATGGAACGAAACGGAAGGTATTTTATGTTTTCTTCCTATTGCACCGGATGGGCGCCCAACCAGTGCCGCTATGCTTTTGCAGACAGCATGGAAGGCAGATGGAGCAGCCTGACGGATATCGGGGATGCTACGACCTACTGTACCCAGCCCGCTTTTATTCTTCCTGTGGAAAAAGAAGGGAATACAGTATATTATTATGTGGCGGATCGTTGGAACGCTTCGGATTACCATGATTCCCGCTACGTGATCCTGCCTTTGGATTTTACAGAAGAGGGACAGCCTGTTATGGAGTATACGCAGGTCTTTGCACCGGAAAGTCGGTAGCAGCCTTTTTTGATTTTAGATAGGGTTCCTTCGCCGGTGAGTTTTTTCAGGAGGCGCTGGAGCTGGCGGCGGCTGCAGTGGATATAATCGGCCGCTTGCCCCACGTTGGTAAGGGTATTGTGAGGGCAGGTGTATTGCAGGTAATACATAAGCTTTTCTTCCAGACTGGAGAGGACGGCTTCATTCAGGGAGGACATTTCTATCTTTTTAATAAGGGAATGGAGGAGATAATGTAAGAAGCGGACATCCTTATCCAGAAGCTTCCGTGCTTTTTCCATGGACAGACAGACGGCAGTTACCTCGCTTTGGGCTTCGGCAAAAAAGGCGGGGTAATCGTTTTTGATAAATTCGATATCGCCAAGGAGTGTGAAGTCGTCACTGGCGGAGAGGGTATATTGGGATCCGTCTTTGCGGATGGAATAAACGGAAACGGTGCCTGATACGACAAACTGCAGATATTCGGTAAGCTTGAGGGGGTGGACAATGGTTTCCCCCTTTTCGTATCGGATAAGAAAAAAGGGGAGGTCCTGTGTATCAAACAGCTGATGCAGGGCGTAGGCTTCCAGATAGGTATCCAATTTAGTTGAATCGTATATTTTTTTCATGACAATCTCCGAAACCCGGGAGGGCTTTTTTTCTATTGTGACATATGTCACTTGGAAATGCAAACGGATCTGCTATAGTTAGACCGATAACCCGGAACAGGAGAGTGGAGAAAATGACAAACGATTTATTTGAAAAAGTGTCCGTGCCGAGAGCTTATTTTAAACTGGCGCTGCCGGTAGTGTTCAGTATGGTGGTCAGTCTGGTTTATAATATGGTGGATACTTTTTTTATTGCGAGGACGCAGAATGCGGATCTGGTGGCGGGCGTATCCCTGTGCGCGCCGGTCTTTACGCTGATGATCGCTTTGGGGGATATTTTCGGGCTGGGCGGAAGCTCGGTGATATCCCGGTTATTCGGGGAAAAACGGGATGAGGATGGAAGGAGGGCGAGTGCGTTCTGTTTTTATGGGGCGATTGTCTGCGGTATTGCGGTTGCCGGAATCATGCTGTTTTTCCAAAAGCCGATCCTGTATCTGCTGGGGGCGGGGGAGGGAACGTATGAATTCGCGTCGCAGTATTATACCTATATGGCTATAGGCGCGCCGGCGGTGATTTTGGCGCTGACGCCGGGAAACCTGATGCGCACGGAGGGGCTGGCCGTGGAAGCGATGGCAGGAACGGTCATCGGCTCCCTGGTAAATATTATTCTGGATCCTGTCTTTATTTTCGGTCTGGGAATGGGGGCAGGCGGTGCGGCTATCGCCACGGTATTGGGGAATCTGGCAACGGATGTGATCCTGATAGGTTTCGTTCTCAGAAAAAGCGGCAAGTTATCCGTATCCATAAGGGCGGCGGGGATAAGCAGGAGGGAAATGCTGGGTATTTTCGCAATAGGAATCCCGGCTTCGGTTACGAATCTGATGCAGAGCCTGGGGATGGCCTTAATGAACCGTTATCTTGTCCCCTATGGCACCAAAAAGGTTGCGGCTATGGGAATTGCCATGAAGGTAAATATGATTGTCATGCTGGTTATGGTAGGTTTTGCTTTCGGCGCCCAGCCTTTAATCGGGTATAATTACGGGGCCGGGAATAAGGAGAGGCTGCAAAAGATCATCCGGTTTGATTTGGGGGTGGAGGTGGTGTTTGCGCTGGTGTTTTCCCTGCTGCTTGCCTGGCCGGCGAGACAGATATTGTCGCTGTTTATGAAGGATGCACAAATAGTGGAGGCGGGGAGCCTGATGCTGCGCTGTCTGCTGGTTACCATGCCGTTTGTGGGGATTGTGCTCGTGTTTACCACCGTGTTCCAGGCGGCGGGAAAAGCGTGGCCGGCCTTTTTGCTGTCCGTGAGCAGGCAGGGACTTCTGTTTGCGGTATGTATCGCGGTGCTGTCGCGGACGGCAGGTTATCATGGAGTGATCGTTTCCCAGGCCGCGGCGGATGTGCTTACGGCGGTGCTGGCAGCAGTGCTGTATTGGGGGGCCGGCCGGAAGGCGGTGAGTGCTTCATCCGGCCTGTACTAGTTTATTCCATTCCTGTCTGCCTCAGAATAAGGAGGGAAAATCTCCGGATTTGAATAACCATGAGGACTTACCGCATATCCGTTATGGTACATAACAGTAATATATTTTGTTTCGCCATCTACTGTCAATTTGACGTAACAAAAATCATCCTCAAAGTTATCGGTTATTTCCCATTTCTGATTCCGGTAATAAATCCATACACTTCCGTCCTCATCATACACAACGTCCGGAACAGTATTGATATCATCCAAAAATTCTTCCGTTGTTAATGGTCTTTGTGTACCATCTTGATTCATTGCAATTCCGCCGCCGCTTTGATGAACGGATTCCCCGTTTTCATCTGTATAATCAAGTGTATATGTTCCGTTCTCCACTGTGAGAACTGCGTCCGTACAAGCGCCATGCATCCAGATTTGGACTATTCTCTGAATACCCAAAAAATCTTTTGCATAGGCAACACTTCCCATACTTAACACCATCGCTAATGTCAAAGCGGCGACAGCTATTTTTGGTATGCTTCTCTTTTTGACAGGAATAACTTTTTTTTCTTCTGTCGGGTTCAGAACCTTAGTTACTACATCCGGAGAAGCATGCAGTTTTTCGAATGTCTTTTGGAAAATTTCCTTATCTGTCATATTTTTACTCCTCCTTCAGATATTCTTTTAACTTAGCCTTGGCACGAAAAAGCCTGGTGCTTATCGTTTTTTCGGGAATCCCCAGAATTGACGATATTTCCTTTGTGGAATAACCTTCATAATAAAACAGCATTAATGGAACACGATATTTCTTGTCCAACTTCATAACTGCAAAAAACAAATCCATATGACTTTCATCTTCAAACCCTATGGTTTCTGCATAATCACTTATATCTTCCATCTTATTCCACAGGGATCGGAATAGCATCTTGCATTGATTGACGGTAACTTTAATTAACCAATTTTTAATATGAGAGTCCGACTCAAACGCTTTATTTGTTTTGTATAGTTGAATTAATACGTCTTGCGTCACATCATTTGCATCATCCGGATTCTTAGTCCAACTATATGCCACACGATAAATCATATCCATATACTTTTCTGCAAGGTTTTCAAATTTTTCTTTTGGCATATAGATGTTCACTCCTTAAGGCATTATATTAATAATATGCCTGGACGGCCTGATTTCTTTCAAAAAATTGTAACAGAACCTCCAGCTTACAAAATTCAAAAGCGGCCGATAACCATGAGGAACATTCTCATAGGTTATCGGCTCAGCGTATTTGCGTCTGGATTTTATGATAACTTGCATAAAAATTTTTCGATTTCTTTTTCCACCTGTTCTGGATTATCCAGATTAGTACCGTGATGTGCATTTTCAATTATTACTAATTTTGAATTTTGTATATGCTCATGAATGTATTGTTGCTGCCGCCGTGTCATGCTATCATGGTCACCAATAAGAATTAAAGCAGGGCAAGTAATTTTTGATAGGCCGTCCCTGCTCTCCATACTTGTTACTGCCTTCCAGACACGATTAAAAGCATCATGATTTAGACTGCCAACAACCCTGCGAATATACGGTTTTGCTTCGGGGTTAAAGTTTCCCATACCTATAGATATACTCCATGCAATCCAGCTCATCGGCATAAGGCGTAAGGAAAAGCGGTTAATCGGAAGTACAATTCGTTCATAATAATTAAATCGGTTGGTACATATCGTCCCTATCAGGATAATACGCTCAACTCGCTCCCCTGCATAAATTGCTGCTTGAATGGCAACGTGTCCCCCCATAGAAAGACCACAAATGATTGCTTTTGGTATATTCAAAAAGTCCATCATTGCAACTACATCCTGCCAAAATATATTGGGTGACACTTTTCCCGGAGGGAGGGATGATTTTCCATGACCACGGGCATCTAATGTGATTACTCGATACGTTTTTGAAAAATATCTTATCTGTTCGTCCCATTGGTGCATATCCCATGCGGCACCATGCAGAAAAATCAATGGATTACCATTACCTGTTTCTTCAAAATAGAGCTTTGCGCCTAAGTTTTCAAAGTATGGCATAATTAGACTCCATTCTCCGGTGTATAAATCCCGGTTCTTAACAATTCAATATACTTATCAAATTCAGAATATATTTTTTCTTCATAGACTAACTCCTGACGATTGACTTCACGAACAAAACCCTCTGCAAGCCACGTGACAGCAGCAATAGCAGTGTTTGGGGAAACTCCCTCTTTCAGTTTAGACCAGTCAATGTTAGCAGCAACACCCGCATAGCTATTTTGCACAAGTTGTTTGTTTTTATCTTTTATCTCGAAGGCTACGTCCGGGTGTTGTTCATAATATGCAGAGTATAAGAAATTCCATAAATCGGGGAATTGATTGATGAATGCAATCCTTAAACGGGAAATAAGCTTTAACCTATCGAAAAAGTCCGTATTGCTTGTATCAATCTCCTTGGCTACACTCTCACTTAAAGCGGTGGTATAAGTGTCATAAATGTAAAGATAGAGCTGCTTTTTGTTTTGATAATAATGGTAAAATAACCCTTTTGATATGCCCGCTTCTGCTACAATTTCATCAACTGTGGTTTTCTTATATCCATACTTTGCAAATAAAGTAGCGGCGGCATTTACTATCAAAGTGTGTTTTTCAGTGTCCTGCATAATATCCCTCCTCGATAGACTAAAATCGTCGGTTTTATGTATTGTAGCAAAACCGACGATTTTAGTCAATGTGTTTGTTGGAATAGTAAATTATTTATTTATATTTTTCCGGATTCGTATCTTGCAGTTTTGGGAGAGAACAGCTATTATGGAAAGAACGAATGGATTTTATTGTGGAAGGAGATAGGATATATGCTTGAATTTAAGTATGACACACAGCTGTTAATTGAGGGGGAAGGCCTGGATGAAGATGTTATCAGTGATTATTTTACGGATAATTTCCGTGGGGATTGTCTGCTTGCCGTAGGTGATGATGAGCTGATCAAAATCCACTTCCATACCAATGAACCCTGGCAGGTGTTGGAATATTGTGCCACTTTGGGGGAAATTTATGATATTGTTGTGGAAGATATGGAGAGACAGTCCAGAGGGCTGAAAGGATAGGGGATTAAGAGTAGCAGTTAAGACGGCGCCTAATTGACAGAAAAGGGAACTGGTGTTATGATAAAATAAAGTTAGTCTAAACTAACGTTTTGGAGCATACTAATTACGAAAAGATAAGAGGTGGATACTATGGCAACAGGGATTATATGTATTATTTTGTTGATGATATGTGTATTCGGCATAAAAAGCTATGCGAAGAGGCTGTCCCATGGCTGCTGCGGCGGCGGAGGGGACACGGTGAAGAAGGTGAAGCCCGGGGATCGGGATAAAAGCCATTATGCCCATACATACCGTATGGAAATCGAGGGGATGACCTGCAGCAACTGCAGCGCCCGGGTGGAAAATGCATTTAACGGGCAGGACGGTTTCTATGCGCAGGTGGATTTGGGGAAAAGGACGGCACTGCTGTATACGAAGCAGCCGCTTACTGAAAAGGAAGCCCGGGAAATTGTGCGGAAGGCAGGTTATCGGATACATTCCTTTCAATGCCTTCATGAGAATTAATGCAACTGCACAGTGCCTTCACAGTTACGAATTAATATACAATAAACGGATTGACACGGGAAACGGAGGGTTCTATTTATGAAACTTGTATTGGTACGGCATGGAGAGAGCATCTGGAATAAGGAGAATCTTTTTACCGGCTGGACAGATGTGGATCTGTCGGAAACCGGAAAAAAGGAAGCGGCGGACGCAGGGCGGACACTGCTGGATAACGGGTATGATTTCGACATTTGTTATACCTCCTATCTGAAAAGAGCGGTGCATACATTGGATCACATCCTGGAAGAAATGGATCGGTGCTGGCTGCCGGTAATTAAAACGTGGAAGCTGAACGAACGGCATTATGGAGCGCTCCAGGGCCTGAACAAATCGGAAACGGCTTTGCAATACGGCGAAGAACAGGTGAAGATCTGGAGACGCTCCTTCGATATCGCCCCGCCTTTTCTTGCCAAGACGGATCCGCGCAATCCGGCGCTTCAGGATCAGTACCGGCAGGAGACGGCCCTGCCCGGTAATAAGCTGCCCCTGGGGGAGAGCCTGAAGGATACCATTGACAGAGTCATTCCCTATTATGACGATGTCATTTGGAAAAGCATGCAGGAAGGGAAGCGGGTTCTGATTGCCGCCCACGGAAATTCCATCCGGGCACTGGTCCGGTATTTTGAAAAGCTGACGCCGGAGGAAATTGTTGACGTCAACATTCCTACGGGAATCCCTCTGGTGTATGAATTCAGCGGGGATGGGAGGGTTATCGGAAAGGAATACCTGGGAGATCCCCGGGCGGTGCAGGCGAAGATGGCAAAGGTGGCAGCCCAGGGCAGTGCAGCCCAGGGCAGTGCAGCCCAGGAACCATTATGAATCAAAAAAAACGGATTCTTGTATATGGCGCAGGCGTTATCGGCAGCTATCTGGCGCATGTATTGTGTACGGCAGGGAACGAGGTCAGCCTGCTTGCCCGCGGGGAACGGAAAAAGGAGCTGGAGAAAAGGGGGCTGGTAATCCGCCACTATCTGCAGAAAAAGACAACGCGGGATTATCCTCTTATCGTGGAAGCGCCGGATCCGGCGCTGGAATATGACGCGGTATTTGCTGTTATGCAGTGGCAGCAGATGTACGGGATACTGGATCAGCTGGCAGCCGTGGCAAGCCCGCTGGTAATCCTGGTGGGAAACAATCTTTCCGCGGCGGCAATGGAGGACTATATCCGCAGAAACAGCAGCAGGCCCAAAAAGATCATGTTCGGCTTCCAGGGCACGGGCGGCCGGCGGGTGAAAGAGGAAGTGGTCTGCGTCCGTTTCGGGAAAGGAGGCATGAATATAGGTTCCCTTCACGAAAAGCCGGATCGGGCACTTTCCGAAACAATTGCCGGCTTTTTCAGGGGCAGCGGGTATCGTCTGACATATAGTTCCGATATGGATTCCTGGTATAAATGCCATGCGGCCTTTATCCTGCCGATAGCCTTTGTGTGCTATTCGGTGGACTGTGAGTTGAAAAGGGCCTCTGCCGGCCAGCTGAAACAGCTGATGGAAGCGGTGGGAGAGGCTTATGGGATGCTGGAAGCCTCAGGCTGTTCCATACAACCTGAGGGGGATGAAGCCTATTTTAAGAAAGGACCCAAAAAGCTGCTGCTGTATCTTCTTCTTAAAATAATGGCAAAAACAGCGGCAGGAAAACTGGCGGCGAGTGATCATTGCCGGAGTGCGCCGGCGGAAATCCAGGCTTTGGATATGGAATTTCAGAAATTGTGGGCGCAGGCGGGGGTGAGGCCGGGGCCTGCCTGGCAGGCACTGGAAGACGGTTTGCCCGGATGGGATGTCATCCGGAGGCGGTACAATAGCCGGCTTTGAAGCGTTTTCTTAGCAAAAAAGGTGTCCTTTCGTCCGCCGCGCAGCCGGTAGTGCTGCAAAATGAGAAACATTATCAATTAGAATTCCCTTCTTATATTGATTATTCCGTGAGGAATCACTATAATAGGATTTGAACAATTCATACCTAAATGGTAGGAAATGTTTGGATCCTATTTTTTTATAAGATGCATCGATCCGGTACCATACTGCGTGACTACCGATGAATAAGACGGCAATCACACAGCACGGCGCACGTGTCACGATTACCATATTCCGGGGGTACCCGGAAAAGAAACACAGAGGGACACCGTCGGCGGAACCAGAACACGCTGCCGGACGGAAACGTATTGATAGAGTTTGCCGGAGACACAGCTCTTTTTCCAGGAGGCAGGAGGGAAAGCAAGGTAACGCTTTGCCTGCCGGGGATACCGGGCTGCGGGTTCCGGCTGTGCGAAGGACAGTAAAGGAGTAACAGTTCAGACTTGTCCGCACTGTTACAGTAAAGGAGGAAGCAATGGCAGATCAATTATTACAGATAAACGGACTGAAGGTCAGTGTGGAGGACAAAGAGATTCTTCACGGTTTGGATATGGCGGTGAACAGAGGAGAAACCCATGTGCTGATGGGGCCGAACGGAGCGGGAAAATCCACGCTGGGTTATGCGCTGATGGGAAATCCCAAATATACGGTGACGGCGGGCAGCATCCGGTATGAAGGAAGGGATATCACGGAAGAAACCGTGGATAAACGTGCAAGGGAAGGGATTTTCCTTTCTTTCCAGAACCCATTGGAGGTGCCGGGAATTTCCCTGGGCAGCTTTATCCGCAGTGCGCTGGAACAGCGCAGAGGGGAGAAGCTGCGGCTCTGGGATTTTCGCAGGGAAATGAAAAAGGCCATGGAGGTGCTTCAAATGGAGGAAACCTACGGCGATCGGGATCTGAATATGGGATTTTCCGGCGGGGAAAAGAAAAAGGCGGAGATCCTTCAGCTTCTCATGCTGCGCCCCACACTGGCTATCCTGGATGAAACGGATTCCGGGCTGGACGTGGATGCGGTGCGCACCGTATCCAGGGGCGTGGAAGAATATCAGAAAAACGAAAAGGGAGCTTTGCTTATCATCACCCACAGCACGAAAATCCTGGAATCCCTGAAGGTGGATTACACTCACGTCATGGTGGACGGCCGCATCGTGGCTACCGGGGACCGCAGCCTGGTGGAGGAAATCAATGAAAGGGGCTTTGAGGCATATTACCGGGAGGCTGTCCGGGAAGGCAGCGCCCGGGGATGACCGGAGAAAGGAGTTTGCCATGGAAGAAAAAACCTATGTGGATGATATAGACAGAAGCATTTATGATATAAAAAATGAAGAAAAGGACGGATTCCGGGTGCAGGAAGGTCTGACCCCGGAAATCGTTGCGGGGATTTCCCGGGAAAAGAAGGATCCTTCCTGGATGGAAATTTTCCGTCTGCAGTCCCTGCAGATATATAACCGTATGAAAGCGCCTGACTGGGGGCCTTCCCTGGAAGGGCTGGATATGGAGCATATTGTAACCTATGTGAGGCCCAATACCCATATGAGTACCAAATGGTCCGATGTGCCGGAGGATATTAAGAATACCTTTGAACTTCTGGGCATTCCGCAGGCGGAAAGGAAATCCCTGGCCGGCGTGGGGGCGCAGTATGATTCGGAGCTGGTGTACCATCATGTGCGGGAAGAGGTGGCTGCCCAGGGCGTGGTATATACGGATATGGAGAGCGCTCTGCGGGGGGAATACGCCTCCATGGTGCAAAAGCATTTTATGAAGCTGGTACGGCCGGACGATCATAAATTTGCCGCGCTTCACGGTGCGGTATGGTCAGGAGGTTCTTTTGTATATGTGCCTCCGGGCGTATCCGTAACCATTCCCTTACAGTCCTATTTCCGTCTGAATGCGCCGGGGGCCGGGCAGTTTGAGCACACCCTCATCATCGTGGGGGAAGGGGCGGATCTGCATTTTATAGAAGGCTGCTCTGCGCCTAAATACAACGTAGCCAATCTCCATGCGGGCTGCGTGGAGCTGTATGTGGGGAAGAACGCAAGACTGCGCTATTCCACCATCGAGAACTGGTCTAAAAATATGTACAATCTGAATACCAAGCGTGCCGTTGTGGAGGAAGGGGGCGTCATAGAATGGGTTTCCGGTTCCTTTGGCTCCCATGTCTCCTGTTTATATCCCATGAGTATCCTCAAGGGAAAAGGGGCGAGAGCGGAGTTTACGGGAATTACCTTTGCCGGAAAAGGACAGTGCCTGGACACAGGAGCTAAAATTGTCCATCAGGGGCCGGACACCTCCTCTTTTATCAATACGAAATCCATTTCCAAGGACGGCGGTATCAGTACCTTCCGCAGTTCGGTAACGGTGGGCAGGGATGCGGCCGGAAGCAAAGCGGCCGTTTCCTGCCAGTCGCTGATGTTGGATGATTACTCCCGTTCCGATACCATTCCGGCTATGGATATCCGTACGCCGGATGCGGATATCGGGCATGAGGCACAGATTGGAAGGATCAGTGAGGAGGCGGTATTTTACCTGATGTCCAGAGGGATCGGCGAAGAAGATGCCAGGGCCATGATAGTCAGCGGCTTTGCGGATAATGTATCCAAGGAGCTGCCCCTGGAATATGCGGTGGAAATGAACAACCTGATTCAACTGGAAATGAAGGGCAGCATCGGATAAGCTGTCCGGAAAGGAGCGAAATATGAAACAGGGAACGGATATGAAAATAAACAGACTGCCTGTGCGCACCTGGAATTGGCTGCGCATGAATGAAAGCAGTCTTTCTGCTATAGATATAGAAGCCCTTCTGTCTGCAAGGGAAAACCCGACGGACGGACCGGCTCTTACCCTGCCGGCGGACGGGGTATCCTGTATCCGCGGCATGAGCGCCGGGATGATGGAGGCCGGCTTCCGGGATATCGCCACGGGGATGGGGCCGGATATGGAGGAGCTGGTAAGGGAAAGCGGTACACCGGTGGAAATCATCCGGGTAAAAAGAGGAGAACATCCGGAAACTCCCGTGAAGCTTGTTTTTTCCTGCAAGGAACGAGAAAGCAGTCTGCATGCCGCCTATATCTATGCCGAAGAAGGCAGCCGTGTTACGGTAATTATGGATGTCTCCTCCCCCGGCGGGGCCGGAGGGACAGCCGGATTCCAGACAAGGCTCTATGCGGAAAAAGGGGCCGGGATACGTTTGATCCAGGTCCAGCTTCTGGGAACGGAATATGGGTATATAAACGATGTGGGCGGAACCTGTGAGGAAGGCGGATCCCTGGAACTCGTACAGCTTTTCCTGGGAGCGCGCAGCATTTATGCGGGCAGCAGCGTCAATCTGGCGGGGGACGGAAGCCGGATGGACACCGCGGTGGGTTATCTGGGAAAAAAGGATCAGAAGCTGGATATGAATTATGTGGCCGGCCATACCGGAAAGAAAACGGAAAGCCGGATGGAGGTAAAAGGCGTGCTGCGTGAGAATGCTTCCAAGCTGTTCCGGGGGACCATTGATTTCCGCCGGGGCTGTGCCGGAGCGGTGGGAGAGGAAACAGAAGAGGTGCTCCTGCTGGGGGATGAGGTGGTCAACCGCACCATTCCTCTGATATTATGCGGGGAAGAAAATGTGCAGGGAAGCCATGGAGCGACCGCCGGACGTCTGGAGGAAGAGAAGCTTTTCTATTTCTGTTCCAGGGGCATGAGCCGGGAAGAAGCCTGTGACATGATGGCCCGGGCGGGGATTGACGCCCTTTGCAGCCGGATACCGGACGCAGCCCTGGTGGAAAAGGTGCAGGATTTTTTGGAAGGAGGTACCCGGAATGGATAACAGAGGCAGGGAAAGGGATTATCGAGCGGATTTCCCCATTTTCCGGAAGAACAGGCCGCTGATATATCTGGACAATGCGGCAACCTCCCAGCGTCCGGCCTGTGTGCTGGAGGCGGAACGGGATTTTTATGAAAAGCAGAATGCCAATCCCATGAGAGGGTTGTACGAACTGGGGCTGGAAGCCACGGATTGCTATGAGAATGCAAGAAAACGGGTACAAAGGTTTCTGCATGCCGGAAAGGCGGAGGAAATTATTTTCACAAGAAATACCACGGAGGCGCTGAATCTGGTGGCGTACAGCTATTGTTTAAGCCATCTGGGGCCAGGAGATGAAATCCTGGTAAGTATCATGGAACATCACAGCAACCTTCTGCCCTGGCAGATGGTTGCTGCCAGAACAGGAGCCGTTCTGAAATTCCTGGAATGCAGCCCGGACGGGCGGCTGACGCAGGAACGGATCCGCGGCGCGTTCACCCCGCGCACCAGACTGGCGGCGGTTACCCAGGTTTCCAATGTGTTCGGGCGGTTGAACCCTATCAGGGAGATCACACGGATTGCCCATGAACAGGGGGCCGTCGTGGTGGTGGATGCCGCGCAGAGCGCGCCCCATATTCCCATAGACGTCTGCGGGCTGGATGTGGATTTCCTCGCTTTTTCCGGGCATAAGCTGCTGGCGCCCATGGGGATCGGCGTGCTGTACGGAAAAGAGGAGCTGCTTCAGGCGATGCCGCCCTTCCTTACCGGAGGGGAAATGATAGAACGGGTGGGAAGATATGATGCGGTTTATGCGCCGCTTCCCCATAAATTTGAAGCCGGAACGGTGAATGCCGCGGGAGCGGCAGCGCTGGGAGCCGCCATAGATTACCTGGAGCAGATTGGCTTCCAGGCCCTGCGGGAACGGGAAGATCACCTCACCGCCCTGGCTCTGGATAACATGAAGGAGATCCCGGGCGTACATGTCCTGGGATCCGAAGATGCGGGGGAGCATTGCGGCATCCTCACTTTTACGGTGGACGAAGTCCATCCCCACGATGTAGCCTCCATACTGGACGCGGATCACATTGCGGTGCGGGCGGGGCATCACTGCGCCCAGCCGCTGATGGATTACCTGAAGGTGCCCTCCGCGGTCCGCGCCAGCATCGCGTTTTATAATACGGAAGAAGAAATAAGGGCTTTTACCGAAAGCCTGTCACAGGTCAGGAGGAAAATGGGATATGGAGAATAAAACTTTTTACCAGGAAATATTGTTGGATCATAACAAAAATCCCGGTCACAAGCATCCGCTGCCGGATGCCGACCGGGAACTGGAAGGCGTGAATCCAAGCTGCGGAGATGATATCGTGCTGCAGCTGAAAATAGAAAACGGAAGGGTACTGGACGGCGCTTTTGGGGGGAACGGCTGTGCCATTTCCCAGGCTTCGGCAGATATGATGCTGGATCTGGTGATCGGAAAATCCACGGAGGAGGCCGGAAGGCTGACCGGTGTTTTCCTGCGTATGATCCAGGGCCGGGCAACTCCGGAGGAACTGGAGGAGCTGGAAGAGTCCGTATGTCTCCGGGATGTGGCCCATATGCCCGCCCGGGTGAAATGTGCGGTTTTAGGCTGGCATACCCTGGAAGAGCTTTTGAAAAACGAAGGGCAGTAACTTAAAAAGGTATCCGGCAGGCGTGCGGCCGGATACCTTTTTAAGTTAAGTTCTGTTTACATGGCCTTTAATGGCCTCAAAGCTTTCTTTGCTGATAACGTGTTCGATCTTGCATGCATCCTCGGCCGCGGTTTTCTCGTCCACACCCAGCCTGACGAGCCAGGCGGAGAGAAGCTGATGCCTTTCATATATCATTTCGGCGATTTCCCGTCCGGAAGCGGTCAGATTGATAAAGCCTTCCTTCGTTACTGTGATATGTCCCAGCTCCCGCAGGTTTTTCATGGCTACGCTGACGCTTGATTTCTTAAAACCCAATTCCTCCGCCACATCGACGGAACGGACCACCGGGTGCGCTTTGCTCAATATTAAAATGGTCTCCAAATAATTTTCGGAGGATTCCCCTACTGCCAAACTATTCACCTCCAGTTCTTTTGGTAAAGCAGCTTATTTATAGGTTAACTAACTGGAGTCAGTATAGCATATTTCTCCTTCCGCGGCAAATACATTTATCGCCTGTCCTATGGAATCCCCTTCCGTCCCCCGGCAGCAGCCCCTGCATCCCTCGG
>URMK01000041.1 GCA_900548905.1 uncultured Lachnospiraceae bacterium | reverse complement strand
GAAATGCAGGGGAGGGGGATGCCGCAGGACACAAAGGGCCGTCTGAACTGTTACGTAGTCAAATGTAATGATGGCCCGTGGGTTTCCCCAAAAGTGGGGAATGGTATCAAACCGGTAGGGGGTTGGTTTTCGAGGAGAGGGAAGAAATGATAAGAGATGGTATTTTACAGGACGGAAAGCCTGAACTGCCGGAAATCCGGCAGTGGATAGATAACAGGATGCCGGATATCGTAAGGGATTTGACGCGTATCTGCCGGATCCGGAGCGTGGCGGAGGTGGAAGCTGCCCAATGCCCGCCTTTTGGAAAAGGGTGCCGGGAGGTTTTGGAGGAAATGCTTCACATCGGGGAGGAAAACGGTTTTTTTGTCCAAAACTTTGACAACTATGTGGGGAAAATATCTTATGCCGCTTCCCCGGAAGCGGATGCGATAGGTATCTGGGCGCATCTGGATGTAGTGGAGGAAGGGGAAGGCTGGGAGTATAAGCCTTATGATCCGACGGTAAAGGACGGCTATTTTATCGCCAGGGGCTGCCAGGACAATAAAAGCTCCGCTATTTTAGGGCTTTATGTCCTCAAATATATGAAGGAACATCACATCAGCCTGTCCCATGGCCTGGAGCTGTATCTGGGGACCTGTGAGGAACAGGGGATGTACGATTTGGATTATTACGTCGCACACTATCCTCTCCCGGCGCTGTCCCTTGTACCGGACAGCGGATTCCCGGTCTGCTGCGGGGAGAGAGGTTCCTTCAACGCGGAATTGATATCCCGCCGGGAATGCGGAAAAGAGCTTTTGGAGGTTTCCTGCGACTGCGGGCTGTATACCATACCGGATCAGGCCCGGGCGGTACTTGCCTACAGCCGGGAGCGCTGGGCAAAAGCCTCCCGTCTCAGTGCGCCAATCACCGCTGAGAGGGTGGGGGAAACCATACGGATTATAGCACATGGCGTCCGGGCCCACGCATCCCGGCCGGCGGATGGAGTGAATGCGCTGACCCTGCTGGCGCAGGCCCTCTGCACGCAGGAACTGATAGATGGGGAAAACAGGGAATTGTTCGGGATCATTCCCGCTATTAACCAGGACAATACAGGAAAGGCCCTGGACATATTCTGCGAGGATGAGCTGTCCGGCCCGATTTGCCTGACGGCGACACAGCTGCGGATGCAGGAAGGGCGGCTGGTCATCGGATTCATGTCCAAATATCCGGTAACCTGCAATGATTTCCCGTTTGTAAAACGGGCGGAAAAAGCGGCGCAGCGCCGGGGATTTGAGATGAAGCTGACCCGCCTTGCCAAGGCCAGCTATTTTGACCCGGAACACCCGGTGGCCCGGATCCTCACCCAAACCTGCCGGGAGGTTCTGGAAAATGAGGACGGTCCGTTTGTCATGAGCGGCGGTACCTATGCCCGAAAGCTTACCAACGCCTTTGCTTTCGGTACGGGAATGAAGCTTCCCCCGCCGCCGGAAGGGCTGTTCCGGCCGGGGCACGGCGATTACCATCAGCCGGATGAAAGCATTCCGCTTCTCAGGATACGCAGGGCGCTGGAGGTATATATCTGCGGAATCCTGCGGATAGACAGGCTGGATATAAAACCCTGAACAGGCAGTATCACGTGGATACCCATGTGTTGTAGCATATGAGAAACATATGACAGAAAGGATGAAGAGGTTATGAGAAAGGGAAGAAAAACAAGCACAGTACTTACGGCGGCTATTCTGGCGGCGTCAGTCATACTGGGAGGCTGCGGCGGCGCAGCGTCGGAGACAGCGCAGGGCGGCACCGCCGCACAGGATGCGTCTGCCGTCCAGGGGACGGATGCAGGGACGGAGACGGCTGCTGAGACTGGAAGTGCCAAAATAGCGGATGGGGATGTTACCCTGACTATTTTTTGTGATTTCCAGACGGCGGCACGGGCATATTATTCCGATTTGGGGGAAAACCCGGTGGTGCAGAAGATTTCCGAGGATACGGGATTGCAATTTGAATTTATCCACGCGCCCGTAGGGGATGACGGTTCTTATTTTCAGCAGCTGCTGGCATCCGGGGATTTGCCGGATCTGATGTATACCAACCTGTTCCAGACAACCTATCCCGGCGGCGTGGAGGGAGCCATTTCGGACGGCGTGCTCCTGAACGTAACCGATTTGGTGGAACAGTATGCGGTTAATTTTAATGCACTCTGCGAAGAAAGCGGGGATCCGGACGTACAGAAAAAGATCCGGGGCGACGAAGGCAACATTATCAAATTCGGTACCACATGGCTTCCCCCCACCGATAACAACAAGGTATTCAACGGCCTTATAGTCAGACAGGACTGGCTGGACAAGTACAATCTGGAGGCTCCGGTTACCCTGGAGGATTATACCAATGTACTGCGCACCTTTAAAGAGAACGGCGTGCAGATACCCCTGGCCCTCTGCGAATTCAAC
Source organism: uncultured Lachnospiraceae bacterium (assembly GCA_900548905.1). Taxonomy (GTDB): domain Bacteria; phylum Bacillota; class Clostridia; order Lachnospirales; family Lachnospiraceae; genus Eisenbergiella. The sequence goes on along the minus strand of URMK01000041.1, from coordinate 55,972 downwards.
CAGGCACAGTTTTATGCCAACAACCCCATTTCCTCCGCGTTTGATGTTTCCATCAAGGATTTCGATCTGGATGAGGAGGGACAGGTACACTATAGCAGGACCCAGGACGGCTACAAGGAATTCCTGAAGGTGCTGAACCAATGGGCGGAGGAAGGCCTCATCGATACCGACTTCGTTTCCCGTACCATCGACGATTCCCTGAAGCTGTTCCAGAACGGTACGGCAGGCATGTGTTTTGCCCATACCTATAATGTGAAACAATCCGTAACCGCCGGCGCAGCCGTGGATCCGGAATTTAAACTGACCTCCTGCGTGCTGCCCAGGGTGAATGCGGAGGATACCACCCATATGTCCAAAATTACAAGTTCCATCAATTCTTATTCCTGGCAGGTTTCCGCAGCCAGCAAGCATGCGGAGGAGGCAGTGAAATTTGTGGACTATCTGATGGATCCCGAGGTGATGCTTCTCACCGCCTGGGGTACCAATGAAGGCGAAGAAAAGACCTATACGGAAAATGCGGACGGAACCAGGGAATTTACTGATTTTGTCAGCAATAACCCGGACGGCCTGGACTATGATACGGTAAGATCCCTTTATATGTGTGCGCCTTTCCAGATCAAATATGATGAAACCATGGAAGCCGCCCAGTATGCGCTGGAGGAATGCCACCAGTCCTGGGATGCATGGGGCATGCAGAACGATGATAAGCATACGCTTCCCGGCTACCTGACGCTTACGACGGAAGAATCCAAGGAGCTGACACAGATCAAAACCAAGCTTGCCAACTACTCTGATGAAATGGTATACCGTTTTATCTTCGGAGAGGAGGATCTGGAAAGCGGCTGGGACGGCTTTGTGGCACAGCTGAAGGAACTGGGCAGCGAACGGGGCGAAGAAATCAATGAAGCAGCATATGCAAGATATGAAGCCCGTGAATAAAAAGATATAACCCCCATAAAGAAATACAGGAGAAAGGCTGGCGGGAGAAAAGCCGGCCTTTTTCCATAAAAAGCCGCGGGCATCCGCAGAGAGGAGCAATGATGAAAAGAGGTACGCATGCAGCGCTGAAAGAACCTTTTTTTAAGAGACTGTGGAAAAACATGAGGTCGCATCCCCTTCTGTACATCATGATTTTACCGGTACTCGCCTATTTTCTGGTATATCATTACTATCCCATGTATGGAATGATCATATCCCTGTTTGACTATGTTCCCACGAAGGGGGTATTCGGAAGTGATTTCGTGGGACTGAAGCATTTCAAAGCCTTCCTGGGAGATCCCTACTTCTTCCGTACCATGCGGAATACCGTTTCCATCAATCTGCTGTTACTTTTGTTCGGATTCCCTTTTCCGATCCTGTTTGCTATTTTGCTGAATGAACTCACCGGAACCAGGCTGAGGAAAATAACCCAGACCATTACTTACATGCCGCATTTCATATCTGCCGTGGTAATCTGCGGGCTTATGCTGGATTTCTGTAAAACAAACGGTGTTATCACCAGCGTTTTCTGCGCCCTGACAGGCCGGGAGGCCTCCAACATGTTCAGCCATTCCGCCTATTTCCAGCCGCTGTATGTGCTGATGTGTATCTGGCAGGAATTCGGCTGGGATTCCATTATCTATTTTGCCGCGCTGACCGGCATCGATCAGAGCCTGTATGAAGCAGCCGAAATAGACGGGGCGAACCGCTGGAAGAAAATCCTCCATGTCACCCTTCCCGGGATATCCCCCACTATTGTGATTCTTCTCATCATGCGTATCGGGAACATGATGACCCTGGGCTGGGATAAAATCCTGCTCCTATATAATCCCATGGTCTATGAAAAAGCCGATGTTATATCCACATATGTTTACCGGATCGGACTGATGAATTTTGAATACAGCTTCGCTGCCGCAGTGGGATTTTTTAATTCCATCATTAATTTCATCCTTCTGATCCTGGCAAACACCGTGAGCCGGAAGGTGAACGAAACCAGCTTGTGGTAGACGCAGCGTATGCTGACAAAGTGAGGTGCAAAATGAAGAAAAAAATGAAACCCTTTCAGGTCGTGAATGTCCTGATTATGCTGTTTCTGATAGGAATTACCCTGTATCCCATGTATTATGTGGTGGTGGCCTCCATAAGCGATCCCATTCTTCTGAAATCCCATACAGGCCTTTTGTGGATGCCGCTGGGAGAAGCCACACTGGCGGGATACCAGAAAACCCTGGCCAATAAGAGCCTGTTCAACGGCTTTAAGATCACCCTGTTTTACCTGATTGCCGGAACCCTGCTCCAGGTGGGGCTGACCAGCTTTGCCGCCTATGTGGTTTCCAGAAAATGCTTCCTGATCCGCAGAGGTGTGCTGAAGCTGATGATATTCACCATGTTTTTCAGCGGGGGTCTGATCCCCCTGTTCTTCGTCATCCGGAATACCGGGCTTTACAATACCATATGGGTGTCCAGTATCCCTTATGCGGTAAGCGCCTATAACATGATCATCATGAAAACCTTCTTTGAATCCATCCCTGAGAGCCTGGAGGAGGCCGCTGTCATCGACGGGGCCAACGATTTCACTATCTTTTCCAGGATTATCATGCCTCTGTCCAAACCCGTGGTGGCGGTGATGATCCTGTATTACGGCGTGGGGCAGTGGAATTCCTGGTTCCCCGCAGCCATGTTCACCAGGGACAGGAAAATTTATCCTCTCCAGATGATACTGCGGGAAATCCTTATAGAGAACCAGGCGCAGAATGCGGATTCCCTCATCGCTGCCGTGGAAGACACCTTCAGCAGCGAACTGGTGAAATACTGCACCATCATCGTATCCACCATCCCCATTCTGATTGTGTACCCGTTTCTGCAGAAATACTTTGAAAAAGGCGTGATGATAGGAGCGGTAAAGGGCTGATGAAACAAAAACGAGAAAATCTCCGGCGCATGCTGGAGGGACTGCCCCATGAACATATCCCCGTAAGCTTTTTCCAGCATATGCGGCCGCAGGAACTGCACGGGGAAGCCTGTGTGAAGGCCCATATCCGTTTTTATAAACGGACGGATCCGGATTTCCTGAAAATTATGCATGACGGCCTTACGGCCCCCGTCTGCCTTGACCTGACAAGCCTGGAGGAACTGAAGGCCTACCGCCCGGTGAAGGGGCAAAACCCTTATATAAAGGAATATCTGGACCGCGCCTGCCGCATCAACGAAGCCCTGGCAGGAGAGGCGGATACCTATAGCAATGTATTCACGCCTTTCACCCTTCTCCGGCGGATCGGGGATGACAGGCTGCTTGGGTTCATGAGGAAAGATCCGGGGGCCGTGCGGGACGCTCTGCTTTTTCTGGGGGAGGATCTGGCCTGGCTGAGTGAAAGACTGATAAAAGAAGCGGGCTGCCTGGGCATTTTTCTCGCGATGCAGGGAGCGGAAACCGGACTCTTTACCCCGGAAGAGTTCACCGCCCTGGTGGCGCCGTCCGAACAGCTGGTAGTAACGGCCGCCGAGGAAAGTTCACCCTATAATATCCTGCATTTCTGCGGCTGGAACCAGATTAAAAACCAGCTGGAGCTCTGGCGGGATTATCCGGGAAATACGGTGAACTGGGCTGTTTATGTGGAGCGGCTTTCCCTGGAAGAGGGAAGGAAGTATTTCGGCATGCGCAACTGCCTGGGCGGTTTTGACAACCGGAGAGGAAAGCTGCTGTATTCCGGGACACAAGAAGAAATCCGGCAGGAAACCAGGCATATCCTGGAAACCTACCGGCGTACTTTCGGCAATACGGACGGACTGCTGTTGGGCGCAGACTGTTCCTTTCTGCCTGACTTTGAAACGGAACGGTTCTGCTGGGTAACGGAGGCGCTCCGCCAATGGGAACGGGAACAATAAGCGGCCTTTGGAGGAACGCATCCGGCATACCCGGTTATCCGGCGTGATAGGGAGCATACCTGGGATCTTTTTTGACAATGACGCGTCTGTCGTTGCGGAAGGCCTGGGGATTGCTCCCTACTATTTTGTGGAAATACCGGTTGAAGCTGGACAGGGAATGGAAACCGGTCTGGAGGGCAATATCCAGAATGCCGGTTTCCGTACTGGTCAAAAGCCGGCAGGCCTTTTGGATGCGTACGGTACGCAGATACTGGAGAGGCGTCTGGCGGAAGCATTCCTGGAAATGGAGGAGGAACTGTCTTTGGGAAAGGCCGCACAGATAGGCCAGATGAGCCGTATCCAGCTCCGAGGCATATTCAGTGTCCATATACGAAACCGCCGGAAAGAGCTGGGGCAGGGCGGAGGCCGTCCCGCCGAAAACGGGACAGCTCCGGTGCTGCCTGTACAGCAGCACAAGAAGCGTTTCCACCATACCCCGCACCGCCTGGCGGTAGTGGCCCTCTTTTGTGCGAAGCTCCTCAAGGATCATCCGAATGAGCCTTGCCTGTTCCGGGAAACTGTCGGCAGGCAGTATTTTGGAAAAATCCGTATATTGGTACCAGGTAAACTCCCGCGGAAGGCCGCTTGGATAAAAAGGGGCCAGCAGCTGTTCCGGGTTAAAGAACAGATAGGTGCAGGATACCTCCCCCTCCTGAGGAGGGAAAAAGGAACCATGGGTGAAGAATGGCGGGAGAAAGCAGATATTCCCCGGTGTCAGGGAAAATACCCGGTTCTCCAGATTCCAGGTCATAGTTCCTTTGTTGCAAAAGGCGATTTCTATACAGTTATGAAAATGGATAAAATCTATTTGCGGGGAAGTGCTTTTCCCCTCCATCAGGAGGATGGGAAACTCCTCCGCAAATTTATATTCCCTATAGGTGATGGGAAGGCTTTTGTTAATGGCAGTCATCGCTTTATTCCTGTGAGGGATTGGTACGGCTGTGGCTGTTCCGGCAGCTCATCAGTTCCAGATAAAAATTACAAAAGGCCGTGTTTGAATAAGGAATGACAAACAGCAGACCGATGCAGCAGGTGAGCAGCCCCAGCAGATAAAGCGGGATAAAGCTTACGCCCAGATAAAAACGGCGGGCCTTGTTCCCCTTCATGATTTCCCTGCTGTAACGCAGACACTGGACTGCCGTAAATTCAGGGAAATCCAGCATGACAAAATAGCTTTGGGAATACTGCAGGCTTATGATGGTGGAACCCACAAGACCGATGCAGAAGGTGACCGAAAGTAACAGAAGCATTACCGAAAAAGTCCCGTCAATAAAGGTAAATACGCCCAGGCATATAAAGAGCGGGACAAAAAAGGCGAGGCAAAGCAGCAGCTGCAATAGCTGAATCAATATGGCTTTGTCCGGGTGATTGCTGAAGCCGTAAAAAACATCACTGATTTTAATATTGCCCCCGCAGGAAACATTCAAATACATATAAGTCTGCCCGGCAAGAAAAATACCGGCCAGAAGCTGCAGCAGGCATTCGATGACAAATTGTATGGTAAGCCCCGGCATGGTCCTGGTATCCAGGGAAAAGGTAGCCATGAAATTAATAGCCATCATGATGACCTCCACCACGAGGATGGCAGGAACCAAAGTTCCGTATTTCCCAAGCATTTGCCCCTTTGCCTTGGCTTTCAGTTCGGCTGATGATGCGTGTCTGTCCATAGATAAATACTCCTTCATATCCTTTTTCGGAGAAGCCCGGTAACGGTTCAGACAGGGCTTATCCGTTGCCAGTCCTAATAGCGCTGCGTCCCTTCTTCAATCTGGTTCCACATATCGTCAAAGCTTTCTCCGTAAAAATATTCCGAATACTGGTTCAGCTGTCTGTGGAAATCCTCTTTATAAGAAGGATTGGTAAAAAGCATAACCATAACGCTTCCCACAACCAGAACATTGATTACCATACCCAGAATGGCGGTGAGCACGCCCACCTTGGCGTTGGGAAGCATGGCTTTGTCATTTCCTTTGGACAGCAGCCCCAGGATAACGGCAAGCCCTCCGCAGATAACAGGCGGATATACCGTACCGAAGAACGCAGAAATTATCGCAATAATGCCTAAAACCATGGACGCGGTGGCAAAGCTGCTCCCGGGATGGCGGGTGGGCGGTGTATAATATGGAGGATAACCGGAATTGTTATTCTGGTAAGGCGGTATCGGCCCGTTGTTGTAGTTATCCATAACAAAATCTCCTTTATGCAGACTATGATGCCGGATCATCCCTGCAACAGGGGGGATCCTTATCGTTGCTATTGTAGCACGTTTGGATGCAGTACACAAATGAAAAAAGTATGAAGTCCGATCCGAAGAACCGAGCCTGGGGGTTTCTTTCTTTCCCTAAATAGAATATAATCAGACGTATACTGTGATCAGGTAACTATTTATTTCCGCAGGCAATGGGGCGGACGGAAATAAACGGGTTCTCCTTGGGAAAAGACAGCAGGATAGGATGGATGAAGCATATGAAAAAGAAGATTTTGCCTGTTATATTATTGGCAGTATTGCTCTTGTCGGGCGTCTGGTCATTGGTTTCCGTACTCAGTATTCAGGGGAATGCCCGGGTTATCAACTATACCGGAGTGGTACGCGGCGCGTCCCAGCTGCTCATAAAAGAAGAACTGTATGGAGAGCCGAATGATGCGCTGATCAGCCGTCTGGATCAGATTATCGAGGAGCTCCTGACCGGTAAGGGAGGCAACCGCCTGGCCAAACTGCCGGATCCGGGTTACCAAAGCGCAATGGAGACTCTGAAAGAAAGCTGGCTGACTATAAAAGAGGAGATTGTAAAGGTAAGACAGGGCGGAGGGACAGAGACTCTCTATCGTCTGAGCGAGTCATTTTTCCGGGAAGCGGACCTGGCCGTATCCAAGGCGGAAGAATATACAGAAGAACGGGTTAACAATACCGTTCAGATATTCTGTGCCCTCTTTGTTTTCATTGCCGCAGGTACCTGTCTGTTCCTTGTGAGTGAGCTGCGTAACCGCCGGAGGCTCAGGTTGATAGAAGCCGCCGAAGCGGATAACCGGAAGGAAAAGGAAAAGCTTGAAAAAATGTCCGTAGCTCTCCGGGCCCCGTTGGATGATCTGTCGGAACTGATGTACGTGGCAGATCTGGAAACGTATGATCTGCTGTTCTTTAACAAAGCGGGCCTTCGTAATTTTGAACTGGATTCCTATGAAGGGAAAAAGTGCTATCAGGTGCTGAGGGGACGTACGGCCCCCTGTGAAAACTGTAAACAACATGTGTCTGCGGACGGCGATACCTATACCTGGGAGGATACCAACCCGGTTACAGGCCGCCATTATATGCTGAAGGATCGTGAGATATTGTGGGAAGGCCGTCCTGCACGGCTTGAAATTGCCTTTGATATCACGAAGGCCGAGGAAGAGAAGCAAAACCTCAGATATACCCTGAAAATGGAAGATATGATTATGGACTGTGTACGTACGCTGTACCAGGGGCAGAAGCTGGCGGATACGATTCCCCGGATTCTGAAAAGCCTTGGCGGATTCCTGGAAGCGGAACGATGCTACATTTTCCTGCTTCATGAGGAACTTGCCTATAATGATTTCGAATGGTGCAGGCAGGGCGTCAGACCTCAGAGGGAAAATCTCCAGGCCCTTCCTCTTTCCTTTTTTGACAGCTGGATGCCCAGGTTCAACCGGCGGGAATGTGTCATAATTACGGATCTGGAACAGATTAGAGACAGTTCCCCGGAAGAATATGATATCCTCAGCCGCCAGAATATCCACAGTCTGGTGGCGGCTCCTATGGAACGCAGCGGGGCATTCTGCGGCTGCCTTGGCGTGGATAATCCGCCGCAGGAACGGCTGGCTTATATCGGCACCATGCTGCAGACTCTGTGCTATTTCCTGATGCTCTCCATCAAACGGGAAGAGGATGAGGAGCAGCTGGCACATCTTAGCTTTCACGATACGCTTACCTCCTTTTACAACCGCAACCGCTTTATGAAAGACTCGGAAGCCCTGCAGGATTCACATATTCCGGTGGGTGTTGTCTATCTGGATGTCAACGGCCTGAAGGATGTGAACGATAAAAGAGGGCACTCTTACGGGGACAGACTGTTAATGGAGGCGGCGAAGCGGCTCAAAGAGGTATTTTATAACGCGGATTTATACCGGATCGGCGGTGACGAATTTGTTGTTATCTGCCGTAACACAGACGAACAGGCTTTCAGGGAGCGGCTGCAGGAACTGAAAAAACGGTTCCGGGAGGACAATGACTGCCGTGCCGCAATCGGCAGCCAATGGTGCGCGGAGCTTGGGGATATGGATGATATTACTTCACAGGCCGATGCGCTCATGTATGAGGATAAAAAGGAATTTTACCGGAAACACCCAACCTCAAGGCGTTATCGCCACCAAAGCGACGATTTGCTGGAGCTTTCCAATCCCAATATCCTGGAAACCGAGATCAGTAAGAACCGCTTTGTCGTGTATATGCAGCCCAAGGTCACTTCCGATGACCACTCGGCCATTGGTGCCGAGGCATTGATCCGCTACTATCCCCAAGAGGGGACGCCGGTCCTGCCCGGCAGCTTTTTGCCCATGCTGGAGGAAACGCAGACGATCAGCCAGATTGATTTCTTCGTCTTTGAGTCGGTTTGCACCAGAATACGGAGATGGATGGATATGGGAAAAGAGGTCTATCCTGTTTCCATTAATTTTTCACAGCTAACCCTGGCCCAGCCGTCTTTTGTAAAACAGCTATGCACGATTTGTGATAAGCACGGGATTGCAACAAAGCTTTTGGAAGTGGAATTGACGGAGGGCGTGCCGGAATCCAAAGAATATGATTTGCTTACCCTGGTTCAGCAGCTGCGTCGGGCGGGGTTTATTGTAGCCCTGTCGGGCTTTACTACAAATGCCGAAGGGATCCGGCTTCTCAGTTCTGCTGAGTTTGACGTACTGAAGCTGAATAAGGGGATGATCGTGGATGTACTGCAGAACCTGGACAGCATCATTTCCCTTGTGGAAACCTGCCGTAAAAAAGGAATCCGGCTGGTTGCGGAGGGGATAGAAACCAAAGAACAGATGGACGAACTTTGCAAGTGCGGCGTAGAGCTGTTACAGGGCTTTTTGTTCAGTAAACCCATTTCTATGGAAGAATATGAGGAAAGATACCTTTCGGAGTAGTGAGAAAGGAAGTTGGGACAGGCACTTGAAATGCAAGGGCGCTTTCTATTATAATGAAGGTCAGGTGAAGGCCAATTCACAAAGTAGTTGAAAGAAAGGAAGCTTCATAGAGGCAAAAGCGCTGCGGATAAGCACATCCGCCGGGGTTTTTGAGGGATATGGGGCAGTGTAAACGAATGGATATTATAAGGAAACTGACGGAAGAACTGAAGGTGGAACGATGGCAGGTGGAAGCCGCCGTCAAATTGATCGATGAGGGAAACACGATTCCTTTTATTTCCCGGTATCGGAAGGAGGTTACGGGATCGCTGGATGATGAGCAGTTGCGTAACCTGTTTGAACGGCTGAATTATCTGCGTAATCTGGAGGAAAAGAAGGAGCAGGTTCTTGCCAGTATAGAGGAGCAGGGAAAGCTGGATGAGGAGCTTAAGGCCAAAATCCTCGCGGCGGAGACGCTGGTGGTGGTGGAGGATCTCTATCGGCCCTACCGGCCGAAGAGAAGGACCAGGGCCAGCGTGGCAAAAGAAAAAGGGCTGGACGGGCTGGCGGATTTCATCCTCGCCCAGGAGACGCGGGTTCCGCTGGAGGAAGAAGCGGCGAAATATGTAAGTGAGGAAAAAGGTGTGGAGTCGGCGGCGCAGGCTCTTCAGGGGGCGAAGGATATCCTCGCGGAGGCGATATCCGATGAGGCGGATTATCGTATTTATATCCGGAATATCACCTTTGAGGAGGGAAAAATCAGCAGTACGGCCAAGGATGAAAAGGCAGCCAGCGTGTATGAGATGTATTATGCATATGAAGAGCCGCTGAAAAAGGCAGCGGGACACAGGATCCTGGCGTTGAACCGGGGGGAAAAGGAAAAGTTCCTTACGGTTAGAATAGAGGCGCCGGAGGAACGGATTCTCAGGTTCCTGGAGAAAAAAGTGATCACAAAGGACAACCCGGTCACGGGGCCTGTCCTTCAGGAAGTGGCCGCGGACAGCTATAACCGTCTTATCGCACCGGCTATCGAAAGGGAAATCCGCAACGAACTGACGGAAAAGGCGGAGGACGGAGCGATTTCCGTGTTCGGAAAGAACCTGGAGCAGCTGCTGATGCAGCCTCCTATTGCCGGGAAAGTGGTTCTTGGCTGGGATCCGGCATTCCGTACAGGGTGTAAGCTGGCCGTGGTAGACGCCACCGGGAAGGTGCTGGATACGAAGGTAATCTATCCCACAGCTCCCCAGAACAAGGTGTCGGAAGCCAAGGCGGAGCTCAAGCGGCTGATTAAAAAATACGGCATTTCCCTGATTTCCGTAGGTAACGGCACGGCCTCCAGGGAATCCGAGCAGATCATTGTGGAGCTGATCAAGGAGCTGGATATGCCGGTTCAGTACATCATCGTAAACGAAGCCGGCGCGTCGGTTTATTCAGCGAGCAAGCTGGCAACAGAGGAATTTCCGAATTTTGATGTGGGGCAGAGAAGCGCCGCGTCCATCGCAAGACGGCTTCAGGATCCCCTGGCGGAGCTTGTAAAAATCGATCCCAAATCCATCGGCGTGGGGCAGTACCAGCACGACATGAACCAGAAGAAGCTGGGAGAGGCCCTGCATGGCGTGGTGGAAGACTGTGTAAACAAGGTAGGGGTGGATTTAAATACGGCTTCCGCTTCCCTGCTGGAGTATATATCCGGGATTTCCAAAACCATTGCCAAAAATATTGTGGATTACCGGGAAACAAACGGACGCTTTACCAACAGGAAACAGCTTCTGAAGGTGGCCAAGCTGGGGCCCAAGGCCTTTGAACAGTGTGCGGGCTTTATGCGCATAACGGACGGGGACAATCCGCTGGATGCCACCAGCGTGCATCCGGAATCCTATGAAGCTACCAGGAAGCTTCTGGATACGCTGGCTCTGTCCATGGAGGATGTGAAAAAGCTGCAGGCACAAGCAAAGAGCATGAAGGCCGGCCTGAAGCAGCAGGCGGCGGCTCCCGCAAAGCCTAAACCGCAGAAGCAGGTGGTTATCCGCAATACCAATACGGCTATGGGAAAGGCGCTTGCGGCAGCCATGGGAAACACGGCCCTTCAGGAGGATCCGGGAAAGAAAGGCACAGAACCCGGGACCGGCGGGGGAAAAGAAGCGGCTGCCGTAAGCGGGACAGCTGCCGCCGGACTGGAGCGCCGGGTAAAGGATAAGGGAAAAATGGCCCATGAGCTGGGAATCGGGGAAATCACATTGACGGATATCCTGAAAGAGCTGGAGAAGCCGGCAAGGGATCCCAGGGAGGATATGCCCGCGCCTATTTTAAGAAGCGATGTGCTTGATATGAAGGATTTGAAGCCGGGAATGATTCTGAAGGGTACGGTGCGCAACGTGATTGATTTCGGTGTTTTTGTGGATATCGGAGTCCATCAGGACGGTCTGGTGCATATTTCCCAGATTACCGACCGTTTCATTAAGCATCCGCTGGAGGCTGTAAGTGTGGGTGATATTGTCGATGTGAAGGTGCTGGACGTGGATTTGGCTAAGAAGCGCATTTCGCTGACCATGCGTCTGGATCAGGAAGCCCGGAAAAAATAAAAAACAAAAACAGGCAGGGAAGCCCTGCCTGTTTAACAATAAAAAAGTGCCGCCGCTTATTTCCGTTCCGTAAAAAAAGCATCCACGCTCCGGTTAAAGGACTCCCATTTCCTGGAAGCTATAAAGTGATCGCCTTCCAGGATGGCAAGCTTGCTGCCGGGGATGGACCGGGCTATAAGCTGGGTATGGCTCAGCCGGATCATATCTTTGGTTCCGGCGATGACAAGAACCGGCATATTAAGGGAGGACAGCTCTTCCGGGGCAATGGACGGCTGGGTAACCATAAGGCCCAGCATTTCTTTTTTGGGGATCGCTTTTTTGTTAAAAAGGGCGAGGAAGGAAACGATTCCATAACCGATTATAATCGGGATCTGTACCGAACGTTTTACCCCTTTGGGAAAGAGATCCGCACCGTTGAGGATCAGACGGCGGACCCGGCCCGGGTTCTTCAAGGCGAACAGCAGGGCGATGTTGGCACCGTCGGAAAAGCCCAGGATATCCGCTTTCCCTATGCCTTTTTCATCCATAAAATCCTCCAAATCCAGCGCGAACTGTTCCAGCGTGAAGGGGGCGGCGCCCCGCGGGGATTTCCCGTGTCCTCTCGTATCCGGGGCGTATACATGAAAAGTTTCCTGAAAGTAATCTATCTGGTGACAGAAATAATCCGAATTTTCACCGTTTCCATGAAGGAGAAGCAGCGGCGGGCCGCTTCCCTTTTCCACATAATGCAGTTGAATGTCCATAGGTTCCTCCCAAAGATCAGTCTGCGGGCAGGCTTTTCTGGAAATGCTGGTAATCCTTCATGGTTTTCCAGCTGCCGCCCCAGGTAAATCCATATTCCTTAAAAAGTTGGTAGCACAGGTCGTTTTTGTCAATTTTACAGGGGAAATCCTGACTCCGGTCCGCATAGATAACACTGGCGGCCGGGGAGACCCTCCTTTTCCCATTATGATAGGTAACGTAGGGATTATAAAGGGGATTGATATCAATAGCCATACCATAAGCATGCTTGGACAGGCTTGAGGTACCGTCAACCACCCGGTAATTGAAACAGGAGGTATTGTTATCCTCCATGGATAAAGTATCGTCGCCGTCGTATTCCTCTATCAGGCGTATTTTTTCAATGGGATAGCCGGCTGTATAAAGCGCATAGAAAATCTCCGTCAAATCCTGGGCAATGGCCTTATTGCATATGATTTCCCCCACCTGGGGAAGACCCTGGAAATTGATGTGCAATACCTGCAGATACCTCAGGTCCTCATAAGGAACAATACACCCTTCCCCATAGGAAATCCCGGTTATCCGTTCCTTAACCGCTTCACTCAGGGACTCGTAAAAGAATCCTTCCTGATAGGTGACACGGTCAGCCTGGGGATTGGCGGCCGCCGTTGCTGCAGAGGTTCCGGCGCCGGCCGGGGAGGCATCCGCCCCCGGTATGCCCGCCGCACGTAAAGGAAGGGGGACGGCTGCACAGAATACCAGACAAAGCACAAACAGTAACGCGGGCGTTAAAACTCGCTTTTCTTTTCTTTTCATAATAGGAATCCTCCAAAGATCATTTCCGTTATCTGCCCTTTATTATAATCTATGCATGCCTGCCTGGCAAAAAGAATTTGCATAAATATAAAATGATTGAATCTGCACAGTTTTTGGTGGAATAGGATATAGAAGGATAACGCGGGGATTTCTATAATAAAAGTACAGACTGAGAGAGGAAGGTAAATCATATGAATAAAAAAGAGAGAGTTCTGTCTGCATTGGAAAACCGGGAAACGGATCATGTCCCGGCTGCATTCTGGTTTCATTTTCCCGCAGACAAGGCGGAGGGCCAGGCCTGTGTGGATGCCCATCTGCAATGGTACCGGGATACGGATCAGGATTTTATTAAAATCATGTGTGACGGCTATTTTGGTTATCCCAATGAAACGCTGGAGAAGCTGGAGGATGTGTCACAGCTTTATGAAATGAAGCCTTTGGGGGCGGATCATCCCTTTATCCGGGAACAGATCGCACGTGCGGCGGCTATAGTAAAGGCCGTGGACGGGGAATGCTGTGTTTTCTATAATGTGTTCTGCCCTCTGTCTTTTTTTCGGCTGCAGACGAGCTGGGAAAAAATGATGGAATGCATGAAGGCGGATCCGGAGGCCGTGAAGTATGCCTGCAGCGTGATTGCCCGGGATGCAAAAGCGCTGGTAAAGGGCCTGCTTGAAGAGGCTGGCTGTGACGGCATCTACTATTGTGTACAGAATGCGGAAACCTTCCGTTTTACGGCAGAAGAGTACCGCCGCCTGGTTACACCTTCCGATAAGGAAGTGCTCGACTATGCCAATACCCTGAGCTCGCATAATATCCTCCATTGCTGCGGCTGGGGCGGAGATAAGAACCGGGTGGAGGTATGGCAGGACTATGAAGCAGCGGCTATCAACTGGGCTGTTTATGTAGAGGATATGGATATCCCCTCCGGCAGGCAGTTTTTTGGGGGAAGACCGGCTCTGGGCGGTTTTGATAACCGGAAGGAAGGCATCCTTTATTCCGGAAGTGAGGAGGAGATCCGTAAGGCGGCCGGAGAGTTAATAGAAACCTGCGGCAGGAAGGGATTCCTCTTGGGGGCGGACTGCACGATCCCTGCCGATTTGCCGGCGGAACATATCCGGTGGGTGCTGGATACGGCCAGAAGTATGTAAGCGGCGGAAAAGGAAGGAAAGCATGGAACGGGATAGCAGTATATATAAGGAATACCTGTGCATTCTGGAGCGGGAGCTGGTGCCCGCCCTTGGATGTACGGAGCCTATAGCGATAGCCTATGCGGCGGCTCTTGCCGCCGAGGTACTGGGAAAACGGCCGGATACAATCCGGGTGGAGGCCAGCGGGAATATCATTAAGAATGTGAAAAGTGTTATTGTGCCGGGCACTGGCGGTATGAAAGGAATACAGACGGCTGCCGCGGCGGGTATTATAGCAGGCAGTCCGGAGCGGAAGCTGGAGCTGCTGGAAGAGCTGGATGCGGCGGATCGGCAGGCAGTCCGGGAATATATGGAGAAAACGCAGATCCGGATAGAGAAGGCGGGGGGCTGCCGTACCTTTGATCTGACGGTCACGGTGTGGGCGAAGGAAGAGGAAGCTAAGGTGCGGATTGCGGATTCCCACACGAATGTGGTCCGGATAGAAAAGAACGGGAAGATTCTCCGGGGAGAAGAAACGCCCGGCCCGGAAACGGAGCCGGAGGAGGGAACGTCCCCGTTGTCCATGGAAGGCATTGTGGATTTTGCAATGACGGCCGATACCGCGGATGTGAAGGAACTGCTGGAGCGGCAGATCCGATACAACATGGCGATCGCCGAAGAAGGGATGAAGCATGACTACGGCGCCAATGTGGGGAAGGTACTTCTGGCGGCTTACGGGAATGATGTAAAAATCCGTGCCAGAGCCAAAGCGGCGGCGGGATCGGATGCCAGGATGAACGGCTGTGAGCTGCCGGTGGTGATCAATTCCGGCAGCGGAAACCAGGGGATCACCGTATCCGTCCCGGTGATTGAATACGCGGCGGAGATGGGGGCCGGCAGGGAGAAGCTGTACCGCGCGCTTCTTATTTCCAATCTGACCGCTATCCATCTGAAGGAAGGCATCGGAAGGCTGTCCGCCTACTGCGGGGCGGTCAGTGCCGGTACGGGTGCGGGTGCCGGGATCGCTTTCCTCATGGGAGGCGGTTATGAAGAAATTGTCCATACCATTGTCAATACACTGGCTAATGTGTCGGGGATTGTATGTGATGGGGCGAAAGCCTCCTGCGCCGCCAAGATCGCATCCGCTGTGGACGCCGGGATCCTGGGCTGTTATATGTACCGCAGCGGACAGGAATTCGTGGACGGGGACGGAATAGTGAAAAAAGGCGTGGAATCCACCATTGCCAACGTAGCCCGGCTGGGACGCGACGGCATGCGGGAAACGGATCGGGAGATCCTGGATATGATGCTGGGAT
Source organism: uncultured Lachnospiraceae bacterium (assembly GCA_900548905.1). Taxonomy (GTDB): domain Bacteria; phylum Bacillota; class Clostridia; order Lachnospirales; family Lachnospiraceae; genus Eisenbergiella. Next base: position 40,369 of record URMK01000041.1, on the reverse strand, counting down.
AAAGGTTTCGTCGGTGCAGAAACCTTCTATATTGGATTGGGGGAAGACAGGAGTCCGGGGCTGTCTGAACGCTTACCGGGAAAGAACCATGGAAAGGAGGCCTTGCTCCATGGTTCTTTTTTCGTGCAGACACACGGTAACCGGGCAGCGCCCCGTACTCGGGGAAGCGGGGATGCCGCAGGGCACAAAGGGCCGTCTGAACTATTACACAATGACAAAATCCGGTACAGGAAGTCATAAAATTTAAATGACAATCCGGAAGATAGCTTATATAATATATGGGTAAGTAATAGGCAGCCGCCCGGATCCGTCTGAACGGTTACCGTAATATAGTGATGCGGAGGAATGCAGGGGAAAGAAAACTGCCCGCAGACTCCGGTGGGAGTGCGGCTTTGTCCGCATATGCGCAGGGGAGCGCAGAGGGGAGAAAAAATGAAAAATGATTCAGGTTTATTAAGCCGCCTTAACAAGCCGGCCGGCCCTGTAGACGTGGTGCTGGATACGGATACCTACAATGAGATCGACGACCAGTATGCGTTATCGTATCTCATGAAATCAGGAGATAAGCTGCATGTAAAGGCTATTTATGCAGCGCCGTTTTTTAATGAAAAATCAACAGGGCCTGCGGATGGGATGGAAAAAAGCTACCAGGAAATCCGGCACATACTTACGCTGCTGGAAAAGGAGGAATATAAGGAGCTGGTCTATAAAGGATCTACAGAGTATCTGCCGGACGAACAGACTCCCATAGAGTCCGCCGCCGCCCGCCACCTGGCGGATCTGGCAATGGGATATACTCCCGAAAAGCCCCTGTATGTGGTGGCTATCGGCGCCATTACCAACGTGGCTTCCGCCGTTCTCATGCGCCCGGAAATCACAGACAGGATGGTTCTTGTCTGGCTGGGAGGACATGCCCTGGAATGGCCGGATAACAAAGAATTCAATCTGTTTCAGGATGTGGCGGCAGCGCGGGTGGTATTCGGCTGCGGCGTGGCACTGGTACAGCTGCCCTGCATGGGCGTGGTATCCTCTTTTGCCACAGGCGCGGGAGAGCTGGAAATGTTCCTGCGGGGCAAAAACAAGCTTTGTGATTACCTTGTGGATTATACGGAAAAAGAGGGGGCCGCAGGCAGCAAAAACAGCTGCTGGACCAGAGTGATATGGGATGTGACGGCGGTTGCCTGGCTGCTGGACGGGGATTTTATGGAGGATAAGCTGATACCAAGCCCCATTCCCCAGTACGACCATCACTACAGCTTTGATCCCACCAGACATTTTATCCGGTATGTGTATCATATTAACCGGGATAACCTGTTTGAGGATTTGTTCCGGAAATTAGCAGAATAAAGGAGAAGGGGAACAGGCTGGAAATTCCAGGTTTCCAGTCCTGGGAATTGGTATAAATATGAAAATTCTGAATTTTGGTTCACTTAATATCGATAAAGTATATAAGGTACCTCACTTTGTAAGGCCGGGGGAGACAATTTCTTCCCGGAGCTATGAATGCTTTCCCGGCGGGAAGGGGTTAAACCAGTCTATAGCGGTTTCCCGGGCGGGAGCGGCTGTTTTCCATGCGGGGACCATCGGAAAGGACGGGCTTTTTCTGAAGGAAATACTGGAGCGCAGCGGTGCGGATACCCGTTATCTCAGGGAAGGTGCGGAGGTTACCGGACATGCGCTGATCCAGGTATCAGAGGAAGGAGAGAACTGCATCATCCTGTTCAACGGAAGCAACTACGAAAATGACAGGGCATTTATGGATGAGGTGTTAAAGGATTTTTCCGAAGGGGATATCCTTCTCTTACAGAATGAAATCAGCAATCTGGATTATCTTCTGCAAAGGGGGAAAGCGAAGGGAATGCGGATTATGCTGAACCCTTCGCCTATGGACGGGCATCTGAAAGAAATGGATTTGTCGGGGGTTACCTGGCTGATGCTCAATGAAACAGAAGGCAATGAGATCACAGGGGAAAAGGAGGCATCCCGTATTGCGGAAACGCTGCTGGAACGCTATCCCCATATGAACATCATCCTCACCCTGGGAAAAGAGGGTGCCTTGTTCCGGAGCGGTGAAAAGCAGTTCCGACAGCCATGCTTTCCTGCAAAGACGGTGGATACCACAGCGGCAGGGGATACCTTTACCGGATACTTTATCGCTGCCCTTTCTTTCGGAAAGACGCAGGAGGAGGCCATGAGGCTCGCGGCCTGTGCGGCTGCGGTTACGGTATCCCGGGAAGGGGCGGCGGTTTCCATACCGGTAATGGCGGATGTGGAGGCCGGTATAAATAAGTAACACAAAGTTCGCAGCGGGGGGAAGGCCATGCGGCAGCTGCCAACTTTGCGTAAGTAAGCAGCTTACAGCGGCAAATCCTTCTTATGGAAGGATACAATGCCTCCTCCATATAACACAATGGCGGTGCCGGCCATGCTCAGGCACCGCAGGAGTACACCCTCCCTGCCGTCCACGATATCGCTGCCGGGAAAGAGGGTAAAAGGTGTGAGAAAGCGGAAAAATTCCAAATCTCCTCCCATATTGCCCAGCATCCGGAAAAGGAAAAATAAGACCAGAAGCCCGGCGCTGATAGAAAAATACCATTTGGAATCATTAAAAATACACGCCGGCAGGAAGGCCACTCCACCCAGCATCAGGTGAAACAGCAGCAGCGCCCCGTTCAGCTTCAGGTACACGGGAATGTCAAGCTCACCGGGAAACAGGCCCTCGCAGGTGCCGATGCCTATGGCGGTTATGAAAATGAGCATGATGAAGCCATACAGATAAATGTGCATGAAAGCCGTCAGGTTCCCGGCGATCCCGGTCATTCCCACAGCGGACATCATTCCGGGAAGCGCGTCCTGGTAATCATCCAGCATATGGGCAAGCTTTGGATCATACATGTAAATGATAACGGTGGTATATAATGTCATGGCAGCCAGTAGAATAAGAAGTATTTTCCAGGTCTGCGCCATATTTCTTTTTAATAACGGCAACGAAATCATTTGTCCTCACCTCCGTAATAATGCATAAAAATTTCCTCCAGCGACTGGGTATGGATCTGCATATCCCGTATCGGACAGACGGACAGCAGAGCTAAAAGCCGGGGAATATCCCCCTTAACAGCAACGGTGACACAGGCGCCCTGCCGATTCGTAATCGTGTAACCAGGCAGCTGCAGGGCATCGGCGCTCTCTTTGCTGTCCAGCGTGAGGATATAATCCCGGGAGCGCTTCTTTTTCAGACTCTCCACATTTTCCACGGCTGCGATCCGCCCCCGGCGGATGATAGCGGTTCTCTCACAGGTGCGTTCCACCTCCTCAAATAAATGGGAGGACATAAAAATGGTGGTCCCTTTCTTTTTTTCTTCTATAATAAGCTCGATGAACCGGTTCTGCATCAGAGGATCCAGACCGCTGGTGGGTTCATCCAGAATAACAATTCCCGGGTTTCCCATAAATGCATTTACAATTCCCAGCTTCTGTTTCATCCCCTTTGACATCTTCCGTACTTTGCCGGAAGGATCCAGCTCCAGCAGATCGGTCAGTTCCTTCATCCGGTTTCTGTCCCGTATCCCTTTCATATCCGCAAGGAAGTTAAGAAGTCCCCGGCCGGTAAAGTCCTCCGGGAAGGCGATTTCTCCCGCCAGATAGCCCAGATTTTTCTGGATGAGGGAAGCCTGACGGAAACAGTCCATCCCGTCAATGCGGCATTCTCCTTCTTCCGGCTTCAGAAAACCAAGAAGATGCCGGATGGTGGTGGTTTTACCTGCGCCGTTTGGCCCCAGGAAGCCATAGACCTCCCCCCTTTTTACAGATAATGAAACATCAAATATTCCTTTTTCCCTGCCATAATCCTTTGTAATGTGGCTGATCTGGACAGCATTCATAAATATTCCTCCCTGTAGGCGAGTCTGCGGAACATATCGCTCCATTCGCTGAAATCCTCCATCATCTCTGCCAGCACAAACGGTTTTCCCTGTCTGCGAGTCTCATTGATATAACTGTCTGTCATCCACAAGAGCATACGCAGGATTTTCCGGGGATTGGCATCCTGACTGAATAGGTTTAACCGGCCGGGTTAAAGTTTACTTTCAGTCTAGCGGATTGACTGGAATTTACAACCCCCTTTTGATAGGCTTTTGGAGTGATGCCGTATTTTTGTTTGAAGAGACGGATGAAATGGCTGATATTGTCCAGCCCTGTTTTCTGGGCTGCTTCCGTTACGGTGCAGCCGGAGGCGAGGTGGACGCAGGCGGCTTCCAGTTTTAGGTCGGTGAGGAAGCGGGCGGGTGTGGTGTGGGTATATTTTTTGAAAAGTCTGGTAAAGTAGCCTTCGGATAACCCGGCAGTATCGGCAAGGCAGGGGATGGTGAGTTTTTCATCCAGGTGGAGGTACATATAACGGATGCTTTGCTTTATATAGCGGATACACCGGGCATGTTCGTCGGGGGTGGAGGGGAGGAGGCGGTTATCTGCAAGCAGGGCGGAGAGGAGGGAAAAGTAAAGGGATGCCAGGTGAAAGGCCATGGCTTCGTCGGACGGGGGCTTCATTTGGGACATTTGGCATACGGCGGGGAACAGCCTGCCATAGGCGGGATCCCCGGGGGAAAGCAGGGAGGGAAAGGAGAGTTCTCCTTCCATAAGCTTGCGTGTGGCGGAGAAGAAGGGGGTATCGTGGAGAAATTGGAAGCAGTCGGTACGCAGGAGGATATGGCAGACATCTCCGGGCTGGCGGACGCTGGTTGCGTGGAGTTCATAGGGATTTACGAACATGATGTCCCCTTTTTGGAAGGGGTGCCGGTTCCCGTCAATTTCCAGGCAGCCGGAGACGGAGGGAAGTATGATTTCCAGTTCCTCGTGCCAGTGGATGGGGACGTGGGGGCCCGGTGATTTAACATGAAGCGGATAGATGTAAAAAGGGATGTCCCTTATGGGACGGGTTCCGATTTCCTGGTATTGTAAAAAGATGTTCATAAGGCAGCCTCCTGTTGGGTTCCGGAATCAGGTCCGAAATTAGGTGATGTCAGAATTATACTATTTTTATAAAGGAAAGTGCAAGAAAAACGGATGAGAAAATGGTAATATGAATATTATTGGTAAATGTTCAGACAGGTTTGCACATGTACTGCACAGACCGTAAGAAAACGTGGTGGCAGCAGGCGTCCGGCCGGTAACTATACTATCGGTCGTACGGAGCATCGGAGAGAAAAGGAAGAAGGGGACTACAATGCTTGAGGTTGTGAAAAGAAAACAGGATGTGGTGGAAAGAATATACAGGCAGGACGGCGGTTTGTTTCTGCAGACCCGGAGGGGGCTTCTGCGTCTGAAGCCCCGGGACCCATCCATTGTGCGTGTTACTTATACGCAGAGGGATGCGGTTGCAGGGACCTGCGGGGTTGGCATTCTGGAAGAGCAGGATTGGGACGGCTGGGAGTATGAAGAGCAGGAAACAAAAGTGCTTCTGAATACGCAGAAGCTGGTTCTGGAGGTGGATAAAAGGACGGGCAGTATCCGTTATCTGGAAAAGGACGGGCGTCTGCTTCTGGCAGAGAGGGAGGAAAACAGCAGGGAGCTGGAAGAATTTGATTCTTATAAAACAGTGATCGATGAAAATACAAAGGTAGAAGAGGTGGAAACCGCAGACGGGGTAAAACGGGTCATCAGGGAAGCCGGTTCGGTTTTTGACCGGAAGCTGTATCATACCCGCCTCCATTTAAAATGGCAGGAGTCGGAGCGGCTGTACGGGCTGGGACAGGCGGAGGAAGGGCTTCTGAATCTGCGGGGGAGTGTGCAGTATCTGCATCAGGCCAATCTGAAAATTGCAATTCCTTTCCTGGTGTCCAGCAATGGTTATGGGATTCTTCTTTCCACGGGAAGCACGGCTGTCTTCCAGGATACCCAGTATGGATCGTATCTGTATACGGAAGCGGACGAAGAGATGGATTACTATTTTATTGCCGGAGAATCCATGGATGCGATCATCAAAGGCTACCGGCTTCTGACGGGGAAAGCGGTCATGCTGCCAAGATGGGCCTATGGTTTTATCCAGTCCCAGGAACGGTATGAAAGCCAGGAGGAGATTCTGGAAGTCGCCCGGGAATTCAGGAAAAGGGGCTTCGGGCTGGATGCGCTTGTGCTGGACTGGTGTTCCTGGGAGGACGGCATGTGGGGGCAGAAGAGTTTTGATGCGTCCCGTTTTCCGGATCCGGAAGCCATGACGGAGGCCCTGCATGAGATGGATGTGCATTTCATGCTGTCCATCTGGCCGAATATGAGCAAGAGCACCAGGGACTATGAAGAATTCCTGGAAAAGAAGCTTCTGCTGCCTGCCAGTGAAATCTACGACGCCTTTGATGCAAAGGCCAGGGAGCTTTACTGGAAACAGGTACAGGAAGGGCTTTTCCGCTATGGAGTGGATGCCTGGTGGTGTGATTCCAGTGAGCCTTTTACTCCGGAATGGGCCAGGAAAGTGAAGCCCGGCCCGGAGGAAATGTATACCGCTTTTGTACGGGACGCGGGAAAGTATATGCCTGCGCAGTGTCTGAACGCTTACGGGCTGTTTCATGCCAGGACAATTTACGAAGGGCAGAGAGAGGTTTCGGATGAAAAAAGAGTGGTAAACCTGACACGTAATTCCTATGTGGGCGGGCAGCGTTATGGGGTGATTCTCTGGTCCGGCGATATTTATGCATCCTGGGAAACGCTGCGAAGGCAGATAGCGGCGGGGCTGAATTTCTGCGCCAGCGGCTTTCCTTACTGGACGCTGGATATCGGCGCTTTCTTTGTCAAAAAGGGGGAACCCTGGTTCTGGAACGGGGACTATGAAGAAGGGCTTTCGGATCTGGGGTACCGCGAACTATTTGTGAGATGGTTCCAGTATGGGGCATTCCTGCCTGTTTTCAGAAGTCACGGAACAGATGTAAGGCGGGAGCCCTGGCTTTTCGACAGCCGGGAAGCGGGCTTCTATGACGCACTTTGTTCCGCCGTTTCCCTGCGTTACCGCCTGCTTCCTTACATTTATTCCTGGGCATACCGGGTGTGGAAGGAGGACAAAACCTTCCTGCGTATGCTGGCTTTTGATTTCCTGCAGGATGAACGGGCTCTGGATATTGCGGATCAATATATGTTCGGGGAGAGTATTCTGGTCTGTCCCGTAACCGAACCCATGTATTACGGGACCGGATCCCGGGTTCTTGGCGGGATACCCGAAACGAGAACCGTATATCTGCCGGAAAACTGTGACTGGTATGATTTTTATACCGGGGAACGGTACAGGGGAGGACAATATGTGGAAGCGGATGCACCGCTGTCCCGGATTCCTTTGTTCGTAAGAGCAGGAAGCATCCTTCCCATGACGGGAGCGGTACAGAATACGGCCCGTGCGGCGGAGGCGGAAGTGGAATACCGCGTTTATGCAGGGGCGGACTGCCGGTTTACGTTATATAAGGACAGCGGCGACGGTTATGGTTATGAACGGGGCGAGTATACGCTTACGGAGCTTGTCTGGGAGGAAGAGCGGAAAAGGCTTTTTGTCAACGGGACGCAGCAGACGGAACATGTCGTAGTGTATGGATTGTAACTGTTCGGGCAGGTTCTGCGCATTTACTGCGCAGACCGTAACAGGGAACAGGGAGAAGGGGAATGGAACTTGTGATTTTGATGCTGACCGCGGGAAGCGCTGTGGTGGAAATCAGATGCGGCGGCATTTACCGGCTGGAGGATGAATATACGCTCTTTCTCAATGGGGTAAAATGGGGAACCACACAAAAAGTGATTACTTCTTTGTTCGGACTGTGTCCCGACAGGGAGTACCGGCTACAGCTTGCAGGGGCGGATGGGAAGATTCGGGGAGAGGTATGCTTTCATACGGAGACGGAAGCCGCCGTCCTGAATGTGCGGGATTTCGGGGCTTCAGGAAACGGAGAGCAGGATGACACCGTATTTATCCAGGCCGCGGTTATGGCCTGCCCAAAGTCCGGCCGGGTACGGATCCCTCAGGGGAAATACCGTGTGACCAGTCTGTTCTTAAAAAGCGGCCTTAATCTGGAGCTGGAGGAAGGGGCGGTCCTTCTCTATGACGGGCAGCCGGGTCGGCTGCCCATCCTGCCCGGATACCCATGCGGGGAAGGGGCGGAGTCCTTTTCCCTGGGAAGCTGGGAAGGGGAAGCCGCCGATATGTACGCGGCCCTTTTTACAGGCTGCGGGGTGGAAAATGTGAATCTGTACGGAAGGGGATGGATACTGGGCGGCGCCGCCATGGATACCTGGTGGAAACAGGAAAACCGGCAAAGCCCGCCTTACCGGCCAAGGATGCTGTTTCTGACGCACTGTACGCATATCCGGGTGCAGGGGCTTCGTTTTTCCATGTGCCCCAGCTGGTGCATCCATCCCTGCTATTGCAGGGATCTGGGCTTTTATGATTTGGAAATTGTAAATCCGGAAAATTCACCGAATACGGACGGACTGAATCCGGAATCCTGTGAGGGTGTGGAAATTGCAGGCTGCCATTTTTCGTTGGGGGATGACTGCATTGCCGTGAAATCCGGAAAAGGGAAACAGGCGCAGGAAAATCCAATGCCTGCCTGTTATATAAGAATCCGCCAGTGTTTTATGGAAAACGGACATGGAGGGGTGACAATCGGCAGTGAAATCAGCTCCGGCATCCATCATGTGACCGTGCGTGACTGCCTTTTCCGTCATACCGACAGAGGGCTGCGGATTAAGACAAGACGGGGCAGGGGGATGTCCTGTGTGGTGGATGATATCCTTTTTGAAAACATATGTATGGAGGAGGTGGAGACACCCTTTGTGCTGAATTGTTTTTATTTCTGTGAACCGGACGGCCGTTCGGATTACGTGCAGTCGAAGGAGGCCCTTCCGGTGGATGAACGCACGCCCTGTGTGGGAAATCTGGTTTTCCGGCATATATATTGTACGGATTGTCATATTGCCGGGGCTTTCTTCTATGGGCTGCCGGAGAAGAAAATCAAGTCAATCACCATGGAAGATGTTCGGATCCGTTATGCAGCGTTTGCCAGGGCAGGACTGCCTGCCATGATGTGCGGAATACAGGAAATGCGGCGTAAGGGCTTGTTTTTCCGTAATGTGGAACGGCTGTACCTTTCCGGGATAGATATCCGGGGACAGGAAGCGGAGGCTGTGGATGCGGTTAATGTGGATATCATCGTCCGGGAAGAACGGGATGGGGGATAAGGTGAACCGAGCGGGTATCTGAATGGTTAGGAATAGGACGGTACAGAATGAGGGGCGGGCGGATGGACTACAGACAGGAGGAATTTCAGTTTGAGGAGGGCAGCAGGCTTCAGGTTTTTACGGCAGCCGGGAAGCAGGAGCTGCTTCACTGCCATGACTGTCTGGAACTGAACCGGATAGAAAGCGGAACGGGGAACTATATCATCGGAGGACGGGTTTATGAAATCGGTCCGGGGGATATTTTTGTCATTAATAACCGGGAAAGGCATCTGGCCGTACATAAGGAACCGATCCGGATGACCGTGATCCTTTTTTCCGCAGATACGCTGTGGAAGGATCGGTATCACCAGGATTCCCTGAAGCCTTTTTTTCAAAGAAACAAAGATTTCTCCCACCAAATCAGGGAGACGGAAAAAGGCTATGGAAAATTGGATCAGATTTTCTCCTCCATAAGGGAGGAGGCGGAGCAAAGGGAAACCGGATGGAAGAATGTGCTGGAAGCGCAAGGGGCGCTTCTTCTGTCTTATCTATACCGCTGCTATGCAGGCAGAAGGCATATTGCGGAAAGCGAAAATGCGGCGCTGTATCCCGGAAAGCGGGCGGAACAGGTATTTACATACATGGAAGAGCATTTCCGGGAAGAAATCACATTGCAGGAGCTTGCCGACAGTGTGGCTGTCAGCAAGACCTATCTGTGCAGATATTTTAAGGAGATGACTAACCAGACCGTTTTCACCTATGTGGAGCAGATGCGTATCCAGTATGCCTGCTATCTTCTGAAAACAGGGGATTTGTCCATCGCGGATACCGCGCTGGCATCAGGGTTCGGATCTGTTTCTCTTTTTAACCGGATGTTTAAAAAGCATATGCATATGACCCCGGGAGAGTTCAGGAAGAAAGGCGGTTGACGGTATTTCATCCCTCTAAAAGCTTATAAACGGCTTCTCTGGTATATTCCGGGTTTTCCATCACTAATACATAGATCGGTTCAATGACGGTTTCCGGCTCTTCCAGTTCCTCCGCAATAGCGGTAAGTGTTTTCCCCTTACCCATTTTTTTCTGGACCATGGAAATCAGCATAAGCCTTTCTCCTTCGTTACGGCCTTCCTGCAACCCTTCTTCTCTTATTTCCAATAATGCAGTACACATATCATAACCTCCCTTTTCATTCCGGTATTCTTCCCGTTCCTTTTCTCCCAGATTCCCCATTCCTATAAACACCTCCAGCAAATCACATTCCTCTGCAGTCAGGTTTCCAAAATGCGCCGCATGCTCACGGATATAGGACTGCAGCCGCCCTTTATCTGCCGCATGGGGGAGCAATTCAAATACCGTCCCCAGCCCTGTCCTGAAATGCTCCGGCCTCACATTCCAGGCATGTATCAGATTCATCGGGAAATCAGGACATAACGCCCTCATCTCTTCGTATCCCTCCGGAAACTGAAGGATATCATGGAGTCTGGTGCCCCCATCCCAGGGAGTCTCCCCATGATAGAAGGTGATGCATATTACCGGATGCAGCCGGTCCTGCTTTGCAAAGCCGCTCAGGTATTCCTTTCCCGTCCTGAGATCCTGCTTTTCACGATGGACCTGTGTTATTTGCTCCTTTTGCTGCATATAAGCCAACGCCGTATCAAGCATATTGCGTAAGGGCATCGTGTAATCTGTCTGCGTCTGGTTTTCATCCATGAGCAGCAGATAATCTTCTTCGGTTCCTGCCGCATATATCATATCAGGGATCCGCTCCAGGCTGATGTCCTTTGTCCCTTTTGCGCGGCCGGAATAACCCAGGACCTCCGGTCTTCCCCGCAGCATATCGGGCCGGATCAGCTGTCTGCCCTGAAACAGCCCTCCGTTTAGCAGATCACAGAAGACAGCCGGCCGTCTGAGCAGCTGTTTTCCTTTTACATTCCTTCCTTTCTTTTTTTGCAAGATATGCCTCCTTTGACTGTGCCGGTCCGTTTCCCCTATCCGGGACTGCCATTCTCGTCCGCGCGATACGGAGAAAGAAAACCCTATGAAGGGGGTTCCTTGCAGCTATGAAAGATAAATGCCCGGACCGGCAGGAATTATGAATACTGTCTCACGGGAAATACGCCCGGACAGCAGTTGAGAATACGTGGCACAGCAGAACCTGCGCCGAAAAATAAGAAAGGTAAACGATACCCGTCAGGTTGATTCGCCCGGGGATTATTTACGTAATACACTATGTTTTGTCTCATAATAAAGAATTTCAGACGGATAATCAATTGGCAGAATGACGTTTTTTCAGAGGGGTTTCCCTGAAAAAAGGCTCTTAAACCGCATGAATACGTCATTCTTTCCTGTCAAAAGGATTTTTTCGCACGCGCTTTCCCGACACCCGATTTCGCAGCCCCGGCCGGCTGCGGGCATCTACCGGTCAAGGCTGATATTCCTGTCGGAAAGCACCTGGGATACCTTTACCGGACTTCCCAGCCGGAGAGAACGCTCCATGGCTTCCATGACGGCCAGGGTGCGGATGCCTTCCTTCAGATCCGGTTTCGGGGTGATTCCGTCGTTCCAGTCCCGGGCGAATTGCTCGATGTAGTTCTGGTATTCCCCGGCATGGTGGGTTTCCGCCTCGAACCGGAAAAAGTAATCATGGAGTTTTGGATATTCATGTAACTGCGCCGTTTTCTGTATCGGCGTAAAATTCGTATAATAGTTCAGCTTGGGATACCCGGCACGGCTGATCCCTTTGGTCCCCCGAAGCGTACAGCTGATGGACTGTTCCACGGCGCTTCCCAGGGTGGGCGCGGTGTAGACACCCTTGACGCTGGCAAACCGTCCATCCCTGTTTTTCAGCAGAAAGGTAAGGGTGTCGGGAACGTTGAGGCCGCGTTCGACGGTGTTTTGGCTGACCACGCCAAGGCCGTAAACCTCTTCAATATCCGGCAGATACCATACGGCAAGATCCACCGCATGGATCATGAAATTATACATCCAGGAAAACCCCTCCCGGCGGCTCCAGTCTCTGTCGAGAAACCATCTGGAATCGCTGATATAGTGTGTTTCCACCGATATAAGCTCCCCGTGCTTTCCTTCCTCATAATCCTGTCTCTGTCTTGCAGCAGGCTCAAAATACCGGGAACTCTGCCCTACAAAGACTGTTCTGCCGGTTTTTTTCTGAACCTCCAGAAGCGCGCCTGCTTCCTCCAAATCTACCATAAGCGGTTTGGTGCAGATAACATCCTTGCCTGCTTCCAGCGCCATTTTTATATGGGAAGCGTGCAGCTGATCCGGTGTGTAGATGCCGATGACATCAATGGAAGCGTCCTCCAGCATCTTGCGGTAATCCACAGTATAGCGCTTCAGGCCGAATTCCGTACAGCGCTCCCTGCACAATGCCTCGTTCAAATCACAGATATTGCCCAGTACCCAGAAGGGGCTGTTTAAAACAGCGGATATAATGCTCCTTCCTTCCCCCAGCCCAAGGACTCCCATCGTATATTTCTTCATAGACATACCTCTCCTTTTTGTTCTTTTCCGCCCTGTAGTTCTCCGGTGCGTAAGGAACTGTCACACTTATTTTGTGACAGTTCCTTAGCTAAAGAGTAACAGGGAAAAAGGGGATTGTCTTGCCTTATATTATGCCGTTTCTGCACTATCTTGCAGGGGAGGTCCCGCTTCGTTCCTCCATGACGGTCCGGTTCATGCTCTCCTCCAGCTGTACCGGAAGCCGCTTCGGAAAAACCAGGCTCAGGGAAAATCCGGTACCGTCGGCAGGGATGGAGGGGTTCATGGAGCTGTCGCTGCCGAACACGATTTTCAGCCTGTTATTGATATTGGTGAGAGCGAAGCCCCCTTCTTTTTGCACATTCGACTGTTCCGCGGATCCGGAGGGATGGCGGTTATCCGCATAAATACTTCCGGAGAGCTTTTTTTGCAGGATTTCCAGATTTTCCGGGGATATACACAGGCCGTTGTCCGATACCTCAAGGCAGATATATTCCACCTGATTTTTAACAAAGGAGCTTCCTATGATGGTAAAAAGATTATCGTCCCGCGCCGGATCAATTCCGTGGACGAAGTAATTTTCGATCAGCGGCTGGAGCGTGTTTTTCGGCAGGCCATAGGGTAACAGCCCGGAGGGCACGTCGAATTCATATTCAAAGTTCCGGAACCGGTACTGATACAGAACCATAAAATTTTCACAGGCTTCCAGCTCCGCGCCGATGGAGACATACATGCTGCGATTGGTCTGGGAACGGTAGATTTTGGAGAGCAGAAGTATCATCTGGGAGGCGTCCGCATTTTTGCCCTGGGTCAGCTGTACCCGGATGATTTCCAGGGTATTATAGAGGAAATGAGGGTTGATGCTGGTCTGCAGGGCATATAAATCCGATTTTTTCTGCTGCAGTTCATAGATATAGGATTTTTCCACGTTTTCCTGCAGCGCATCACACATGTGATTAAAGCCGGATATGATTTGGGAAAACTCATCCTGCCCTCTGGTGGGCGGGATCCGGTAGGATAAATTGGTGGCCCCGATATGCTTCATGCCTTCCCGGATGCTGTTTACCTTTTTGTTCCCGAGAAAACAGGTAACCAGGTACATGCAGAGTGATACCAGGAAAAGGCAGACGGACAGAATGAAAATCAGGGACAGCGTGTAGTTGGCAGGCAGGCTGTTTTCCGGAATCTGGTAGTAGGCACAGAAGGCATGGTTTTTATTCGGAAGGGAGGATACATAATAACGGCTCCCCTCCAGGGACAGCAGGGCGGGAAAAGATCCGGAATCCGAAACCGGGATATCCGCATCCGAAACCACAGACGGCAGGGACGAGGCGAAGGTTGGATCCGAACGGAAAAGGAGCTGGTTATCGGGACCGGTGATGAGAAAGGTACTGTCTTCATCCAGCGGGTAACGGTTCAGCACGCCGGTGAGCTCTGAGGCGGAATACAGGGCTATCAGGGAACCGATCGGTTCCTTTGCACTGCGGTACAGGGTTCCGGTCAGACCGTAAAGATGGGCGGAAGGCTTCTGGATCCCGTTTTCCGTAAAACTTTCCGAAAGCCATTCATCCGGCAGCAGCTGCCTTGTGAAGGGTTCCAGTTGGGAAAAATTGTCGGGTGTCCGGGGCAGGTAGGTAAGGGAGGAAAGACGGCTGTAATAGTAAAGATTCCCTTCCTCAGAAGAATATAGAAGAAAGCCGGTCAGGTAATTATCGTTTTGGACAATGGAATGCAGCACGGAGATAACACTGCTTCTTATAGCCGGCGTTATCTCCTCATAATCGCGCGCTTCCAGAAGGCGGCAGATGGATTCGTCGCATCGGGTGGTGCCCCCGGTGATTTTAAGCGCAATCCCATTGGGAAAATCAAGGATTTTGTTCGCAAAGGTTTCCGAAATACTCTGCAGCGCATAATCATAATTTTTGAAATACTGGGCTTTTTCATAACGCTGTGCCATGCTCCCGGCAATCATGGCGCTGAACAGGGAAAAAACACCCAATATAATGACGCTCAACAGGAACATGCTCGTATAGAAGCCTTTGGGCAATAGTAATTTCCGTAATTTCTGCATAGCCGCCTCCTTAAGATACAGGTCTTTTTTTCATTAAAACAGATCCGTGCACCCCTTGCAAGCATGGAAGGCGGAACACCGGCACTTTTCACCAGATAGTTGCAATTATTTCAAAAACTTAAAATAAGTACTATATACAATGTAAACACTTACACCCCATAATAGAGACATGAAGAGCGACAATAGTGAAATAGGATTAGGGGGTATCCAGAGAAAATGAGCAAAAATAACCAAAAAGTAAAAGCAGGAGTCAACCCGAGAAAAAAAGCCGGTTTTCGTCTGTTTCTGCTGACCACACCTATATTGATAGGAATTTTTATTTTTTCCTACCTGCCCCTGCTGGGGTGGATTTATGCCTTTTTTGATTACAAACCGGGCTTGTCCATCTGGGATTGTACGTTTACCGGTTTGAAGTGGTTTACCATGCCCTTTGCCAATCCCGTCCTGCGTTCACAGTTCGGAAGGGTTATGGCCAATACGCTGGGAATCAACTTCCTGTATCTGGTCGCTATGATACTGCCGATGTTTTTTGCGATTTTCCTCATGGAAATCCCTTCCAAGCGCTATCGGAAAGCGGTGCAGACGCTGACCACCATACCGAATTTTATCAGCTGGGTCCTGGTTTATTCCGCGTTTTATTCCCTTCTGTCCACGGAAGGCCTTTTAAATAATCTGCTGGTGGGCATGGGAATCATGGAATCCCCGGTTAACTATCTGGCAAGCAGCAGCCATATGTGGCTTAAGATGCTGGGCTATCATCTTTGGAAAGGGCTGGGCTGGGGCGCCATTGTCTATATCAGCGCCATTACCTCCATTGATGCGGAAATCTATGAAGCGGCAAATATTGACGGGGCAGGACGGTTTGCCAAAATCAGACACATTACCATCCCCCACCTGATTCCCACCTTCTTTGTTATGTTCATCCTGCAAATCGGAAATATCATCAACAACGGAATCGATCAGTACCTGGTATTTTCCAATGCCATGAATCAGGATTTTATAGAAGTGCTTGACCTGTATGTATACAGAAACGGCCTGGTACAGGGGAATATCTCCTATGCCACCGCAATCGGCATGTGGAAATCCATCATCAGTCTGGTTCTTGTATTCGGGGCGAATAAGCTGTCGAAGAAAATCAGGGGCACCGCCCTTTTCTAAGGCGGTTTGCGGCAGGCATATTGGTTTTCCGGGGAGGCCGGAAACAGGAGAGGAGAGGAAACATGGCAAAGAAAGAAGCCGAAGAGAGAAAAAGAGTTGGAAAAAAGAGTGCGGGGGACTGGGCGGTTGATATTTTTATAAGCATTGTGTTCGGCCTGTTCACTCTGGTGTGTATTTTTCCGTTTTATTATATTTTCATCAACACCATCAGCAATAATAATCTGGTCATTACCGGCAAGATTTCCCTGTTCCCCCAGGGAATCCATTTCGAGAACTACGTCAGGGTGCTAACCTTAAAGGAACTGCCCCCGGCCCTGTTCGTTTCCATTGCGAGAACGGTGCTGGGTACGATATTCACGGTATTCGCAGCGTCCTTCCCGGCCTATGCATTCACCAGAAATGAATACTGGGGCAGGAAATTCTTTTATCGTTTTGTGGTGGTGACCATGTACTTCAGCGCAGGTCTGATCCCGTTGTTTTTGACCTACAGGACTATCGGTATCTATAACACCTTCTGGGTCTATATCATTCCCGGGATTGTGACACCGTTCAATCTGATCCTTTGTAAAACCTACATAGAATCCCTGCCCGCCTCCCTGGAGGAATCGGCGGAAATAGACGGGGCCGGATATCTGGTACGTTATTTCAGGCTCATCCTTCCCCTTTCCAAACCTATCCTCGCCACCATCTCCGTATTTTCCGCGGTGGGGCAGTGGAATAACTGGATGGATACGGTGTTGTATACCAAGGATAAAGCGCTGCAGACATTGCAGTATGTGCTGTACCGTTATCTGAATGAAGCCAATACACTGGCGGAGATAGCCAGAGAGGATCCGTCGGCCATGAATGCCGACCTGGCGACCCAGCTGTCGCCGTTAACCATCAAATATACCATTTCCATAGTCACCATCCTGCCCATACTTCTGGTGTATCCGTTCTTCCAGAAGTACTTTGTAAAAGGGATCATGATTGGAGCCGTCAAAGGGTAGGTATCATTCACAACCATTTCAACTAAAGTCAGAAGGAGAAGAAAGATGAGAAAAAGAGGATTGGCACTGGCAATGGCAGCGATACTTGCTGTCGGCACACTGGCCGGCTGCGGCAAAAATGCGGAGAGCACGGCAGGCGGACAAACCGCCGCACAGGGGCAAACGCAGGCAGCAGGCGGAGAAGCAAGCAGGGAGGAAGTGACCCTGAGCGCGTTTGTCCAGCAGTCCGTGACCGGGGAATCCGGCATTTGGCAGGGCTGGGGAGCGCAGAAGCTGTATGAAGATCTGAACATGAAGATTAATTTTGACCCCACCGGAAATGAAGTGGAGTCCAAACTGAGCCAGTATCTGGTGGCGGGAGAACTTCCTGACATTATAGGCTTCAAGGGGCTGGATCAGGCGCAGCTGGCTATGGATGCAGGTATGCTTCTGCCTCTGGATGAATATCAGGATCAGCTGCCTAACATTTTCGGGGAAGAAGTATACCAGAATGCGATCAAGTATTCCCAGGATTATACCAGCGGCGGCACCGGCAAGCTTTATATCATGCCTACCGCAATCGGGCCCACCGCCTATAACGCATACAACTGGGTACCCCTGCTCCAGTGGTCGGTCTACAAGACACTGGGCAAGCCGGAAATCAATACGCTGGAGGATTACCTGGATGTGGTGGAACAGATGGTAAAAGAAAAACCCACAACACCGGACGGCGAAAAAGTGTACGGCTTCTCCCTGTTCTCGGACTGGGATAAATATACCGCACTGGAAATCTCCACCCTTTCCTTTATGTACGGAATCGATACGGAGTATGTATCCACACTGATGGAAACCAATATTATCACCAATGAGACAAAGTCTCTTCTTGCCGATGACAGCTTTTACAAAAGAGCCCTTAAATTCTACTTTGATGCCAACCAGAGAGGATTGCTGGACCCGGATGCCATGACCCAGACCTACGATGAAATGGTAGCGAAATTAAGCTCCGGCCGCGTTATGTTTTCCTGGTTTTCCTGGCTTACCGGAACCTACAACGATCCCAATGCGGGACATGTGAACAACGAAGAGGATCCGGACGGCTATGCATCCGTTGTGGCAAAGGATATGAAACTCTATGAAGCGCCGGATCAGACAATAGGCCGTAACTGGTATTTCGGAATCAGCAAGAGCTGCAAGAACCCGGATGCGGCACTGGAATTCCTCAATTGGTTATATGACCTGGAAGTCTGCAAATACCTTACCAACGGGCCGGAAGGCGTGGCCTGGGAAAAAGGGGAGGACGGCGAACCTGTCATAACAAACTGGGATATTGTTGACCAGAAAACGGAAATGCTTATGCCCGAGGAAGTGGGCGGAGGCGCTTTCCAGGACGGCGTATATGCCTTTAACACCCTGGGGCCGCAGGCGGCTACAGAGCTGGAAGACGGATTTACCCTGAGCTACCGTTACTGGCCGGCTACCATTGAAAGAGACGCCACCAAAACCAAAATGAAGGTGGAGGTGAACGAATGGCTGGGAACCACCACCCTTGCGGAATACCTGTACGCAAACGATATGGTGGGCAAATCCACCCAGGCCGTGAATATGGTCCAGATTCCTTCCGACGACCAGCAGATCATAGAAACCCAGATCGGCGAGGTTGTAAAGAAATATTCCTGGCAGATGGTATATGCCAAGGATGAAGCGGAATTCGAAAGCCTGTGGCAGACCATGGTGACCGACGCCAAAGGGCTTGGCCTGGATCAGATAACCGAATATTACACCACAGAGTGGAATAATGCACTGGAGAAGGTTAAGGATTACGAATAAGACCAAAAAAGGGGCTGTGCAGACAGCCCCTTCTTGAAATCGTCAGGAATTTATTCCCGCGGGCAACGAGCCAGACAGCCATGCTGTCATGGATATTTGGCGACTGCCGCGAGGGTCAAATACCCCGCCGTTCACGGCATTTCAAGTTTGATGTCCCGTTGCCTGCAGTGGGATTTTTGACTTTTTTGTCCCGCCGGTATGTAACGGGAGACACATCAAAAAAGCGTTTGAACATCCGGTTAAAATAGGTCTGGCTGGAAAAGCCCACCTTTTCCACGATATCCTTCATTTTCATATCCGTGGTTTCAATCAGCTTTGCGGCATACCGGATACGCGCTTCCGTGAGATAGTCGTTGAAATAGTAGCCGGTCTGCTGCTTGAATACAGTTCCCAGATAGGAAGGGGACACATTCAGCCGGGCTGCCAGGGTTTTTAAGGAGATATCCTTTTCCTTAAAGTCCTCAATGGTTTTAATGACCGCATTCACACAGGGATACATGGATTGGTTGGCAGCGCTTTTTATGGCGGTGCATTCCTCCGCAAGGCGTTTAATATAAGAACAATGGCTGTCCGCATTTTCCTCTCTGCCGGGGAAAGGAAGCAGAAATCCCGCCAGCCCGGGATATTTTTCCGGAAGCTCGTCCAGATCGGCGGACAGATAAAGCAGCAGGCAGGAGGTAAGGGTGACGGAACAGCAGAAGGGCTGGTACTGCGCGTAAAGGTCCGGATAGTATTCACAGAAGGCATCCGTACCTCCCTTTTCCAGCAGCTTTTGCAGCTTTTGCACGATTTCCTCCTCCAGGAAATCGTCATGGGAGACGAAAGGCACACGGCAGCAGCTGCAAAAGAGGGTGGAGCAGGCCTGGCGGTAGCTTTCCCAGACGGACTGGTAAAAGGGAACCGTATCCCCCATGCTGGCGGAAATGGAAATGCCCATACTTTCGGACAGAGCCAAAAGATGGAGGATAAAGGAGCGGATATCCATGGAAGGACTCAGTCTGGAAAAGATACAGACCAGACGGTACGGCATCTCAAAGTAAAAATGGGCCAGCAGCCTTCCGGGCAGCAGCGATAACAGAAAATCAAAGAACTGGGACATGGAAACTGCATTTCGGTTATCCGCGCTGAAGATGACTGCAGTATAATTGTCCATTTCCAGATTGATCCCCAGAAGCCCGGCCCGTTCCAGAAGGGTTTCCGGCGTCAGGAGATTTTTCAGCCACTGCTCCACAAAGGTGCTGCGGAAAGTGAGCATGGTTCCCCCGTAATTCAGGTTCAGAACCTCCCGTTCCTTAACATGGGAGACCACGTTGCGGATGGAATCGCTCAGTTCATCGGAAGAAAGAGGCTTTAACAGATAATTTTCCGCCCCATAGCGGAGGGCACCTTTGACATAATCAAAGTTATCATAGGCGCTGAGGACAATGACGGAAAGCAGGGGAACGAGGGCTTTGGCTTCCCGGATCAGTGCGATGCCGTCCATTTCCGGCATGGAAATATCGGTTATGAGAAGATGCACCGGATGAACGGCCAGAAACCGGAGCACTGTGGCAGGGCTGGTGGAGGCCAGGGCAATTTCAAAGCCGAAGCCTTCCCAGTCCAGCGCGTCCCGGATGCCCGATACGATGACCGGTTCGTCGTCAACAATAACAGCCTGATACATAAAAACCCCCTTCCAACCGCCTTTACTTTACGGTGTTACGGCAGTCCGGGCAGAACCGGACCATTTACAATCATAATAAAGAGAATAAAAGGCAAAGTCAAGCAAGAGGAAGTTTTTCCGGGTTTGGCGTGCTGCCCCTGCGGCCCTTCCTGGGGGTTGGCCGCAGAGGCAGCACGCCAAACCCGGAAAAGAATCCAGGAGGAGCAGCGAAAGACATGAAGGATAGGATATGGTCCGCACAGGAGGCGGGCAGATGGCAGGAAGCATACCCTTTGGGAAACGGCAGGATAGGAGCCGTCGTTTACGGAGGCACGGCCCGGGAAACGGTGGATTTATCGGAGCTTACATTCTTTTCCGGGGCGCCTTCCCGGGAGAATAATAAACAGGGGGCGGCCATGGCCTTCCGGGAAATGCGGGCCCTCCTGCAGGAAGGGAAAGAGGAGGAGGCTATGGAAAAAGCCTCTGCTTTCATGGGAAACCGGGAAAATTATGGAACCAATCTTCCGGTGGGAAAGCTGCACATTGTGTTCGATGACGAAGGAAAAAACATATTGGGATACCAAAGGAGCCTTGATTTGCAAAACGGGCTGTTTTCCATGCAATACCGGCAGGGAGGGAAAACGGTGGAGAGGAATGCGTTTGTATCCTGGCCGGATCAGGTATTCTGCTATGAAGTAAGGACGAGTGAGCCGCAGAGCCTGACCGGCATGCTGTGGGTGGACGGCGGGGAGAATCCCTGTCGGTCACAGAAGGCAGGGGAGGAGTACCGTTTTCTGGTACAGGCGAGAGAAACGCTGCACAGTGACGGAAGCTGCGGGGTGGATCTCACAGGCACCGTGCGGGTCTGGTGTGAGGACGGGGAGGTTTCCTGCACGGATGAAAGGATAACCTTTGCCGGATGCAGCCGGCTTCTCATAGGACTGTGGATGGAAACGGACTATGAGGATAAAGCAGGTATCCGGGTTCGGAGGCACAAAAATACGGTCTGTGACAGGCGGAGGCTTCCGGAGCAATATGACCGGATCCGGAAAACGCACATGGAGGATGTGAAAAGCAGGATGGGCCGGGTTTGTCTGCGTCTTGGAACCGGGGAGGAACAGGAAAGGGCCGCAGGGATCCCTACGGATGAAAGAGTATCCGCCCTGCGCAGGGGAAAGGCGGATCCGTCTCTTTCGGCCCTGTCCTTCCAGTTCGGCAGATATCTGCTGCAATGCGCCTCAAGAGAGGATTCGCCCCTGCCGGCCCATCTCCAGGGAGTGTGGAACGATAATGTGGCCTGCCGTATCGGATGGACCTGCGATATGCATCTGGATATCAATACCCAGATGAATTATTGGCTGAGCGGGCCGGGAAATCTGCCGGAATGCCGCAGGCCGCTTTTTACATGGATGGAAGAGCTGCTGCTTCCTTCCGGGCGGATCAGCGCCCGGGAAAGCTACGGCCGGAAGGGCTGGAGCGCCGATCTGGTGTCCAATGCCTGGGGCTTTTCCGCCCCGTACTGGTCCCGCACCATTTCACCCTGCCCCACAGGAGGGATCTGGCAGGCCTCCGATTATATGGAATATTACCGGTATACCGGCGATGAGGCATTCGCCAGGGAGCATGCGTATCCGGTGATCCGCGAGGCGGTGGAATTTTTTACCGAATATGTGTTCCAAGAGGAGGACGGACATTATAGTTCCGGCCCGTCCGTGTCGCCCGAAAATGCGTTTTTGAAGGACGGGAAGAAGCGGTATTTTTCCAACGGCTGTACCTATGAAATCCTTATGATACGGGAGCTTCTGGAGGAGTTCCTGGAACTGTTTTTGCTGCTGCCGGAAGCCGGGGAAAAGGACAGGGAGCTGAAAAAGCGGACGGAAACGATCCTTCCCCGCCTGCTCCCCTACCGGATCCTGCCGGACAAAACACTGGCCGAATGGAAGCATTCCTGGCCGGCGGCCGATCCCCAGCACCGGCATACCAGTCATCTGCTGGGAGTATTCCCCTACGCCCAAATCACGCCCGAGGGGACCCCGGAGCTGGCGGAAGCCGCATGGAAGAGCCTGGAGTGCCGGCTGTATCCGCAGGAAAACTGGGAGGATACCGGCTGGGCCCGTTCCCTGCTGCTGCTTTACAGCGCCAGACTGCAAAAAAGAGAGGCTGCCGCCCTCCATCTTGAAAGTATGCAGAAAACCTTAACCCATCCCAATCTCCTGGTCATGCATCCGCCCACCAGAGGGGCCGGTTCTTTTATGGAGGTCTATGAACTGGACGGCAATACCGGCCTGAGCATGGGAATCGCCGAACTGCTGCTGCAGAGCCATGGCGGGAAAATCCGCCTGCTTCCCTGCCTGCCAAAGGCATGGGATGACGGCTGCGTGGAAGGCCTTACAGCCAGAGGGGGAATCCGTGCGGACATCCGCTGGCAGGAGGGAGAGTTGAGGGAAGCCGGTTTCACGGCGGCGCGGCAGGGAAATATCTGCCTGGAATACCGGGGAATCCGCAGAACCCTTTCCCTGAAGGCGGGGGTGAGGGAAACGATTACCATGGAATTTTTCGGGTCTGCCGAAAGGTAACGGCAGCCGGCAGGGCAGCTTGTAACGGATACAGGAAGAGAGAGGGAGAACCATGATCAGGACATTTCAAACAACAACTATAAGAACGCAGCAGGAGCTGACGGAACGGCTCTGGGAATTCGAAGCGCTGGAGGGGGAGAACGCGGGCAGCAAAAGAAAGATAGCCCTGCCCTCCTGTGTGGAATGCTGTCCCGGATATGAGCGGTATCGGGGAAAAGCCGCTTTCCGGACGGATTTTGAGGTACCCCGGGATTCCTCCGGCCATATCCGGCTGTGCTTCAAAGGAATCAGCCATACGGCGGAAATATATGTGGATGGTGTGCCGGCAGGCAGCCATTACAATGCCTATACCCCCTTTGAACTGGTGATAAACAGCCTGGAGCCGGGAAGCTGCCACCGGCTGGAGGTGGTGGCGGACAACCGCTATTCTGAAAAGTCCACCCTTCATATTCCCAACGATTATGAAAGCTATCTGGGTATCACCAGGCCTGTGCTGCTCGAATCGGTGTCGGACTGTTTTATTGAATGGGTGCACATTACCCCCATACGGGAGAAGGAGGGCTGGAGGGCCAAGGTGGAGGCTTCTCTGTATAATACGGCGGACCGTCCCTTTTGCGGGACACTTAAAGTCAGCCTGCCGGAGGCCTGCTATTCCCTGCCGGATCTGACGGTTCCGCCCGGGAGCAGACGGACGGCCTGCCTGGAAACGGATATCCTGCAAGCGGAAACCTGGAGCCCGGAGAACCCCTGCCTCACCATGGTCCGGACCGTTTTGCTCCGGGAGGGGAAGGCTGTGGATGACTGCCTGGAACGGGTGGGCTTCAGGACTGTGGAGGTCAGGGAAAACCAAATCCTGCTGAACGATAAGCCGCTTCTGATCAAAGGCTTCTGCCGCCATGAGGATCACGGGCTGTTCGGCTGCGCCATCCCCTATGCGGCCATGGATTACGATTTGAACCTGCTTTTGGACTTGGGGGCAAATTCCGTCCGAACCAGCCATTATCCCAACGATGAGAGGTTCCTGGATTTATGCGATGAATTGGGGATCCTGGTCTGGGAAGAAAACCATGCCAGGGGGCTTTCGGAGGAGCAGATGTGCAATCCCCTTTTTGAACAGCAGTGCGAGGACTGTATCCGCGAGATGATAACCGCCCATTATAACCATCCCAGCATTTATATCTGGGGAATATTAAATGAATGCGCCAACCATACCCCCTACGGTGCCTCCTGCTATGAAAAACAGTTTGCGCTGATCCGCAAACTGGATGCAAGCCGTCCGAGGGCCACGGCAAGCTGCCGGTTCAAGCTGGATCTGACGATACAAACACCGGAGGTAAAGGCATACAATATCTATCCCGAATGGTATCATGACAGAAGGACGGAGGAATTTGCCGCGGATCTCTATGACTGGATCCGGGAGCAATGCGGCGGGGAAGTTCCCTTTCTTATATCGGAAATCGGCGCCGGTGCCATTTACGGCTGGAGAGACAACCGCAGGACAAAATGGAGCGAGGATTACCAGGCGGAGGCGCTGGAAAAGCAGATCCGGGGGGTTTTCGGGCTGGACTGCTGCAATGGGCTGTATCTATGGCAGTTCTGCGATACCCGGGTCAGTGAAGAATGGTTCGGGCCGAGGCCCCGGACCATGAACAACAAAGGCGTTGTGGATGAGCTGCGCAGGAAAAAACTTTCCTATGACGTGGTGAAACGGCTTTTCAGGGAAAAAGGCAATTACCGGGAAGGGAGTAAAGAATGAAGATAACAAGGATGCGCACGAACCGGATGGAAAATCCGCTGGGGTTTTCCATGGACAGCGCACGGATTTCCTATGTGGTGGAGGAAAGCCGGGGGCGCCGGCAGACTGCCGCAAGAGTGACGGCGGCCAAGGAGGAATCGTTTACAGAGCTGCTCTATGATTCGGGGAAATCGGAGGAGATTGACAGCATCTGCCATGAGCTGCCTGTCCGTCTGCAGCCCCGGACCAGATATTACTGGAAGGTGGAGGTATGGGATGATGCCGGAGATTATTGTGAAAGCGCACCTGCCTGGTTTGAAACCGCCAAAGGAGAGGGGGAAGCCTGGGAAGGCGTGTTCATAACCCAGACCTTTTCCCAGCAGGAGCATCCGGTGTTCCGGAAGGAAATCCGGGTGGAAAAGCCCCTGAAGTACGCCCGCCTCTATGCGCTGGGCCTGGGGGTTTACGAGCTGTACCTGGACGGAGAGAAAATAGGAGAAGAGGTTCTTCTGCCCGGGCTTCATGCCTATGACAGCTGGCTGCAGTACCAGACCTATGAAATAGAAATGGCGGAAGGTGTCCATAGGCTGGAGGCCATTCTGGGAGACGGCTGGTACAAAGGCCCCTACGGGCTGAAGGCGAAGCTGCCCCGCCATGGGGAGGAATACGCGTTTATCGGCGAACTCCATCTTTTTTTCCGGGATGGGGAGGAGCGGATAATCGGCACGGACAAAAGCTGGGCCGTGCGGAAGGGAAAGGTTCTGTTTGACAGCATTTATGACGGGGAAATCTACGACGAGAGGGGACAGGGGGAGACCGATTATCCCGTGAAGGAAGCCGGATTATCCACAGGGCGCCTCACTCCCAGACTCAGCCCTCCCCTTGTGATTGGGGAGCGTCTCAGGCCGGCGGCCCTGCTTCATACACCGGCCGGGGAAACCGTATTGGATATGGGGCAGAATATGGTGGGCTGGATGGAATTTTCCGTTAATCAGCCGGCGGGGATCGCCGTCCGTCTGCAGTTCGGGGAAATCCTGCAAAACGGGAATTTTTACCGGGACAATATGCGCACGGCAAAATGTGAATACACCTACATTTCGGACGGGA
Organism: uncultured Lachnospiraceae bacterium; assembly: GCA_900548905.1. Classification (GTDB taxonomy): domain Bacteria; phylum Bacillota; class Clostridia; order Lachnospirales; family Lachnospiraceae; genus Eisenbergiella. The sequence continues at coordinate 14,601 of URMK01000041.1, read as the reverse complement.
AACCCGGCACCGCGCGTTCCCACTTTACCTTTTACGGGTTCCGTTATGTAAAAATAGAAGGCTTTATCGGGACCGTCAGCCCGGAGGATTTTACCGGCTGCGTGATATCCTCCGCGATGGAAGACACCGGCACGCTGCAGACCTCATCGCCTATGGTGAACCGGCTGCTGTCCAACATAAAATGGGGCCAGCGGGGGAATTTCCTGGATGTGCCCACCGACTGCCCGCAGCGGGATGAACGGATGGGTTGGACGGGAGACGCCCAGATCTTTGCGGATACGGCCAGCTTTCACAGCGACACCTATGCTTTTTATCTGAAATTTTTAAAAGATTTAGCCCTGGAGCAGGAAAAATGCGGGGGCAGCGTGCCTTATGTGGTTCCCATGTCCCGCTATGAGCTAAACGGCGCCTGTGCGTGGGGAGATGCGGCAACCATCATTCCCTGGGTGGTTTATGTACACTTCGGGGACCCTTATGTGCTGAAAGCCCAATATCCCAGCATGAAAGCCTGGGTGGAGTATATCCGGGGAGAAGATGAGAAAAGCGGCGGCGGGCGGCTGTGGCGTACCGGCAGACATTTCGGTGACTGGCTGGCACTGGACGGGAAAGTGGACGGCGGGGTGTACGGAAGCACGGATCCTTATTTCCTTTCGACCGCCTACTACTATTATTCCGCCCTGCTTACCGCAAAAGCCGCCGGCGTCCTGGGAAAAGAGGAAGAGCAGGAGTCTTATGCGGCACTGGCGGAAGAGATCAGGCAGGCTTTTTTCCGGGAATACTATACCCCTTCGGGAAGGCTTGCGGTGGATACCCAGACCGCCTATGCGGTGGTAACCGCCTTCGGCCTGGTGCCGGATGCATTCCGGGAATCGGTAAAAAAGGCATTTTTTAATAAAATGAAAGAAAATGCCTTCCGGCTCAATACCGGATTTGTCGGAACACCCTATCTGTGCCCGGCACTGGCGGATTCCGGTTATACGGAAAAAGCATACGGGCTGCTGCTGAACGAAACGTACCCGGGCTGGCTGTATGAAGTGAAAATGGGAGCGACCACCGTATGGGAACGCTGGAATTCGGTGCTGCCCGACGGCTCTGTCAGCGGCACGGGAATGAACTCCCTGAACCATTACGCCTATGGTTCCATAGCCTCCTTCCTGTACCGGTATGCCGCAGGTATCAATCCCGTGGAGGATGCGCCGGGCTTTCGAAAGGCGGTCCTGTCTCCCCGGCCGGATTACAGGCTGAACTTCGTAAAGGGGGAACTGCGGACTCCGGCAGGAACCTACCGCTCCGGCTGGGAACTGCAGGAGGACGGCATGCTGCGGCTCCGGTTTACGGTGCCGTTCGGCGCTTCGGCAAAGCTGGTGCTGCCGGGAGGGGCCGGCTCCGTGATACGGCAGGAACGAGACGATGCTTATACGGAGGAAAAAGAGCTTCTGTTTTGCGAAGAGGGGACGGATGCATGGGCGACGGTGGAGGCCGGCAGTTACCTCTTCACCTACCGGCCCAATCCCGCCATACGCCGCCGCTTCGGGATGGACAGCAACTTAAATGAGCTGCTATCCCTCCCGGAAACAAGGGAAATCATTGTGCGGCATTTTCCGAAAGCAGCCACGGGGATTCCTTTCCAGGGAGAGGGAACCATAGTGGAAGAGATAGCCCGTTCTCCGTTTGCGGAAGTCTCGGACGAAGCGCTTTCGGCCATGAAACAAGAACTGGAACAGCTTGTGCCGGTTCCATAAGGGAGGAATTAAGAATGCGATACCAAAATTACCGGTTTCAGGTGCCGCGGGAAAAAGAAATCCGTGTCATCACGGATACGGATGCGAAAAATGAGGCGGACGATCCCTTTGCCGTAGTACAGACCCTGCTTTCCCCCCGCTTTGATAATGTGGGGCTGATAGCCGCCCATTTCGGGACGGACAGAGCGGCGGACAGCATGGAGCAAAGCTTCGGGGAGCTGCAAAAGATCCTTTCCCTGATGGATATCCCGGAAGAAAATCTTCTTTTCCGGGGAGCCGGCCGGCCGCTTCCCGGGCCGGGAGTGCCTGTGGATTCCGAGGGTGCAAGGCTGATTATCAGAGAGGCCATGCGGGAAGATGACCGCCCTTTATTTGTGACCTTCCTGGGGCCGCTCACGGATATTGCCAGCGCTTATCTGCTGGAACCCGCCATAGCAGGACGGCTATCGGTCATCTGGATCGGAGGGGGACAATATCCAGACGGAGGGCCGGAGTTCAACCTGGGGAATGATATCCACGCCGCCAATGTGGTATTTTCCTCCCCCATCCCTTTGTGGCAGGTACCCAAAAACGTATACGAAATGATGCCGGTAAGCTTTGCGGAGCTGGAATACCGGGTATTCCCACAGGGCAGGCTGGGACGGTATCTGTTTGAGCAGCTTCTTTCCTGCCAGATGGAGGAAGCGTCCCGGAAAAGCCCTTTCCGGACTGGGGAAACCTGGGTGCTTGGGGATTCCCCCGCGCCGGGCCTCCTCCTCTATGAACACCGGTTTTGCTTTGACTGGATTTGTGCGCCGCTTATAACCGCAGATATGACCTATGTACATACCAAACGCAGCCGCCCCATACGCGTGTATAACAGCGTGGATCCCAGACTGATTCTGGAGGATTTTTATTGCAAGCTGGCATTGTATGAACAAAAAGAAAGGGAAAAAGGGAAATGAAATATAAGGAAAACTGGGAAGAGACCAAACAGAAATGGGAAAAGTACTGGAAACGGGAGAACACGGGCAGGCCCCTGATGAGCATTATCGCCGAAAAGCCGGAAGCGGCGGACCAGGTCAAAGCAGCGCGCATGAAATCCGTGGATATAGAGGATAAATACTGGAACCCGGAACGGATAGTGGAACGGTTCCGCTATTTTTGTGAAACCCACGATTTTCTGGCGGAAAGCTTTCCCAACCTGAGCGTGGATTTCGGACCCGGATCCATGGCCGGTTACCTCGGCAGTGAAATCCTCTTTGACATGAAAACCGTATGGTTCCAGGAATTTGTGGAGGACTGGCTGGATTATCCGGATCTCACCTTCGATCCGGAAAACAAATGGTTTCAGAAGCACATGGAGGTTTTCCGGCGGGTATGTGAGCTGTCGGAAGGGGATTTCTATGTGGGAATCCCGGATATAATGGAAAACCTGGATGTGCTGGTATCTATGCGGGGAGCGGAAAATACCATTTTTGACATGATGGACGAACCGGAGGAGCTGCTGCGCCGGGTAAACCAGGTACAGGATTTGTATTTCCGGTACTACGACGCCTTTTATGAACTGGCAAAGCAGGAGGAAAACGGAAAAGACAGCTCCTGCTATACCGTTTTCCAGATCTGGGGGGAAGGGAAAATTGCCAAACTGCAGTGTGATTTCTCCGCCATGATCTCGCCCGGCCAGTTCCGGGAATTCGTGCAGGAGGCTCTGCGCGGGCAGGCAAGGCAGCTGAACCATGCCCTTTACCATCTGGACGGCCCGGATGCGGTCCGTCATCTGGATGCCATTATGGAGATCGAAGAAATCGACGCCCTGCAGTGGACCAGCGGGGATTACGGGCCGGACGGCACCTTTGAGGAATGGTACCCCATTTACGACAAGGCCGTGGCAGCCGGAAAAGGCCTCTGGGTCAAGGTATACAGCGGCAGCGTGGACGAGTGGCTGGAAAGGCTGGATAAGCTTGTGGCCCGCTACGGGAGCAACGCCCTGTTCCTGTATTTTGGCCCCATGTCCAGGGAAAATGCGGACAAAATTCTGGAACACGCGGAGCGGTATTGGAGTGATGTGAAAGGAAGCTTTCATGGCAGGTAGGCCGGGTCTGTGCATTCACTGCACAAACCTGTGCGGGCCGTTATAAGGGAGAAAGGAAATTATGGGAAAAAGAGAAGTTACTCTGCTTGGAGATCAAACGCAGCTGGAAAAAGAAGCGCCCCGGATCGCCTTCGGGATTGGACTGGTATGCAGCGCACTGGAGGAAACCGGCTATGTCACCCGGTGGGCAAAGATTCCCGAACATCCATGGGAATACCGCCTGCTTCCCGGTGAAAAGATCTACGTGGGAATCCGTAAGGAAGAGGAACTGATGACCTGGCTGGAAAAGGAAGAAGTGCTTTGCTTCCATCGCAGGCAGCCGGAAGGGGAAGGCTTTTATCTGCAGCGCGTACCCGGGAAAATGCTTGTGGTCTGCGGGGGAAGCGCATCCGGCGCCCTGTACGGCTGCCTGAAGCTGGCGGAGCTGCTGCGGGCGGAAAAGGAACTGCCGGCCGATCTCAGCTTCTATGATGCGCCGGCCTTTCAGCTGCGGGGGCCTTGTGTGGGCCTTCAGAAAACCAAACTGGAGCCGCCGAGGCATACATATGAATACCCCGTCACCCCGGATCGGTTTCCCTGGTTTTATGATAAGGGAATGTGGCAGGAATTACTGGACAGGATGCTTCAGGAACGCTGCAATGTCCTCTATATCTGGAGCGGACACCCCTTTGCTTCCCTGGTGAAGGTGCCGGATTATCCGGAGGCCCTGGAGGTGACCGAAGAAGAATACCAAAAAAACAGGGAGCTTTTCGGCTGGCTCACCGGCGAATGTGACAGAAGGGGGATCTGGGTGGTCCTGAAGTTTTATAACATCCATATTTCCCTGCCTTTTGCCCGGGCCCACGGACTGGATCAAAACCAAAGCAATATCCATCCCCTGGTGGCGGATTACACCTATAAATCCATTGTGGAATTTATAAAGACCTACCCCCACATCGGCCTGATGGTCTGCCTTGGGGAAGCGCTGCGGGGAACGCAGAATAAAACGGACTGGTTTGCCAAAACGATTATTCCCGCTGTAAAACAGGGGGCGCAGGAGGCCGGGCTGAAGGAAGAACCGCCGGTCATCCTGCGGGGCCATGACTGCGATCCGGTGGCTGCCATGGAAGCTGCATCGGCCCAATATTCCCATTTGTATACCATGTGGAAATACAACGGGGAGAGCCTGACCACCTATCTGCCCAGGGGAAACTGGCAGCAGCTTCACCGGAACTTAAGCGCCCTTGGGGGCAGCCATATCATGAACGTACATATCCTGGCCAACCTGGAGCCTTTCCGGTTCATGGCGCCCGGATTTATCCAAAAATGTGTCCAGGCAGGAAGCGCCAGGCTTGGGGCCAACGGACTGCATCTGTATCCGCTGTTTTACTGGGATTGGCCTTATTCCCCGGATAAAACAAAAAAAAGGCTCACCCAGCTCCGCCGTGACTGGCTGTGGTATGAGGCATGGTTCCGTTACGCCTGGAATCCCTGGAGGCCGGAGGAGGAAGAACAGGAATATTGGAAACGCAGGCTCGCCCGGGAATACGGAATGCCGGAGGAAGGCGCGGGATGCTTACTGAAAGCGCTGGAGGCCATGGGTCTGTGCGCGCCCAAAATCCTCGGCAGAGTGGGGATCACGGAGGGCAACCGCCAGACGATGAGCCTGGGGATGACCATGTCACAGCTCACCAATGTGGTAAAATACCGCCCCAACCGGGAACTGTGGCATTCCGTGGCAGCCGTGGGAGAACAGCCGGACGACTACTGGAGAAAAGAAAAAGAAGGCCTTCCCCATGTGGGGGAAACACCCTGGGATCTGGTGGAGGATTTGGAGCGCTTGACCGGGCGCATAGACGCCTGTGCGGCACAGGCCGCCCGGTTTCCCGCCACGGATCAGGAAGGGCTGCAAGGAATCCTGGACGACTGCAGTGCGGTAAAAGCCATGACCCTGTTTTACTGCTTTAAGATCCGGGCCGCCATGCATATTCTGGCTTATAAATACGGAATGGACGATACCTGTCTTGGAGATATCACCCATCTGGAAGAGGCACAAAAACAATGGGAACAGGCGATGGCCTGGTATCGCAAGCTGACTGCCCTTACGGAAAAAACATACCTGTATGCCAACAGCATGCAGACTCCCCAGCGGAAAATCCCATTCCCCAACGGGGAGATCTACGGCCACTGGACGCAGTGCCTTCCGGAATATGAAAAAGAATTTATGAATTTCAAAAGGAATCTGGAAAAGCTTAAAGACGGCTGGCTTCCCGGAAAAGAGGAAGAGGACGCCGAAAGAAGCAGACTCCCGGAAGCGGCCTTCACGCTGGAGGGAAAAGGGCTTGAAACCTATCCCCTGCAAAAGGGGGAATGCCTGTTTACGGACAGCGACAGCCGGATCCAGAATATCGCGCCGGAGCTGCAGGGGCTTACCGGAATCCGTTTCGGTATGGGCGAAGCCATTGTTACCGGTATCACCGTAAGGATAACCCTGGCCCGGGATTCCAAAATACTGATTGGTTATTTTGATGACAAAGGGGTGGAATGGCTGCAGGTACCTCAGCTGGAAACCAATACCCATGCGGATGACAGAGGCGGCCTTGCTGTGGTTTATGCCAATGCGATAAAGGCCCAGGGCTGCAGGGCAGTCCATATTCACGCTTTTTCCTACGAAAAGGGAACCCATGAGATTTACCTTGGCACAGGTGCTTTTGTGGTTGCGGGCGTGATACCAAAGGAGACGCCTATTGTCCCGCGGAACGCTGGTCTGGAGGGGGAAGGTGTGGAAACCCTCGATTGGTTGTATGAGTAAGTGACCGGTCCAAATGGCGACGGAACGGTTACAGGAAAGGCGGAAAAGAAAATGGAAAAGAAAATACCCAGGGAAATGACAGGGGCGGAACTGAAATCCATGCTGAAAAGCAGCATTAATTTTAAAAGTCTGGGAGGGGTAAAGGTCCCCGGCCTGAAGCTGGGGCCGGAGGATATGCAGTGGTGGCGGGATGCCAAAATAGGGATGTTCGTGCACTGGGGACTCTACTCCCTTTTGGGAAGAGGGGAATGGGTGCGCTTTAATGAACAGATCCCGGAAAAAGAATACGAAGCCCTGGCGGAGGAATTCAACCCCCGGGATTTTTCCACGGATGAGTGGGCGCAGATGGCGGCGGAAATGGGGGCAAAATATATGGTTATGGTTACCAGACACCATGACGGCTTTGCCCTCTGGGACAGCCCGGGCAGCTTCGGGCAGTTTACCACGGCACAGACCGGATCCGGCAGGGATTTTGTGGCGGAATATACCGAAAGCTGCCGAAAAGCCGGCCTGAAGGTAGGATATTATTATTCCCCTATGGACTGGCGGTTTCCCGGCTATTTTGATCCGGAGGGCCTGCCGGAGAATGCGGCGCTGATGAAAAAACAATGCTACGATCAGGTAGAAGAACTGGTCACCCGTTATGGCAGCCCCGATATCCTGTGGTACGACGGCGGCTGGCTGGCTCACAAGGGGAGCGATACCTCCAGCGCCTGGTTCTGGGAGCCGGGAAAGCTGAATGCCATGGTGCGTTCCCGCAGCCCCAAAACGGTAATCAATCCCCGCTCCGGCTGGGAAGGCGATTTTTACTGTGATGAAGGCTCCCATGAAATCCGGGGGGGAATCATTCCCGTCCCCTGGGAGAAAAATATGTGCATCTGCAGCGGAAGCAGCTGGGGATGGATGGCGGAGGATCCGGTATCCGATTTTGACTGGCTGATCCGTATGCTGGTGAATGTGGTATGCCGGGACGGCAACCTTCTGCTGAATATAGGCCCTGACAAAAACGGGAAAGTATCGGAGGAAATCCATAGCCGCATCCGGCAGATCGGCGGCTGGCTGGGCCGCTACGGCGAAAGCATTTACGGTACAAGAGGAGGCCCGTTTGAACCGGTGGACAAGGTGTATGGAACCACCTTCCGTGACAACCGGATCTATCTGCATATCCTGGATACCGGGGCTTTTGCAGGCCGTCTGCTCCCGGATCCGGGCGTCGGTGTCAGACGCTGCACCCTTTGCGGGGAGGAAAAGGAACTGTTCTTTGAACAGGGGGAAAATGGCCTGCGGCTTCGGCTGCCGGAAGAGATACAAGCCGATTCCCGGGAGCCGGACCGCATTGTGGTCATAGAGCTTGACGGAATGGTACCCCGAAACGAAGAAAATGTCATTTATTTTACAGGAAAGGAATAGGGAAAAAAGGATGTTATACGGCGTTTCCTATTATCCCGAGCAGAAAGACAAAGACGAACTGCAGCGGGATCTCACCCTGATTAAGGAATCGGGAATCAATACGGTACGTATGGGGGAATTTGCCTGGAGCCGCCTGGAACCGGAGGAAGGCCGTTTTGTGCCGGACTGGCTGGACGAGGTGGTGGAAACGCTGGGGCAGGCCGGGATCCGCACCATTATATGCACCCCCACGGCATGTCCCCCGGCCTGGCTTGTGACCGGCTGCCCCGAAATCCGGTATCAGGATAACCGGGGTGTGGTAAGACCCTTCGGGGGAAGAAGGCATTACTGCTATAATAACGACCGGTACCGGGAGGCCTGCGCCCGTATCGCCTGCAGATTGGGAGAACATTACGGGAAGAATCCCTATGTGGCCGGCTTTCAAATTGATAACGAACCGGCCCAGGAGGGGACGGGCCGGTGTACCTGTCCGGTATGCCGGAAAAAATTCAGCCTCTGGCTGGAGAAAAAATACGGCACGATAGAAACCTTTAACCAAAGAAGCGGCTCCGTATTCTGGTCCCAGGAATATCAGAGCTTTGATCAAATTACCCCGCCGGTCAATACCATCGAGCCGGGGGCGCAGAACCTGATAAACGCTTTTTACGAAAATCCCCTGGTACGTCTGGACTTCGAACGCTTTTCCAGTGACAGCCAGATCGCGTTCCAGAATATCCAGACGGCTGTTCTGCGGGAATACACAGATCATCCGGTCACCACCAACGCTACCGGGCTGGCTACCAACAGCATAGACTACTATAAGAGCACAAAGGCGCTGGACTGCTATGCCTTTGACTATTATCCGGGGCTGCGCAATGCCCGTGTGGACTCCTTTCCCTATGCATTTGCCAGGGGCGTAAAAGAAGGGGCCCCCTTCTGGGTGCTGGAATTTATGTCGGGAGGCGGCCACCGTCTCAGCGGCTCCGGCAGGCTGCAGCCAAATCCCGGGGCGTTAAAGCAGGCCGTCGTCCAGGCCTTTGCCCACGGGGCGCAGGCGCTTCTGCATTTTCAGTACCGTACCTTTCCCTATGGGGCGGAGCAGCTGAATTATGCGATTGTGGATATGGACGGGATTCCCCGGAGACGTTACAGGGAAATGAAAGAAACGGCGGCGCTGTTACAAAAGCTGGAGCCTCTCGAACAGGCGGCTTTCCCGTCACAGGCGGGGATCCTTCTGGATTATGATACCCACTGGGCGCTGCGTATCAAACCGGTGAACGATCCCTGCTTTACCTATCTTGATTATGCAAAAAAGCTGTATCACAGCCTGGAACGCATCGGTATCAATGCGGACGTCCTTTCCTTACATGCAGACTGGGAGACCTATAAGGTCCTTCTGCTCCCTGCGGCATTCCTGCTGGATGCGGCTGCCATAAACAGACTGCGTGCATATGTTAAAAAAGGAGGCATTCTGATCGCCACCTTCCTCACCGGCGTCAAAAACGAAGATAATGTGGGCTATACCCAGCCGCTGCCGGCCGGCCTTACCGATGTGTTCGGGATATGTGTCGAAGAGGTGGAACCCGTTTTTGAAGAAAACCATACGACCTATACCCTCACCCTTCCCGGAAAGCAAGAGGACGGGGAAGAACAGCCGGAGAACGGGGGCGGGGTGCTGACCGTGAAGGACGGCCTGTGGAGCGAACTGCTCTCCGGGACAGGGAAGGCCCTGGGCGTATACCGGGAGGACTACAAACAGGGGTCCATGGTCATATCGGAAAACCAGTATGGAGCAGGGAAAGCCTACTACGTGGGAACGGATATGCCGGAGGAAACCTGGCAGCGCTTCCTGCGCGCGGTCTGTTCCCGCGTATGCCCGCTTCCCGGCCGCATTGCCGTTCCGGACGGCGTGGAATGCGTAGTCCGTTTCCTGAAAGGACGCCGGGTTTATTTCCTGTTCAATTTTGCCGGTACAGACCGGAAAATAACCGGCTGCAGGGGATACCGCAATTACATCACACAAATGCCTGCGGCTGACGAAGAGGAGATGGATAAAAACGGGTTCCTTATATTGGAGGAAGAAAAACACGGTTGACATTTATGGAAATCCTGCTATGATAAAAAAGTGTAATGATTCAGTCAGGCCGGCGTACTTGCTGCCCTGGCCGTAAGGAAATGATTCATGAGTGCCAAAATCAATCGCCGAAGGTGATGTAGTATGGATTTTGGCAGTTACTGTGAAGGGACTGAACCGTTACCAAAAGTATCAAAAGAGCAGCTTCCTCAGCAAAGGAACCTGCCGGCAACTGCATAAAGGTAAAGTTCTTCAGGGTTGGGTGCAATTCCCTACCGGCGGTGAAGCTGCGTGAGCAGATAAGTCCGCGACCCGCATAATGCGGCTGATTCCGGTAAGAATCCGGAACCGACAGTAAAGTCTGGATGAAAGAAGAAAAATCATGAGAGGAAAGACCGGTATATTCCTTTTCCCGTAAACGGGGAATACCGCTTTGTTCTATGGATTGGATATCTGCCCGGGGAAATTGGTTCTCCGGGCTTTTTTTATTCCCGCGGCACTATCCTCGCGGGCATGGAGCAAAAGCGGATGCACCGGTTTGTCCGCTTCGGCAGGAATCCATATCCTCCGGAACGCATGGAACCCCGGGCGTCCCTCTTATGAAAAGGCAGAAGAATTTTCCTTCATCTTACCAATTCCCAAACAGGGAAAAAGAAAAGGAGAGTATCTATGAGTAATTTAGCAGCAACATTTACGGAAAATTTTATTTTTGTACTGGAGTTTCTGGGCCTGGTAGCCGCTATGGTAGTCATCGCCTATGTGGTGGAGAAAATGGAAAAGAAGAAAAACGGGGTGAAGGAACGTACCCTCACTACCAGAAAAATTGCTATGATCGGCGTATTCTCCGCAATAGCCGCCGTTCTCCATGTGATGGATTTCCCGATCCCCTTTGCTCCCGGCTTTTATAAAATGGACTTCAGCGAACTGCCGGCCCTCATCGGGGCATTCTCATTCGGACCAGTAGCCGCCGTCATGATAGAATTCTGTAAAATCGTTTTGAAGCTGTTGTTCAAAGGCACGTCCACCGCATTTGTAGGAGATCTGGCAAACTTTATTATCGGCTGCACCTTCCTCCTTCCGGCCTCCATCATTTACCTGTTCCGGAAAAACAAGAAAAATGCAGTGATCGGCTGCATCGTGGGAACCCTGATCATGACAGTGTTCGGCACCGCCTTTAACGCGGTTTACCTGCTCCCTAAATTTGCGGAGCTTTATGGAATGCCCCTGGATTCCATAATTGAAATGGGTCATGCAATCAACCCGGCGATCAACAGCGTGAACACGCTTGTTATTTTTGCGGTAGCGCCTATGAACATACTAAAAGGCGGTATTGTATCCCTTGTTACGATGCTGGTGTATAAGAAACTCAGCCCTATAATCCATAACAGTAAATGACGGTTTCCTGCCGGCCCTGACAAACCGGGGGCTGCCATATGGCGGCAGCCCCCGGGGAAAACCTTACCTGAGTTCAGGCATTATGCCAAACTATCGATTGCTTTCTGCAGTTCTTTCTTTTCCTTCTCAATTTCATCCAGATATTTTTCCCGATAGGTCAAAAGGTAAATATAAAGGCCTCCCGCACCTTTGTTTAAATCAGGAATACTGTTGTTCTGATCTTTCGCAGGCTTCCAGTAATTATCCGAAAAGAATGCCTGCTCCGTAGTACCCAGGCCGTAAATCCCATCCTTGGTTTTATCGTCTTCCTTCTTATAGGCCACATAGATATATTCACCGCCGGCATCCTTATTCAAATCGGCGTCAATTTTGGTATAACCGTTGATATTTGCATTGCGGCCCATCAAAATTTTGATGTCGGTAATTCTGTCCTTTTGGGTGGTGCCGAAACGGTAGAGCAGATAGATATACTTTCCGCCGGCTTTTTTGTTCAGGTCAATATCATAGGCGGATGGCGTACCCGGATTCATCTGGGTAACATACCAGTTTTCCGGACAGACCGAACGTACGTTATCGTTGCTGCGGATTTCCACACGCAGATCCGTTATAAATGGAATGTTGGCTTTGACATTGTCAAGAACGTCGATATTATATTGATAGAAAGCCTTTTCCAATTCTTTGGCTCGTGCTGCGTTATTGGTCAGTTCCCAGACAGGCAGACTTCCGTTCCCGTTAATTTTAAACGGAACCGCCTTTTGGGCCAGGGAATCCGTCCAGGCTTTATTCTGGCTGTTAAAATCACTGACGGAGAATGCGGAAAAAGGATCGCCCCCCACAGAGCAGATTTTGACACTTACATTTTCATAAAAGGAAACGGCGCTCTTGTATGCGTCCGTTGAGGAATCACAGCTGAGCCCCGCGTATGCGGCAGAAGCGTCGGCAGAGACCTTTTGCACGGTTTTGTTGGAATGGTTGTCGTAACGCATATCCAGCGTGATACATCCGCCCACGCTGAAATCGCGGATTAAATGCGTGCCGTATTTGGCAAACAGTTTTTTGGGCTCCATCTTTTCCAAATCATCCTGAAAATGATCGCTCAGACAGCTGCGTAAGTCCGCCACATCCCCTTTGGAATATATCCGGCCAAGAACATGTGCCTGATACTGCTTCAGAAAAATATTGTTATCCAGAATGGAGTTGCCGGTCTGGTAATTCACGGAAAGGCTGGCTTTGAGAGCCACCGAATTGTAGGCGATGGTATTTTTGGTTCCAAAGCTGGACTCCATTTCGTATAAAGTGCTTCCCGCATAGGTTTCGGTGACGGAACCTGTTTCATTTCCGTTAACATAGGTATAAAAGCTGTTGTTCGGGAATTTCTCACTCAGCTTATTTTTATCCAGAATGGTATTGGACATCTGGATATCCTCGGTTTTGAGATAGGGATTGTTGACTACATCATATCCCTGAAGCAGATAATGCCGGTTATCCTCCAAAAGAGATTGTAATTCCAGTTCGTTACTATCTGACATAAAAATGTCCTCCTTTTCCTGTATAACAGGAATTTATTTTTTTATTTGTGTCTTGTTAAGACACTATTAGAATACCATAGCTGAATCTCAAAGTCAACAACAAAAATGTCTTAAAAAGAAACTTTATGCAAAAAAAACAATTTATTGTTGCCTTGTACAAAAAGTAATGGTAATATTAAGACACAATGAAAATGTAGCAGCCTTGCCATTTTTGCCGGACCGGATGCCGGCCTATTGCCCTTTCCTTTCGGCGGGGCTCTGTTTTATGGCAGCTGCATCGCTTCATTCAATTATGATTTGCGGAGGGAAATATGGGATGGAATTAGGAGAACGCATACGCCGGCTGCGGAAGGACAAGCATATGACCCAGGAAGAACTTGCCCATTCACTGGGGCTTCAGAAATCGGCCATAGCAAAATACGAAAATGGAAGAGTTTCCAATATAAAAAAGGCGACATTACTCAAAATGGCGGAAATCTTTGAAATATCACCCTCTTATCTTTTGGGAATGGAAGAATATGCCTCCGGGACGGATCCGGAAATAGCCATGCTTACGGAATATTTTCAGAAGCTGAATCGGAGAGGAAAAGACAAGGTACTGGACAACCTTTCTGATTTGGTACAGATACCGGCCTATCAGGCGCAGGGCACACAGGAATTGATGCAGCTGTCCGCGGCGCAGATGGATAAGGCCGAGACCGGGGAAGAGGAAACAGGGGAAGCCGAAACCGGGGAAGAGGAGACCAACAGGGAAAAGCTTTGAAACAGAATCCGGGGTTTTTGGGAAAGCCGCATAAAGCCGGTATCCTTGCGTCCAGACAGCAGGCGGAAGGAAACCGGCCTCATGCTATGCCTGCATGAGCGATTACAGGTTCCCTTTCAGGCCAAGCGCTTCGGCGTTTTCCTTCATCCCTTCAATCGTTTCCCGGATTACATCATCCAGTTCCATTCCCAGCATTTCACAGCCGGTACGGATGGTGTCCCTGTTTACCCCTGCGGCAAAGGACTTGTCCTTGAATTTCTTCTTTACGGATTTCACTTCCAAATCCAGAACGCTTTTGGAAGGACGCATCAGACAAAGGGCATTGATCAGCCCCGTCAGTTCGTCTACGGTGAAAAGTACTTTTTCCATCCTGCTTTCCGGCTTCACTTCGGAACAGATACCATAGCCATGGCTGCAGACCGCATGGATATAAAAGTCATCGATTCCCCGCTCCTTCATAATTTCCGCCGCTTTGCTGCAGTGTTCCTCCGGATATTTTTCATAGTCCAGATCATGCAGCAGCCCTGTTACGCCCCAGGCCGTTTCATCCTCTCCGTTAATCCGGGCAAAATGGCTCATGACCGCTTCCACAGCCAGCGCGTGCTTCTGCAGCGCGGGGGTTTTGGTATACTCAGTAAGCAGCTCCCAGGCTTCGTTTCTTGACAATTGGTTCTCCATTTTTAATCCTCCTGTAATTCTGTTTGGCAATGAAAAGTCAGCGGCCGCCAGGGCTAGGCAGGCCTGCTTTGGCTCGTTGCCTGCGGTAACAGTTCAGGCAGCCCTTTGTGCCCTGCGGCATCCCCCTCCCCTGCATTTCCCTGGGGCGGCGGTGCTGCAAGGTTCC